>JAUSAX010000062.1 GCA_030652315.1 Afipia sp. | reverse complement strand
GTGATCGACATGGCCGACGATGACGATGCGGACCTGCGGACGGGTGGTTACGCCATTCGGCGCGGGAGCGAGGGAGGCTTTGGAGACTGCAATGTTCATCGGGGCGCTCATCCAACGTCAGAGGTAACCGGCGACACGAAGCCGCTCGAAGGCATCTTCGGTTTCGTGGTCCAGCGCACGGCCTGCGCGCTCCGGCACTTTGGTGCCCTTCAACTCGGTCAGGATTTCCTCGATGTTCGAGGCGTTCGATACGACCGGGTTCGTAATGTCCTGATCGCCCAGCGACCGATAACGCTTGCCGTTGTTCGACAGGTAGAGCGGGATGATCGGAATGTTTTCGCGCTGGGTGTAGGCCCAGATATCTTCCTCGGTCCAATGCAGGATCGGATGGATGCGCAAGTGCGCGCCCTGCGGCGGCGAGGCGTTGAAGTGATCCCAGAATTCCGGTGGTTGATCGCGCACGTCCCAGCCGCCTTCAAGGCCGCGCGGCGAGAACACGCGCTCTTTCGCGCGGGTGGCTTCCTCGTCGCGGCGGATGCCGGCGATCAGTCCGTCGAAGCCATACTTGGCGAGCGCGAGTTTAAGACCTTCCGTCTTGCGCGCGGCGGAGCGTGCGGCGGGCGGCAGCGTCGGATCGATCTCCTCGATCGGCGGGCAGAAATCGACCTTCAGATCGAGACCCCACTCCTTCGCGTACTGATCGCGGAAGGCGTACATCTCGGGAAACTTCTTGCCGGTGTCGACGTGCAGCGCGGGGAACGGCACTTTGCCGAAGAACGCCTTGCGCGCCAGCCAGATCATCACGTTGGAATCCTTGCCGAGCGACCAGAGCAGCGCGAGCTTTTTCAGCCGCGCGAAGGCCTCGCGGAAAATGTAGATGCTCTGCGCTTCGAGTTCGTCGAGATGATCCATTGAGGGCACGGACGATATCAACGGTGCGGCAGACTTGGCTGCGGGCGCGTTGGATGCCGGAGAGTTCGCCAAAGAGGTTGCCAAAGAATTCGCCAAAGAATTCGCCATGGAATTACTCCGTCCCGGGCGCTGCCCGCAGGCCATTGCTTGCGAAAGATGCAGCGGCACTCAGGCGGGGCGGATCGCCATCCAGATGTGTCACGAGAAGAAGCATCTCTTTTGCGCTGGGTTTGTGGTACCAAATTCCAATTTTGCATCGCAGCGTAGAAGAAATAATTTTCTCTTTCTACCGCTTGCAAGATACATAAATAGAAAATAATTTCAGTCAACCCTGCAAATGGGGAAGCGGAGTTTCGCATGCGGTTCCTGCCGGTATTCCTCGATCTGCAAGCTGGCCCAGTCGTTCTGGTCGGCGAGGGCGAGCTTGCGCAGGCCAAACTGCGCCTGCTGCTGGCGGCGGATGCGCGCGTGCGATGGTTCGCCACCGACGGCCATCATGATCTCTCGCGGCTTGGTGCGGAGTCAGCCGCGCGTGTCGAACGCGCTGACGGCGATCCGCTCACCGCCGATCTTTCTAACGTCATTGCAATTCTCTGCGCAGGCGCCGGCAACACCGGTCATGCGGTGGCAGCGCGCGCGCGTTCGCTCGGCATTCCCGTCAACGTGATGGATGAGGTCGCGCATTCGACTTTCATCTTCCCGGCCATCGTCGATCGCGGCGATGTGGTCGTTGCCGTCGGCACCGGCGGTGCTTCGCCTGTTGTCGCGCGTCGCGTACGCGAACGGATCGAGACGCTGCTGCCTGCGCGCATTGGCGATCTCGCATCGTTCGCCGGGCGCTGGCGCGACGCCATCAAGGCGCGGCTTCCCGAAGTGGCGATGCGCCGGCTGTTCTGGGAGCGGGTGATCGACGGCCCGATCGGCGCGGATGTTCTCGCCGGGCGCGTTGACGACGCAGAACGCAAGCTCAAATCCATTCATGATCCGGTGGCGTTCGCGGCAAGCGGCGGCGAGGGCATCGTCACGCTGGTTGGCGCGGGACCCGGCGATCCGGACCTGCTCACGGTCAAGGCGCTGCGCGCGCTGCAGGACGCAGATGTCGTTTTCTACGACGATCTGGTGTCCCCTGAAATTCTCGATCGTGCGCGCCGTGATGCTGCGCGGGTGCCGGTCGGCCGCCGTGTTGGCAAGCCCGGTATCGGCCAGGACAAGATTCATCGCCTTCTGATCGAGGCCGCGCAGTCGGGCAAACGCGCCGTGCGGCTCAAGGGCGGCGATCCTTTCATCTTCGGGCGCGGCGGCGAGGAAATCGCGGCGCTGCGCGCGGCGGGCGTCGCTTACGCCGTGATCCCCGGCATCACCGCCGGCCTCGGTGCCGCCGCTGAATCCGAAGTGCCGCTGACTTACCGGCAAGAGGCGCTGCGCATTACGTTCCTTACCGCGCACAAGGCGGAAGATGCCGGCAATGTCGACTGGTCCGCGCTGACCGACACGAAAATGACCGTCGTCGTCTACATGGGCATGACGGCGGCGCCGACCATCCGCGAGGGCCTGCTTGCCGCGGGGCGCTCGCCGGACACGCCGGTCGGCGTGTTCGCGCGGGTGACGCGGCCTGATTCCAAGGCCGTGGTCGGCAAGCTTCGCGATCTGCCTTCACTCGCCGATCAGGTGAAGACCGGTCCCGCGATCCTGATCATTGGCGACGTCGTTTCCCGTTCCGCTCCGTGGCGGAATGGAAATCTCCAAGCAACCCCCGATGACCTCATCTCTGACCTTTTGATGGCTGCCGAATGACCTCACCTCTGCAACAGAAAATCAAGATCACCGGTCCCTCCATTGTCACGGCCAACCGCACCGGCGACGGCGCGGTGATTTACCGGACGCCCGCGCATCGATGGTCGGACAGGTTGTCCGACGCTGCCATCGTACGCATCGCCGACGACGCACGCGCGCTGCTCGCGGAGGCGGTCGCCGATGATATCGGCGCGGTCGGCGCTTACATCGCGCCGGTGGAGATCGGCGAGGATGGCATCCAGCCCGGCAACCTGCGCGAGAAAATCCGCCAGCAGGGCGTCACCATCGATCTTCTCGTCTCGGCCTGAGCCGCGACACCTTCAAGGCTATCGTTATGTATGCTTACGACGAACTCGACCGAACCATCGTCAACGAACGTGTTTCGGAGTTTCGCGATCAGGTCGCGCGCCGGTTGTCCGGCGAACTGACCGAGGACGAATTCAAGACCCTGCGGCTGATGAATGGCGTCTATCTGCAGCTGCATGCCTACATGCTGCGGATCGCGATTCCTTACGGCACCTTGTCGTCGAAGCAGCTGCGGGCGCTGGCGCATGTCGCGCGCAAGTATGACCGCGGTTACGGCCATTTCACCACCCGGCAGAACATCCAGTACAATTGGATCAAGCTGGCCGAATTGCCGGACGCGCTGGCGGACCTCGCCAAGGTCGGCATTCACGGCATGCAGACCTCCGGCAATTGCATCCGCAACGTCACCTCCGACCAGTGGGCGGGCGTCGCGCCGGGTGAAGTCGAGGACCCACGCATCTGGGCCGAAATCCTGCGCCAGTATTCGACGCTGCATCCGGAATTCTCGTTCCTGCCGCGCAAGTTCAAGTTCGCGATCACGGCATCCGAGCACGACCGCGCCGCCATCAAGGTTCACGACATCGGCCTGCGCATCCACAGGAATGCGGCTGGTGAGGCGGGCTTTGAAGTGCTGGTGGGCGGTGGTCTCGGCCGCACCCCGTTCATCGGCAAGACCATCAACGAATTCGTCAGCCACCGCGACATTCTCAGTTATGTCGAGGCGATCCTGCGCGTCTACAATCAGTACGGCCGCCGCGATAACATCTACAAGGCGCGCATCAAGATCCTGGTGCACGAGCTCGGCATCGAGAAGTTCAAGCAGGAGGTCGAGGAGGAGTGGGTGCAGATGCGCGACGGCGCGCTGGCGCTCGACCCCGCCGAGGTTGAGGACATCCGCTCGCGCTTTTTCTATCCGAAGTATGAAAAGCTCGAAGACACGCCGGACGAGTTGAAGAAGGCGCTGCAGAATCCGAATTTCGAGGCCTGGTACAGGAATTCCGTCGCCGCGCACAAAGCGCCGGGCTACGGCATTGTTACGCTGTCGCTGAAACCGGTGGGTGGACCTCCGGGCGATGCCACCGCCGAACAGATGGACGAGATCGCCGATCTCGCGGACAAGTATTCGTTCGGCGAAATCCGCGTCGGGCACGAACAGAATCTGGCGCTGCCGCATGTCGCCAGGCGCGATCTGCCCGCGCTGTGGCGCGCGCTCGACAGGATCGGCGTCGCGACACCGAACGTGAATCTCGTCACCGACATCATCGCCTGCCCCGGCCTCGATTATTGCTCGCTGGCCAACGCGCGTTCGATCCCAATCGCGCAGGAGATCACGCGCCGGTTCGCTAACCATGACACTGCGAACCTGATCGGCCGGCTGCACATCAATATCTCCGGCTGCATCAATGCCTGCGGTCATCACCACGTCGGCCATATCGGCATTCTTGGCGTCGAAAAGAACGGCGAGGAATTTTACCAGATCACTATCGGCGGCCGCGCCGACGAGAATGCCGTGCTCGGCAACCTCGTTGGGCCTGCGGTGCCGTTCGATCAGGTGGCCGATGTGATCGAGGATATCGTTGAGGCTTATCTGGCGCTGCGCCAGCGTCCGGATGAGCTGTTCGTCGATGCCGTGAAGCGTCTCGGCGTCGAGCCTTTCAAGGAGCGGGTCTATGCCACTCGTTAAGGGCAATACCGTCGTCGCCGACGAATATGTACACTTGGCCGACGACGCGGAGCTTCCCGCTGCCGGCGCGGTGCTCATCACGGCCGAGCGGTTTCTTGCCGATCCCGAGGCTGCGCTGTCGCGCAAGGACAAAACCGGCGTGATCTGGCCGAACAACCGCGACGTCGATGATCTACTCCCGTATCTCGACAGACTGGCGGCGGTGGCGCTGGTGTTTCCGGTGTTCCGGGATGGCCGCGCTTATACGCAGGCGCGCCTGCTGCGGGAGCGCTACAAGTTTCGCGGCGAACTTCGCGCCACCGGTCAGGTACTGCGCGATCAGTTCGTGTTCATGCTGCGCGCCGGGTTCGATGCTTTTGAAGTCAAGAAGCAGAGCGACGCCGATGCCTTCGCCAATGTCGCGAAGCGCTATTCGGTATTCTATCAGCCGACCGGCGACGGCCGCGTCACCGCGTTTCACCGCCGGCTGATGCATCTGCCGGAAGGAGTGCGCTCATGACGACCGCAGCACCGTCGTTTCTGTCACAGGCTCCTGCCAGTCCTTCGTCATCGCTCATCGTTGCGGAAGCTGCCGAGCTTGACCGTGCACTCGCCAAGGCGTCGCCGGCCGAGATCATCGCGGCTGCGGTGCGGCAGGTCGGCCGTGACAGGCTCGCCGTGGTGTCGTCGTTCGGCGCGGAATCGGCGGCGCTCCTGAAGATTGCGGCGGACGTCGATCCGGCGATTCCGGTGGTGTTTCTCGATACCGGCTGGCTGTTCGAGGAAACGCTGGCCTATCGCGATACGTTGACGAAACTGCTCGGGCTGACCGACGTGCGTACGATTCATCCGCTGAGCGACACACTCGCGCGCGAAGACAAGGACCGCGATCTGTGGTTTTCGAATCCGGATCAGTGCTGCTTCATCCGCAAGGTGGAACCGCTGGCGCGCGCGCTGTCGTCGTTCGATGGCTGGATCAATGGCCGCAAACGGTTTCAGGGCGGCGACCGCGCCGCGATTCCTGTCGTCGAAGCTGACGGTGCGCGGCTGAAATTCAATCCGCTCGCCAATGTGTTGCCGGACGAGTTGAAAGCACTGTACGCAGCCATGAATCTTCCGCCGCATCCATTGGTCGCATCCGGCTTCACCTCGATCGGGTGTATGCCTTGCACCAGCCGCACGCTTCCCGGCGAGGATCCGCGCGCGGGCCGCTGGCGCGACAGAGGCAAGACGGAATGCGGTATTCACGTCACAAAAACCTCCTAAAATTTTGCCTTCTTGAAACTCGGTATTTCTTGGAACGTTTGCACCGCAATCTTGCTAAGAATGAAATCCGGTTTCGTTGACAGAACCACCTGATTTCCAGAGTTTCACGCCTTCCCTGATGGCGATGATGTCGTCAGTTCGAATGGAGCTTGAAATGGTTCGCCGCAATCCAGTTCTCGGACGTCTTCTCGTGATTGGAAGTTTGATCTGGGCCAGCTCCGCGCTTGCCGCGGATGTCACGTTGCTGAACGTGTCGTACGATCCGACACGCGAGCTTTACTCCGATTTCAACAAGGCGTTCGCAGCCGCGTACCAGAAGGACACCGGCAAGAGCATCGAGATCAAGCAGTCGCACGGCGGATCGGGGTCGCAGGCGCGCTCGGTGATCGACGGTTTGAAGGCCGATGTGGTGACGCTGGCGCTGGCCTATGACATCGACGCGATTGCGGGCAAGAACCTGATCGCGAAGGACTGGCAGGCGAAGCTGCCGCAGAATTCGTCGCCCTATACCTCGACCATCGTGTTCCTGGTGCGCAAGGGCAACCCCAAGGGCATCAAGGACTGGGACGATCTGGTGAAGAGCGGCGTGCAGATCATCACGCCGAATCCCAAGACGTCGGGCGGTGCGCGCTGGAATTATCTCGCGGCGTGGGGTTACGGCCTCAAGAAGTTCGGCTCGCAGGATAAAGCCAAGGCATTCGTCGGAGATATTTTCAAGAACGTGCCGGTACTGGACACAGGCGCGCGCGGCTCAACCGTGACATTCGTTGAACGGGGCGTCGGCGACGTGCTGCTCGCCTGGGAGAACGAAGCCTTCCTCGCGGTGAAGGAATTCGGCAAGGACAAGTTCGAAATCGTGGCGCCGCCGCTGTCGATCCTGGCCGAACCGCCGATTGCGGTGGTGGACACGGTCGCCGACAAGAAAGGCACCCGCGCCGCTGCTGAAGCCTACCTGAAATACTGGTACACCCGGGAAGGCCAGGAAATCGCGGCGCGGAATTTCTATCGCCCGCGGGATGCCGCGGTCGGCGAGAAGTATGCGGACTCCTTTGCAAAGGTTAACCTTTTCACCATCGACGATGTGTTCGGCGGCTGGACCAAGGCGCAAAAGGAACACTTCGGTGAAGGCGGCGTTTTCGATCAGATCTACAAGAACTGATCTGATCGCGGAGTGATGGGGGCATCGTGAGCGGAGGAACGGGACGACGACGGGCATTGCCGGGTTTTGGCCTCACCATGGGGCTGACGCTGACGTGGCTGTCGATCATCGTCCTTATTCCGCTCGCGGGCCTTTTCCTCAAAACGTCCGAACTCAGCCTTCTCCAGTTCTGGGAAATCCTCACCGCCCGGCGCACCCTCAACGCGCTGAAGATTTCGTTTGGCCTGGCGTTCCTGGCCGCCATCGTCAATCTCGTGATGGGCATGATCATTGTCTGGGTGCTGGTGCGGTATCGGTTTCCCGGCCGCCGCATCTTCGATGCCATTGTCGATATTCCTTTCGCGCTGCCGACCGCCGTGGCCGGTGTCGCGCTGACGGCGCTGTTCGCGCAGAAGGGCTGGCTCGGTGCGCCGCTGGCTGAAATGGGCATCAAGGTTGCGTTCACGCCGATCGGCATTTTCGTCGCGATGATCTTCATCGGATTTCCGTTCGTGGTGCGCACGGTGCAGCCGGTGCTGATTGATCTTGAAATCGAGGTCGAGGAGGCTGCGGCATCGCTCGGCGCATCGCGCTGGGACATCATCCGGCGGGTCATTCTGCCGAGCCTGACGCCCGCGATCCTCACCGGCTTCGCATTGGCATTCGCCCGCGCTGTCGGCGAATACGGTTCGGTGATCTTCATCGCCGGCAACCTGCCGAACGTCTCGGAAATTGCGCCGCTTTTGATCGTGATCCGATTGTCAGAGTTTCGCTACGCGGATGCCACCGCGATTGCCGTGATCATGCTGATCGTCTCGTTCCTCATCATCTTCACCATCAACCGAATTCAACGCTGGGCGCAGACGCGCGGCGTCTCGGTTGCGGTCTAGGCGGCAACGATCATGGTGATCAACAGACCCGCAAGTCCCTCCGCGCACGAAATTCGCACCGAGCCTTTTCTGGTGCGATGGACCCTCATCACTATCGCAATCACGTTCCTGACCATCTTCGTGGTGCTGCCGCTGGTCGTGGTGTTCACCGAGGCGTTCTCGAAGGGCATCGGCGCCTATCTCAAGGCGCTGTCGGATCCGGAAGCGCTCTCCGCCATCAGGTTGACGCTGACAGTCGCTGTCATTTCGGTGGGGCTCAATCTCGTGTTCGGCGTCATTGCCGCATGGGCGATCGCGAAGTTCGAATTTCGCGGCAAGGTGTTCCTGATCACACTGATCGATCTGCCGTTCTCGGTCAGCCCGGTGATTTCCGGCCTGGTGTTCGTGCTGCTGTTCGGCGCGCAGGGCTATTTCGGCGCCTGGCTGATGGAACACGACGTGCAGATCCTGTTCGCGGTGCCCGGCATCGCGCTGGCGACGACCTTCGTGACGTTCCCGTTCGTGGCGCGCGAACTGATCCCGCTGATGCAGGAGCAGGGCACCCAGGAGGAAGAGGCGGCGATTTCGCTCGGCGCGTCCGGCCTGCGCACCTTCCTGCGCGTGACCATCCCCAACATCAAATGGGGTATCCTGTACGGCGTGCTGCTGTGCAACGCCCGCGCCATGGGTGAATTCGGCGCAGTTTCCGTGGTCTCCGGGCACATTCGCGGCGAAACCAACACCATGCCGCTGCTGGTCGAAATCCTGTACAATGAGTACCAGTTTGTGGCTTCGTTCGCGATCGCGTCGCTGCTCGCATTCCTGGCGCTCGTCACGTTGATCGTGAAAACGGTCCTCGAAAGCCATCTCGAAGAAGGACAGACCGCAAGTGACGATTGAAGTCCGTAACATCGTGAAAAAGTTCGGCACCTTCGCCGCGCTCGACAATGTCGATCTCAAGGTCGCCACTGGCGAGCTGGTGGCGCTGCTCGGCCCGTCGGGATCGGGCAAGACGTCGCTGCTGCGGATCATCGCCGGCCTCGACTGGCCCGATGAAGGCTCGGTGATCTTCGACGGCGAGGATGCGCTGTCGCGCGGCGCCGGCGAGCGTCACGTCGGCTTCGTGTTTCAGCACTACGCGCTGTTCCGCCACATGAGCGTGTTCGAGAACGTCGCTTTCGGTCTGCGGGTGCAGCCGCGCGCCATCCGTAAGGATGAGGCGCATATCAAAAAGCGCGTGAAGGAATTGCTCGATCTGGTGCAGCTCGACTGGCTGGCGGATCGCTATCCGAGCCAGTTGTCCGGCGGCCAGCGCCAGCGCATTGCGCTCGCCCGCGCACTCGCCATCGAGCCGCGCATCCTGTTGCTGGACGAGCCGTTCGGCGCGTTAGATGCCAAGGTGCGCAAGGAATTGCGTCGCTGGCTACGCCAGCTTCACGACGAGATTCATGTCACCTCGATCTTCGTGACCCACGATCAGGAAGAGGCACTTGAAGTCGCCAACCGCGTGGTGGTGATGGACAAGGGCAAGATCGAGCAGATCGGCACGCCGGGTGATGTGTACGACAATCCGGCGACCGCGTTCGTTCACGGCTTCATCGGCGAATCCATCGTGCTGCCGGTGCAGGTGGCGGACGGCAAGGTCCGGCTCGGCGACAAGGTGCTGAACCTCGAGCCGCGCGACGCGGTTTCGGGGCCGTCGAATCTGTTTATCCGCCGTCATGACGTTTCGATCGTTCCGAACGGAAGCGGCATCTTCGAGGGCGACGTCAAGCATGTGCGTGCGTTCGGGCCGACCCAGCGCGCCGACGTGGTGCTGCACAATGGCGCGAACGAAACTCTGATCGAGATCGACGCGCCGCGCGACCGCGATCTCAAGCCCGGCGATGTGGTCAGCTTGCAGCCCCGGCGCTACCGGTTGTTCCCGGCGCAGTCGTAGAGTTCTTCACCTCTCCCCGTTCTTACGGGGAGAGGTCGGGTCGCTCTCTTGCGATCCGGGTGAGGGGCGAGCGTCGCGCGCAACGCATTTTCGAGTTTGCCCCTCACCCCGACCCTCTCCCCGCAGGCGGGGAGAGGGAGCACATTGTGCTCGCCACGTCGTCATTGCGAGGAGCGCTTGCGACGAAGCAATCCAGCTCTTGGCTTCTGGATTGCTTCGCTTCGCTCGCAATGACGGTGGAGGACCGTCGCCGTAAGCGACGAAGTTCCCCTCCAATCGCCGCCCCGTTCACCTTTCAGCCACTGTTGGTGTGCAACAAACGCCGACCGACGGGGTGGGGAAAGCAAATGATACGCGTGGCGGGGGCCATTCTGGCGCTGACGATCCTGAGCGGCTGCGGAACGGGCGGCGACACGTCCACCGAGCAGCCTGCCTTCTACCTCAGCATGGCCAGTGCCGGTGCGAAGCTCGACCCCAACGTCGCGGCCTCGATGATCTCCGGCTACCGGCAGAACAACGGCCTCGGCGCGGTCCAGGTCGATCCGTTGCTGATGAAGGCGGCGGAAACCCAGTCGCAGGCGATGGGCGCCCGCAACAAGCTCGATCACAATGTCGCCGGTACGCTCGACAAGCGCATCAAGGCCTCGGGCTTCGACGCCACCAAGGCGGTCGAAAACGTGTCGGCGGGTTATCACACCCTGGCCGAAGCGTTCTCGGGCTGGCGGGATTCGCCGCCCCATAAGGCCAATATGCTGACAAGCGGTGTCACAAAAATGGGCATCGCGGCGACCTATGTTCCGAATACCAAATACAAGGTGTTCTGGACGCTGATCCTCGCCGCACCGGATTCCAGATAAATCTTCTGTGACGTTCCCCTCGTTTTGGCCAATTGACGCGGCTGCGAACTGAGGCCACCGTACTGCAGCATCGGTTCCCCCGATGCTAGTGATCCGGTTCTGACATTCGTATCATATCCTTCGCAGGCGCTTTTACGAATGTCAGAACCAGAGGATCACTAGAATTATAGTTTGCTAGTGTCCTTTCGTATCCGAGGTTCGCTTGGAGAGCGCTGCAAAGCGAGGCGAACCTCGGATACGGGACACTAGTTCAGTGATGGCTTATGGATCAATTGTCTCCCGATAAACCGGCCGCAACGATTCCCGCGCAGGCGCAGCGCGTGCTGGTCCTGCAGGGCGGCGGCGCGCTCGGCTCCTATCAGGCCGGCGCCTATCAGGCACTCTGTCATCATGATTTCGAGCCGAAATGGATCGCAGGCATTTCGATCGGCGCAATCAATGCGGCGATCATTGCCGGCAATCCGAGGGAGAAGCGCGTCGGAAAGCTCAAGGAGTTCTGGGAAATGGTGTCGTCGGCCTCGCCGATGCCATGGGCTCCGTTCGTGCAAGGTGATCATGCGCGCTCGGTGTTCAACGAGACCAGTGCGGCGCTGATCGCGACCTTCGGGGTGCCGGGATTTTTCACGCCACGCTTTCCGCCGGCGCCGGTTTGGCCGGCAGGAAGTCCGCAGTCGCAGAGCTACTACGACACCACGCCGTTGCGCGCGACGCTGGAGCGGCTGGTGGATTTCGACCGGATCAACAACGACGGCGTCCGCCTCAGTATCGGCGCGGTCAACGTCAAGACCGGGAATTTCGAGTATTTCGACAATCACAAGTTCAAGAAGCTAGGTAAGAAGATCGGACCCGAGCACATCATGGCCTCCGGCGCGTTGCCGCCGGGCTTTCCGCCGGTCGAGATCGACGGCGAATATTACTGGGACGGCGGCATCGTCTCCAACACGCCGCTCGATTATGTTCTTGAGCATGAGCGGGACAGCGACCTTCTGATTTTCCAGGTCGACCTGTTCAGTGCGCGAGGAGAGGTTCCGGCCACCGTGCTGGAAGCGGCTGAACGCGAGAAAGACATCCGCTACTCCAGCCGCACCCGCATGAACACCGACATGAACAAGAGGATCCACGACGCCAAGAAGGCGGTGCGTGAACTGATCGCCAAGCTGCCGGACAGTTTCAAGGACGATCCGCTGGTCGCCACGCTCAACGAGGCGGCGAAGGAAAACACCGTCACGGTGGTCCATCTGATCTACCGCAGCAAGACGCACGAAGCCTCGTCGAAGGATTACGACTTCTCGCGGCTGGGAATGGTCGAGCACTGGGCTGCGGGCGAGCGCGACGTTTACACCTCCATGAGTCATCGGGAATGGCTGAACCGGCCGCAATCCGGCGAATCCATGGTGACCTACGATCTTTGCGACAGCGAGTTGCTGACTATCAAGAAGTGAACAGGAGCGAATAATGGGTACTCTTTCCGGCAAGACGGCGGTGGTCACCGGCTCGACGAGCGGCATTGGTCTCGCCTATGCGCGGGCCTTCGCAGGCGCAGGCGCCAATGTCGTGCTCAACGGCTTCGGCACGCCGGCCGACATCGAGAAGGAGCGTGCGGCCATCGAATCCGATTTCAAGGTCAAGGCCGCCTATTCGCCGGCCGACATGACCAAGCCCGCGGAAATCGCCGGAATGATCGAACTCGGCGAAAAGACTTTTGGCTCGGTCGATATCCTGGTGAACAATGCCGGCATCCAGTTCGTGTCGCCGGTCGAGGAATTTCCGATCGAGAAGTGGGACGCCATCATCGCGATCAACCTGTCCTCGGCATTCCACGCCATTCGCGCCGCAGTGCCCGGCATGAAGAAGCGCGGCTGGGGCCGCATCATCAACACGGCGTCGGCGCACTCATTGGTCGCGTCGCCGTTCAAGTCCGCCTATGTCTCGGCCAAGCACGGCATCGCGGGCCTCACCAAGACGGTGGCGCTTGAACTGGCGACCCACAAGATCACCTGTAACTGTATTTCGCCGGGTTACGTCTGGACCCCGCTGGTGGAAAAGCAGATCCCCGACACCATGAAAGCGCGCAACCTCACGAAAGAGCAGGTCATCAACGATGTCCTGCTGCAGGCGCAGCCGACCAAGGAGTTCGTCACGTCCGAACAGGTCGCGGCGTTCGCGCTGTTCCTGTGCGGCGACGATGCGGCGCAGATCACCGGCGCGAACCTGTCGATCGACGGCGGCTGGACGGCGGCGTAGGCAAGGAGCGCTCTTCTCACCTCGCCCCGCTCTTGCGGGGAGAGGTCGCGAACGAAGTGAGCGGGTGAGGGGCCCTTATTGCGCTCGCGTCCGCCCTCACCCGGAGCCGTCGCTTCGCTCCGCCTCCGACCTCTCCCCGCCTGCGGGGAGAGGTGAAAAGGTGCACTTCAGGTGTACTTCTTCCCGAACGCCAGGACGTGAAAGCCGAGACGCTTGCGGGTGATCCAGAACAGCAGGATCGTCTCGAACACCAGCGCAACTGAGGTGGCTGCCGCAGCGCCGTAACCGCCGAACTTCGGCACCAGCAACACGCACAGCACGAGGTTGACGAGGAACGCCAGCGCGTAGGCCAGCGCGCACATGTTCTGGTGGCCCAGCATGTTGAGCAGCCGTTCCACCGGGCCGATGGCGGAGCGCACGATCAGGCCGATCGCCGCGACGAACATGATGCCGTAACCGTCGGTGAACTGTGGGCCGAACAGCCACAGCAGCGGCTTGCCCAGCGCCAGCAGCACGGCGGTGGCTGCGACCGACGGCCAGAACGTCCACTTGATCGCGTGCGCGATGTAGGCCGACAGCCGCTCCTTGTCGCCGGAGGCATGATACTCGCTGAAGCGGTGCGCGGTGGTGGCCGACATCGCGTAGTGAATGAACGACACCAGTGCCAGCGTCTTGACCACGGCGAAGTAGACGCCGACCTCTTCGGATGAGCGGAATTGCTGCAGCACCAGCACGTCGGTGTAGGACAGCAGCAGGTAGAAGCCCTCGACCATCATGATCGGCAGCGACACCTTCAGCCAGTTCCGGAAATCGTAGGTCTTCGGACCCGGATCGACACTCTCGCGCAGGCGGCGGTTGAGAACGATCAACTGGCCGAGCATCGCGATCCACACCGCAGCGGCGCTGGCGATCATCGCAGCCGTTGCGCCGAGATTCATGCCGAGCACGACGGCGCCGGCGGTGAATCCGATGATCAGTGACTGCCGCACGATGAATTGCGGCATCAGGCCGAGGCGCATCCAGTCGTGGGAGCGCGCGAGGCCATCCTGCGTATTGGCGACGACGAAAGCGGGCAGGGTGAGACAGCCGATATAGAGCGGGATCACCGTGTTCGCGTCGATCCACGGCGACAGCATTTTCACCAGTGCGGCCAGCGCCAGCGCGATGCAGGTCGAAGCCGCCAAAGTTATCCAGCGGCTGCCTGACAGAAAGCCGCGCAGCAATGAGAGCTCTCCGCTGGCGCGGTATTCGGGAATGATTTTCTGCGCGGACACGGCGATGCCGAAGTCGAGCACGCTGCCCAGCAGCAGCACCCAGGTCCAGACATAGACATAGACGCCGTAGTCCGAGCCGCCCATCCATCGCGCGAGCAACACCTGCGAGAAATAGGCGAGGCCGGCGCTCAGCACGCGAATGAGAAAGACGGTGCCGGCGAGCCGCTTGGTCAGCGAGGCCTCGGAGGTGCCGGTGAGCACGCCGCGCAGCCGCGCGACCAGACCCGCGGGCTTCGCTTCAGATGCGCTCTCAGCTTCCACCACCGCCACGGCACTCGATTCCTTTCCGCCATGTGGCGGCAGGATGCGCCTTAGCAAGGATTCGTTAAGATTTGGTTGGGTGGAGAGCGAGGAAGGCCGTGGTTACGGAGCGCGCGACTTACATCCAGTGTCGTCCCCGCGAAAGCGGGGACCCATAACACAGGTATAAGCCGTCGAGGATGTCACTAGGTATTTCTGAGTACTTCACATTCAGGGAGTATGGGTCCCCGCCTTCGCGGGGACGACGTAGAGATTACCCCGCAAATCCGCCTTCATCGAGAAAGGCAGCTTCCTCCGGTGTCGTTGCGCGGCCGAGAACGGCATTGCGATGAGGAAAGCGGCCGAATTTGCGGATGATGTTGGCGTGCAGCACCGCCCACTTCAGGCTGTCTTCGCCGAGCGGCGTGAACAGCGCGATGCTGCGCTCCTGGTCCGCCATGTCCTCGGAATGCTCGAACGGCAGATAGAGGAAGGCGCGCATCACCGGATCGGTTCGCAGGTCGCGGCCCTCGGCAATGGCCCGCGTAGCGACCGCGCGGGCGAGAGCGTCGGTCGAGAACGCGCGCGCATCGTTGCGGAACATGTTGCGGGGAAACTGGTCGAGCACGATCAGCAGCGCCAGCGCGCCGTCGTCGGTGTCCTGCCACGCGCTCAGCTTGCCGTCGCGGGCTGCCTCCCACACCGCCATGAAACGGTCGCGCAGTTCCTGATCGAACGCGTCGTCCTTGGTGTACCAGCGCTCGTATCCGGCGTTGCGCCAGAACGTGAGGATGTCGGCGGGGGAGATGTGGGGGGCGGTCATTGTTCTCGTTCACTCCCTCTCCCCGCTTGCGGGGAGAGGGTTGGGGTGAGGGGCATCTTGAATGGCACCTCGATCGTCTGCACGACACCCTCAATGTTCAGAAGAATATCGTTGTTCCAGAATCGTAGCACGCGATATCCGATTTCAGAAAGCTGGCGGTCTCGTACTGCGTCTGTGTTGGATTCGAAATGCTGGCCGCCATCCGCTTCTATGATCAATTTGAGTTCGCGGCAGACGAAATCGCAAACGTAGCGATCAACAGGCTCCTGTCGGACGAATTTGACTCCAGAGATTTGTCGGTTCCGCAAGCGGCGCCATAGCTTTGTTTCGGCGTCCGTTTGCAGACTTCGCAGTCTGCGGGCGATGTTAGTGGCTTTGCGATCCGGTCCACGCATGCGGCTGCCCCTCACCCGGATCGTTTCACGATCCGACCTCTCCCCGCGAGCGGGGAGAGGTTAGTAAGAGTGATTAAACGGGCTAGTTGATTGCCTCAGCTTGCCGCAGCAGCGGCTTTCGGCTTCTCGTCGCGCAGTTCGCGGCGCAGGATCTTGCCGACGTTGGTCTTCGGCAGTTCGGTCCTGAACTCGACGTGCTTGGGCACCTTGTAGCCGGTGAGTTCGGTCGCTGCGAACTTGATGACGTCCTGCGCGGTGAGGTTCGGATCCTTCTTCACCACGAAGGCCTTCACGGCTTCGGTCGACTTCGCGTCGGGCACGCCGATCACCGCGCATTCGAGCACGCCCGGATGGCTCGCGATTACTTCCTCGACTTCGTTCGGATAGACGTTGAAGCCCGAGACCAGGATCATGTCCTTCTTGCGGTCCACGATCTTGGTGTAGCCGTCGGGCGACATGATGCCGATGTCGCCGGTGCGGAAGAAGCCGTCGGCGGTCATCACCTTCGCGGTTTCTTCCGGGCGGTTCCAGTAACCCGCCATCACCTGCGGACCCTTGGCGCAGATTTCGCCGGGCTCGCCGAGCGGCACTTCATTGCCGTCGTCGTCGCGGATCGAGATATAGGTCGATGGCACCGGAATGCCGATCGAGCCGGAGAACTTGTCGGTGTCGGCGGGATTACACGTGAGCGTCGGCGAGGTCTCGGAGAGGCCGTAACCTTCCGACAGCGCCACGCCGGTCACCTGCGTCCACTTGTCGGCCACAGGCTTCTGCACAGCCATGCCGCCGCCGAAGCAGCTCTTGAGCTTGGAGAAGTCGAGCTTATCAAAGCCCGGCGTGTTGAGCAGTCCGTTGTAGAGCGTGTTCACCGCCGGGAAGCTGTTAACCTGATACTTCGCCAGTTCCTTGACGAAGCCCGCCATGTCGCGCGGGTTCGGGATCAGGAGGTTCACGCCGCCGGCGCGCACCGCGAGCAGGAAGCACGCGGTCAGTGCGAAGATGTGATAGAGCGGCAGCGCGCAGACGATAAAGATCTGGTCGACATGCGGCGGCTTCTTCAACGCTGGCTGCAGCCACGCGTCGTTCTGCAGCACGTTGGCGAGAATGTTGCGATGGAGCAGCGTTGCGCCCTTCGAGACGCCGGTGGTGCCGCCGGTGTATTGCAGGAACGCGACATCGTCGCCGGTCAGCTTCGGCTTGTTCAGCGTCAGCTTGCGTCCCGCCGCCAGCGCGTCGTTGAACGGCACGGCGTTCGGGATCGAATACGCCGGCACCATCTTCTTGACCTTGCGCACGACGAAATTGACGATCACGCCCTTGAAGCCGAGCAGGTCGCCCATCGAGCCCATGATGACGTGCTTGACGTTGGTCTTGGCGATGACCTTCTCAAGCGTGCTGGCGAAGTTCTCAAGCAGCAGGATCGCTTCCGCGCCGGAGTCCTTGAGCTGGTGTTCAAGCTCGCGCGGCGTGTAGAGCGGATTGACGTTCACCACGGTGTAGCCGGCGCGCAGGATCGCGCTTGAGGCGACCGGGTTCTGCAGCACATTCGGCATCATGATGGCGACGCGCGCGCCCTTCTGCAGGCCCTTGCTTTGCAGGTAGGCGCCAATCGCCGCCGACATTTCGTCGAGCTCGCGATAGGTGATCGACTTGTCCATGCAGATGAAGGACTTGCGGTCGGCGAATTTCTTGAAGCTCTCTTCGAGCAGTTCCACCAGCGACGGATATTGATTGACGTCGATGTCGGCAGGCACGCCGGCCGGATATTGCTTGAGCCAGATACGTTCCATGATTATTCCCCTCGCTGGTTTCCTGACGGCCCCCGTCTTGTGGCGGGGTGCACGGGCTATGTTCTCAAGTATTGAAGTAAGTATTGAGCAAAGCAGCAGGCCATAGCAAGCCTGTGCGTGGTAACGACGCACTTTAGAGGCTTTGTACGCAGGCCTGTGGCCGCTCACGCATGCGGATTTCGCAAGGCACAATCACAGCCGGGTGAGTTAGCCGCGAGGGGCGGCGTCAGGCTTCTGCTGGGCGGCAGGCTTGGCTGCCGGTTTGGCGGCGGGAGCGGCAGCGGGTTTGGCTGCGGAGCTGGCCGCGGCAGGCGGCTTTGCGGCAGCAGGCTTGGCAGCGGGAGGTTTTGCGGCCGCAGGTTTCGCCGCCGCGGGCTTGGCCTCGGGCTTCGCTGCCGGCTTGGCGGCTGCATCCGGCTTCTTGTTGTCGGTTTTCGGCGCGCCGGCCGGCTTGGCCGCCGGGGTGACTGCGGCGGTCTTCGGCTTCGGAGGCGATACCGCCGGCTTGGCCTCGGGCTTTGCCGCGGTCTTTTCGTCCTTCTTCTCGGGCTTGGCGGCCGTGCCGGTATCCGGCTTGGCGGCGACCTTCGGCTTCGCGCCCTTCTTCCGCTTGGCGACGGAGGCCGCCTGGTTGGCGGCTTCGGCGGCGTCGGCCTCGAGAATGGCCGCGCCGGTGCGGGCCGGGCCGGTATAGACGATCACCGGCGTCGTGGCGGCGGCCGGCATCGCGAGCAGGTCGGAGACCTTCATGGTCGGGCCCTGAAGGCCGGCCGTGAACATCGAGACGCCGGAGTCGTTGTTGTCCGCCTGGATGTCGGGATCGTCTTCCTCGTTCTCGGCGGCAGGCCGCTTGCGCTTCGGTCCGCAGATCTCGTCGCGCATGTTCGGCGGCGAGGCGTCGATCGGCGCCAGCGCATCGACGGTGCCAAGCGACGGCTTGAGCCAGGTGAGCTTGTTGCCGCCGAAGCCGCGTTCGAGCAATTGCGCCGCCTTGAGCGTGCGCTGCGACGACGACTGCGCGCCGAGCACGACGGCGATCAGCCGCTTGTTGTTGCGCGTCGCGGTGGCGACGAGATTGAAACCCGATGCGCAGATGAACCCGGTCTTCATGCCGTCCGCGCCGGGATAGCGACCGATCAGCTTGTTGAAGTTCGCGGTGACGCGGCGGCCGAACTTGATGGCCTGAATGTGCATGAAATATTCGTACTCGGGCAGATCGCGGATGATCGCGCGCGCGAGAATGCCGAGATCGCGAGCCGAGGTGACCTGTCCCTCCGCAGGCAGGCCGTTCGGATTGACGTAGCTTGTCTGCGTCATGCCGAGCCGCTGCGCGGTCTTGTTCATTTCCGCGGAGAAATTATCGACGGAGCCCGAGACGCCTTCGGCCAGCACGACGGCGATGTCGTTGGCCGATTTCACCATCATCATCTTCAGC
>JAUSAX010000056.1 GCA_030652315.1 Afipia sp. | reverse complement strand
GTCACCGACATGGCGCATCTCGGCGGCATTTCGGTGGAAGGCGAACTCGGTGTGCTCGGCTCGCTGGAAAGCGGCGAAGGCGAGAAGGAAGATGGTCACGGTTTTGAGGGCAAGCTGTCGCACGATCAGTTGCTGACCAATCCCGACGAGGCCGTGAAGTTCGTCAAGGAAACCCAGGTCGACGCACTGGCGATCGCGATGGGCACCTCGCACGGCGCCTACAAGTTCACCCGCAAGCCGGACGGCGACATTCTCGCCATGAACGTGATAGAGGAAATTCACCGCAAGTTGCCGAACACGCATCTCGTCATGCACGGCTCGTCGTCGGTGCCGCAGGATCTGCAGGACATCATCAACAAGTTCGGCGGCCAGATGAAGCCGACCTGGGGGGTGCCGGTCTCCGAGATCCAGCGCGGCATCAAGCACGGCGTGCGCAAGATCAACATCGATACGGACAACCGGATGGCGATGACCGGCCAGATCCGCAAGATCCTGACCGAACATCCGAGCGAATTCGATCCGCGCAAGTATCTGAAGCCCGCGATGGAAGCGATGACCAAGCTCTGCAAGCAGCGCCTGCAGGAGTTCAACACCGCAGGCCAGGCCAGCAAGATCAAGAAGGTGCTGACCACCGCCCAGATGGCGCAGCGTTACGCCAAGGGCGAGCTTCAGGCGAAGATCGCGTAACAACATAGCTTGCGTCATGCCCGGCCTTGTGCCGGGCATCCACGTCTTACCTGTTAGATGATGAAGGCGTGGATGGCCGGGACAAGCCCGGCCATGACGAGTTACAGAATCTGAGCCGTTCTCGTTTCATCCGGGCAATGGGCAGATTGCCCGCCCCTTTTTTGGCCGCAGTCAACGGGCAGATACGCCATCATGGCCACAAAACTTCCCCCACCGCGCCCCGCGCCACGGCTCTATCTGGCGACGCCGCCAGTGACCGATCCCGCGCAGCTTGCGTCTCATCTGCCTGCGCTGCTCGCTGCCGCCGATGTCGCGGCGGTGCTGCTGCGGCTGACGCCGGCCGATGAGCGCAGCATGATCCAGCGCGTCAAGGCGTTGGCGCCTGTCATTCAGAAAGCCGGCGCTGCCGCGCTGATCGACGGACATTTCGAACTGGTCGCACGCGCGGGCGCGGACGGCGCCAACCTGATCGGTGTTGAGGCCATGCAGGAAGCAATGCCGACACTGAAGCCCGATCGCATTCTCGGCGTCGGCGGTTTGATCACGCGGCACGATGCGATGATGGCCGGTGAAGCCGGCGCGGACTATGTGCTGTTCGGCGAACCGGATGCGAATGGCGAACGGCCGTCGCCGGAGGCGATCTGCGAGCGGCTCGACTGGTGGGCCGAATTGTTCGAGCCGCCCTGCGTCGGCTACGCCACGACGCTGGATGAAGCAAACCTGTTCGCCGCGGCCGGCGCGGACTTCGTTCTGGTCGGCGATTTCATCTGGCAGGATTCGCGCGGTGCTCACGCCGCCCTGATCGAGGCCAGCCAGGCCATCGCGCGCGGCTTTGAGACTTCTCTCGCGCAAACCACGGTTACGGGAGCATAAGACCACGATGACCGCGCTTCGCCGGGCCACGCCACTCACAGCCGCTCATGCAAGATTCCTTGCATCGGTCGTTGCAGGTGTTGTCGCGCTTTCGGCGAGCGCTGTTGCGCAGGGTACGCAGCCCAATCCTTTTCCGGAGCCAGTCAAACCGTCCGAGACGTCACCGGCCGCCAAATCCTCCGCGCCAAAGGCCGCCGCGCCGAAAGCCAGCACACCGAAACAGCCAAAGAAGACCGAGCCCGCGAAAACGGCGACCCCGCCTGCGCCCGCTGTTCCCGACAATCCCAACGCCGATCTCGCCTACGGTGCCTATCAGCAGGGCCTTTACCGCACCGCCTTCAATATCGCGCTGAAGCGCGCGCAGGAGATGGGCGATCCAAAATCGATGACGCTGCTGGGCGAACTCTATTCCAACGCGCTCGGCATCAAGCGCGACGATGCCAAGGCTGCGGAATGGTACAAGCAGGCCGCCGACCGTGGCGACCGCGAAGCAATGTTCGCGCTCGGCATGATGCGGATCGCCGGACGCGGCGGTCCGACCAATCGCGAAGAAGGCGCCCGGCTGCTGGCGTCGTCCGCCAAACTTGGGAAAGCCGCCGCCGCCTACAATCTCGGCCTGCTCTATCTGGAAGGCCAGATTTTCCCGCAGGACGTCAAGCGCGCCGCCGAACTTTTCCGTCAGGCCGCGAATGCCGGCAATCCCGAGGCGCAGTACGCGCTCGCGACGCTCTACAAGGAAGGCCGCGGCGTGGAGAAGAATGTTGTCGAGGCCGCGAAGCTGATGCGCGCCGCCGCAATGGTCGACAATCTCGACGCCGAAGTGGAATACGCCATCGCGCTCTACAACGGCACCGGCACCCCGAAGGATGTGCCCACCGCGATCGCACTGCTGAACAGGGCAGCACGCCAGAACAGCCCGATCGCGCAAAATCGCCTGGCACGCATTCTCGTCGACGGCCTAGGCGTCCCAGCCGACAAGGTTCAGGGCTTCAAATGGCATCTGATCGCGAAAACCGCCGGCAACGGCGATCCCGACCTCGATGCGCAGTTCGCCCAGCTCTCTCCGCTGGAGAAAGCCAAGGCTGAAGACCTCGCCAAAAAGTGGTTCGGCACGAAATAAGCCCGGATATTCCTTCGTCTGGCAGGATCAGAGACGAAGCTCACTTTTGACGTATTTCCCGGCGCGAACCGGCACCCGGCTCCGCTCGAAAACGCCCTGAACGCCCTTGACGCGCCTGCGCTTTGACGCCAAGCATCCGGCATCAAAAGCCCCAATCCTTCATCCCGATCCGGCCTCATACGGATCCTTATCAAGCCGGACGCATGATCCATTCAGCTCTCATCAACGTCATGGTCAAGGCCGCGCGCCGCGCGGGCCGCAGCCTCAGTCGCGATCTTGGCGAGATCGAGAACCTTCAGGTTTCAATGAAGGGACCGGCGAATTTCGTCTCGCTCGCCGACAAGCGCGCGGAACAGATGCTCTATGAGGATCTGACCAAGGCGCGGCCGGGTTACGGATTTCTCGGCGAGGAAGGCGGCACGCGCGAAGGCACCGACAAATCCAACACATGGATCGTCGATCCGCTCGACGGCACGACGAACTTCCTGCATGGCATTCCGCAGTTCGCGATCTCGATCGCTCTGCAGCGCGAGGGCACGATCTTCGCGGGCGTGATCTACAATCCCGCCACCGATGAACTTTACATGGCCGAGCGCGGCAAGGGCGCGTTCCTCAACGACCAGCGCTTGCGCGTCGCGGCCCGCAAGCAGCTCAACGAATGCGTGATCGCGTGCGGCCTGCCGCATATCGGACGCGGCGACCACGAACTGTCCCGCCGCGAAATGGCCGAGATGCAGCAGCGCGTCGCGGGCCTGCGCCGCTTCGGCGCAGCGTCGCTCGATCTGGCTTATGTCGCAGCCGGCCGCCTCGACGGTTACTGGGAACGCAATCTCCAGCCGTGGGACATCGCAGCCGGATTGATCCTGGTGCGCGAGGCCGGCGGCGTCATCAGCGGCATCGAGGGCGGCGATACGGCGATGGCCACCGGCCATGTCGTCTGCGGCAATGAGACGATCCAGCGCGAGCTGGTGAAAATTCTCAAGCCACTGTAATTACCAAGACGTCTTCAACTCGTCATTGCGAATCAACGGATCGGCGCAAAGCGCCGCATCACACCGCGGCGTCCCGCTTCGCCTCGCGCTGGGAATCCGAGTCCGACACTGCAACCATGGTCGCGGCGGAAACTGCCGCGAAACTATTGCGGCAGCGGAAAGAACTTTCTCGTACGCGACTGATAGGCCCGATAGGCGTCGCCGCGTGAGCGCAGCATTTGCTCTTCGAGCGGCGGAATGCCGGTCACATGCACCAGAATCCAGTACATGAAAACCGGACCGAGCAGCGCGAACCAGCCCCAGCCATAATCCGCCGAGATCGCGATCACCGGGTAGGCCAGCCAGCCGAACCACTCGAAGAAATAATTCGGGTGCCGCGACCACGCCCACAGCCCGACATCACAGACCTTGCCCTTGTTCGCCGGATCGGTGCGGAACGTTTTGAGCTGCGTATCGGCCAGCGCCTCGCCTGCGATACCCGTCAGCAGAATGAGCGCGCCGAGATAATCCTGCGCACGCAGTCCCGCGACTGGAACATGCGCGGCGACAAAGATCGAGAACACCAGCGGGATCGAACCGAAAGCCTGGTTCTGCAGGAAGACAAACATCCGGCGCGGCGAGTCGGCACCCCACTCCTTTGCAAAGGCCGCATAGCGCGGATCGTCGGTGATGCCCGCCGTGCGAACGGCGATATGCGTGCCGAGGCGCAGCGACCAGATGACGACGAGGGCCGCGATCAGCCATTGCCGCGGCGCGATGGGCCCGCCAGCCATCGGCCAGAGCGCACCGGCAGCCCCGACGAGGCCGAGCGAAAACGTCCAGATGGTATCGACCCACCCTGAATTGCCGGTGCGCTGCTGCACCAGCCACGCGCCCGTCATCAGGATCGAGAGCGCGACCGCCATGGCGGCCAACGCGCTCAAGAAGAACCAGACCATGACCATCCTCGCCTCAACTTCGTAGAAGAAATACGCTTCAAAGAAGTCCGGGTTTCAGGTGAGGTTCCGTAGCTGGGGTCAAATCGGCGATGGAGTCTTTTTTCCCGCCCCCGCTGTGCCATATTGATGCCCGACACGTTCCACGGACAAGGATTGAATATCCGCCATGGCAAAGACTTCCCCATCCCAAACTGCGGCCGACATCAGCGTCACGAAACTGTCAACGCCGCGCATCTTCCTGGTCCGGATGCTGGTGTTCCTCGTTCTGTGCAGCCTGCTGCTTGTGGTGCTCTACAAGCAGATCTGGGTGGCGTTCCTCGCCAATCCCGGGCTCAACGCACTGATCGGCGGCGTTCTGGCCGTCGGCATCATCCTCGCTTTCCGGCAGGTGATCCGGCTCTATCCTGAAATTTCGTGGGTCAACAGCTTCCGCATCTCCGATCCCGGTCTTGCGGTTGACCGGCGGCCGACACTGCTGGCGCCGATGGCCGCGATGCTGAGCCATCGCTCCGGCCGCATGAGCATTTCGCAGCAGACCATGCGGCATCTGCTGGATTCGATCGCGACCCGGCTCGACGAAGCGCGCGACCTGTCGCGCTATATGACGGGACTGCTGGTATTTCTCGGCCTGCTCGGCACATTCTGGGGCCTCATTGAGACCGTCGGCTCGGTCGGCAAGGTGATCGAAGGCCTGAAAGTCGGCGGCGATGCCAGCTCGGTGTTCGACACGTTGAAGGAAGGCCTCGCAGCGCCGCTCGGCGGCATGGGCATCTCGTTCTCGTCCTCGCTGTTCGGTCTCGCCGGCTCACTGGTCCTCGGCTTTCTTGATCTGCAATCGAGCCAGGCGCAGAACCGCTTCTACACCGACCTCGAAGACTGGCTGGCGGAAACCGTGCGGGAATATGCTGGCGACGGCAGCAGCGGCAATGGCGATCTCAATCCCGCGCTCGATCGACTGCGGCTGGCTGTCGAGGAAATGGGATCGAACCGAACCGCCACCACGGCGATGGCCAATCTCGCCGAAGCGATCCAGGGCCTGGTGCATCACATGCGCAGCGAGCAACAATTGATCCGCGAATGGGCCGACGGCCAAGGCGAGCAGAACAAGGAAATCAAACAGCTTCTGGAGCGCCTCGCGCGTCAGCCCGAGACCAATTGAACCGGAGATAGCAGCTCATGGCGCTTTCGCGTTCACGCCGCAACGACAGTGGCTTCAACTACTGGCCGGGCTTCGTCGATGCGCTGTCGACGCTGGTTCTCGCCATCGTATTCCTGCTGTCGGTGTTTCTGGTCGTACAGTTCTTCCTGTCGCAGGAAGTGACCGGCAAGGACAAGGCGCTCGAGCGGCTGAACGCGCAGATTGCGCAGCTCAACGACCTTCTGTCGCTGGAAAAACTCGGCAAGTTGAACCTCGACGAGCAACTCTCACAGATGCGCGCCGGCCTTGCCTCCGCCGAGGCCGAGCGCGATCGCGTCAAAGGCCTTTATGACGGCCTTGCAGGCGCTGGCGCCAACGCCGCGGGCCGCGCCACCGAACTCGGCAAGGCGCTGGACTCGGAGAAACAGGTGTCCGCGCGCGCGCTGGCCCAGATCGAAGTGCTCAACCAGCAGATCAGCGCGCTGCGCCGGCAACTGGCGGCCCTCGAGGAAGCGCTCGATGCATCGGAGAAACGCGACAAGGAATCCCAGACCCGGATCGCCGATCTCGGCCAGCGGCTGAACGTGGCGCTGGCGCAGCGGGTGCAGGAACTGTCGCGCTATCGCTCCGAATTCTTCGGCCGGCTGCGCGCCATCCTCGGCAACCGGCCGGATGTCCGTATCGTCGGCGATCGCTTCGTGTTCCAGTCCGAAGTGTTCTTCGACACCGGACAGGCGCTACTACTCCCAGAAGGCCGCGCCGAACTCGACAAGCTTGCGACCGCGCTGATCGATCTCGACAACCAGATCCCGAAGGAGATCGCCTGGGTGTTGCGCGTCGATGGTCACACCGACGTGCGGCCGATCAACAGCCCGCAGTTCAAGTCGAACTGGGAGCTGTCATCGGCGCGCGCGATCTCGGTGGTGCAGTATCTGGTTTCACTCGGCGTGCCGGCGCAACGGCTAGTCGCGGCGGGCTTCGCGGAATTCCAACCGCTTGATCCCGAGAAGACTGAAGAGGCCTACAAGCGCAACCGCCGCATCGAATTGAAGCTCACCGAGCGATGATCCGCACGTCGCAGACCTGCACGCGATCATGAGCGCATCTTTCACGCTGCGGCCCTACGCGGCCGGCGACGAGGATACGGCAATCGACCTGTGGTTTCGCACCTGGATCCAAGCCTATCCGTCGATCGACTTCGCGCAGCGGCTGGAAGGCTGGCGCGCGCGCTGGCGAGATGAATTGGTGCCCGCCGCGCAAATCGTCGTCGCCGAGCAGAACAGCAAGATGACCGGCTTCGTCACCATCGATTCATCTGGTTATCTCGACCAGCTTGTGGTCGCGCCGGAGGCATGGGGATCGGACCTCGGCAACGTGCTGATCGCCAAGGCCAAGGCGATGTCGCCGGGCGGCATCACACTGCTGGTCAACACCGACAACGCACGCGCGATCCGCTTCTATGAGCGCAACGGCTTCGTCCATACCCACGACGACGTCAATCCGGTGTCGGGACGAAAGGTCTACGGCATGGCGTGGCGGCCCTGAGCACGATGCACGTTTCCCCTCTCCCCTTGTGGGAGAGGGTGGCGAGATTGAGCGAAGCGAAATTGAGCCGGGTGAGGGGTTGTGAGTTTGCGGTGCGGGGCTGACTCCTCACACGCTTCGCGGCCATAGCGCGTCGAAGACGCGCGTAAACGCGCTTATGGCTCAGCACCCTCTCCCACAAGGGGAGAGGGAAGAAACAATATCTATTCTTGCCTTACGCCGCTTCCAGCAGCGCCACTGTGCCCTGCCCGCCGTCGGCGCAGATGCTGACAATGGCGCGGCTCCCCTTCGGCATCGCCGCCAACGCCTTAACGGCCTGACTCAAAATGCGCGCCCCGGTCGCGCCGAACGGATGACCGAGCGCGGTAGAGCCGCCGTTCGGGTTCATGCGCTCGCGCGGAAATTTTCCGAACTCCGCGTTGACACCGGCCTTGTCGCGGATGAACTCCGGACTCTCCAGCGCCTTGATATGCGCAAGCACCTGCGCGGCGAACGCTTCATGGATTTCCCAAAGATGAATGTCAGCGTAGGTGAGCGAATGGCGTGCGAGCAGCCGCGGGATCGCATAGGGCGGCGCCATCAGCAGGCCTTCGGTGCGAAAATCCACCGACGCGATTTCCCAGTCGACCAGCTTTACACGCTGCGTGTTGGCGGGAAGTTTCTCCAATCCCTTTTGCGAAGCCACCCATATGCTGGATGCGCCGTCAGTCAGCGGCGATGAATTGCCCGCTGTGAGCGTGCCCTTGCCGCTGGTGCGATCGAATGACGGCGGCAGCCGCGCCAGCTTCTCCAGCGAGGTGTCCTTGCGCGGAATGGTGTCGCGCTTCACGCCGTCGAACGGAATCACAAGATCGTCGAAAAATCCGCGATTCCACGCGGCCACCGCGCGCTGATGGCTTTCCAGCGCGATCTGGTCCTGCGCCTCGCGCGAGATGTTCCAGACCTTGGCGGTGATCTCGGTGTGCTCGCCCATGCTCATGCCGGTGGTGCGATTGCTGACCGCCGGAATATAGAGACGTACATCGCTGAGCTTGAGGTCGATGGCGTGGGTCAGTTTTTGTCCCAGCGATCGCGCGGTCTGGAACTGGCGCACCCAGTTCGACAACGACATGCCGAGCCCAAGCTGAACCTGGCTGAGGCTGTCGACGCCGCCGACCAGCGCAAGGTTTCGCACCTCGCCGTCGATCATGCCGGCGGCTTCGAACACACCCATCATGCTGGTCGAACACGCCATGACGGTGGAATAAGCAGGCACCGTCGGATCGACACCCGCATCCATCAGAATTTCGCGTGCGATGTTGCTCCAGGTGAGGTTAGGCACCACGTTGCCCCAGACCGCGAAGTCCGGCTTGCCCCCGCCCAGACGCTCGATCATGTGCTTGACCACCGGAACCGACAGCGCGATGGCATCGACGCCGCTAAGCGGGCCGTCGACTTTCGCAAACGGCGTGCGAACACCCGCCGCGAGCCAGATATCGGTTTTTGCAGATTGCGCCATCGAATACTCCCGGACCGCGCGCCTTGGTTGGCGCTTCCGGAACACTATGCGATCAGGCAGAGGCCATACAACCCGACGGCGCGCCGGGCTGTCATGAAGCGATCAGCGTGCCGCCAGCAGCGCTTCGTTCGGCATCCAGCCTGCCGTGGCGGCCTGCTTCCAGCTTTCGCAAGGAATCTCCGTGGCGCGATACAGCGGCTTCTCGAAACGTGTCAGCCGCCAATCGCTCGGCGCCGCCGCGAAGATGTATCCGGCCTTGCGGGCGAGAGCTATCATCTGGTCGTTGTTGCGGAAGGTTTCACCGAACAGCCGCAGCGCACCGAGCGCCGCCGAGCGGCATTCGAGATTGGACAGCATGGCAGTGCCGATACCCTGACCCTGCCACGCGTCGCCGATGGACAGTCCGAATTCGGTGTTCTGCGTTTCCGCGTCGTAGCTGTAGCGGGACTCGCCGACGATCGTATCGACACCATCGATTTTCATTTCGGCAACCACCGCGAAACGGCTGCCCTCGCCGATGTGAAGCGCCTTGTCGAGCTCCGACAGCGGCAACTCGCTGGCGGCCCCCATCAGGCGGTTGTAGCGCGATTGCCGCGACATTGACCGGAAGTAGAACAGCAGCGCGTCGCTATCCTTCGGCTCGATAAACCGCACTGTCAGCGGCCTGCCGCCCTTCAGCCGCACCACATCGGTGTAACGGCCGAGATTGCTCAGAACAAAGCGATGATCGGGTTCGGCAAGCATGGCGCACTCCATCAACTCAATCGGACTGATCTGCGGGGACGGCGTTCGAACTAAACGAAACCGTTGAGCCTGGTTCAGCGGCGCTCAATCAGGCTCAACGGCAGATGGTTATGCACGCCAGAACGGCTTGCTGGCCTCGTAGGCGAAGTCGCTCCAGCTCGCGCCGACGTCGTGGAAGTCGCGGTCGCTGAGGCGGACCAGCTCAGCCCGGCGCTTGGAGCGCTGCTGCCAGGTGTGCAGCACGTCTGAGATCGACGTGATCGGGTGGTGGATGAAATCATGATGATGATTTGTCATCAGGTCGGTTGTGCAAGCAGACATGGTAGCCTCCTAAAACAAACTTGATGGTGCAAATATCTGCTCGCGACCCCCCATTGACAAACGACACGTTGTCCCTCGTAATATGAGATAATCTCATACATTAGAGGCGCTCATGGCCGCCAGATTGCCCTCCCTGAACGGTTTGCGCGCTTTCGAGGCCGCCGCGCGGCACCTCAGCTTCACCCTTGCCGCGCAGGAGCTGAACGTCACCCAGACCGCCATCAGCCACCAGATCCGGCGGCTGGAGGAAGAACTCGGCATCAAGCTGTTCATCCGGCAAAGCCGCGCGCTGGCGCTGACGCCCGAGGCCACCGACTATCTGCCCGGCATCCGCGCCGCGTTTCAGGATCTGCGCACCGCCACCGACCGACTACTACGCAACGGCAACGACCGGATGCTGACAGTCAGCACGCTAACCTCGTTCGCGGTGAAATGGCTGCTCCCCCGGCTCGCGCCGTTTCAGGAAAAGCATCCCGACATCGATGTCCGTATCACCACATCGACCGAACTGGTCGACTTTCGCCGCGGCACGGTGGACGCGGCAATCCGGTACGGACGCGGCCAATGGCCGGGCCTGCGCGCGGAATGGCTGATGACGGACCAGATGTTTCCGGTGTGCAGCCCCGCGCTGCTTGAGGGCAACAATGCCCTGAAAAAGCCGGAAGACCTCGCACGTTTCACGCTGCTACACACAACCGGCTACAATGACGACTGGCGATTCTGGCTGACGGCGGCCGGACTTCCCACCGACATCGCGAAAAATCCAGGACTGACATTCGATCTGTCGTTCATGACGATTCAGGCCGCCGTCGACGGCATCGGCGTTGCGATCGGCCACACCGCCTTCGTTCAGGACGACATCGCGAAAGGACGTCTGGTCGCGCCCTTCGATGTGACATTGCCGGAAGATGCCGGATACTATTTCGTCACGCCGCACGAAAAGGCCACCATGCCGAAGGTCACCGCATTCCGGGATTGGCTGATAGCGACGATGCGGCAATAATGCTCTGTTTGGCTACCGCGCGGTCTTTCAGATACTTCAACCGATGCGCCTTGCGCCTTCGCGGAACAGTGCGGCGCCTTCCGGCGCGAACTGCATCGCGGTGAGAAAATCGTCGACGCTATAACTCGGAAGCCGTTTGCGGATCGCCACCATCTGTGCGCGCCCCTCCTCAAACCGGCCCGCCAGCGCCAGACAATAAGCGGCAATCGCCAGAATGTGCGCATGTGCATTCGGCCGCGCGGCCGCCTTCAAAGCCCAGTCGGCCGCCTCATCAAACTGCATGAGTCGCACCAGCGCCATCGCACGCGCGCCGAGCATGCCGAACAGCAGGGGATCGAACGGACTGAGGTGACGCGAATGGTCGGAGAACCTGACCGCCGCCTGGGGATCGCCGCCCTGGGAGTGGACGAAAGCCAGCGTGTAGTGGCCGAGCGCGAAATTCGGACTGAGATCGATCGCCTGTTCCAGTTCGATCAGGGATTGGTCCTGCTGACCGCGCAGCCAGAGTGCGCGCCCCATGGCCCAGTGCGCGCCCGGGTCGCGATCGTCGGCCATCAGGCTTTGTCCAGCGGTATCGAAGGCCCTATCAACTTCCGGCTCACGCGGCGCCCAGCCCTGAAATGCGCTCTGAAAATGCGCGAATGACAGACCGCCATAGGCGCGTGCGAAGGTCGGATCGCGCTGCACCGCCATCTCGAAAAATTCCCGGGCGCGCTCGTTGTCGGCCTTGTTGAACCGGTAAACATGCCACAGGCCGCGGTGATAGGCCTCCCACGCATCCAGCGAATTCGGCGGCTTCAGCATCGCCCGGTTGCGCTCGATCGTTTCGATCTCATGAGCAATGGATGCAACGATCCTGTTGCCGATCTCATCGAGGACGAGAAATGAATCGCTCACCCTCTGATCAAAAACCTCGGTCCAGACAACGCGCGCGGAGCGCGTCTCGGCGAGCTCGACCGCGACGGTCATGCGCGCGCCCTGACGCTGCAGCGAACCGCTAACGACATAGTCCACGTTCAGCATCCGCCCGGCTTCTTCCGGACCGACGTGCCGTTCGCTGAGTGCGAAAACAGTACCCTGCGCGATGATAAAGAGACTGCGCAGCTTGGCGAGCCGCGTGATCAGGTCATGCGCGAGACCCCCGGCCGCGCCACCTTGCGCAGGCATTGCAGCGTTGCGCTCGACAAACGGCATCACCGCGATGGAAGCACGGCGAGGCGACACGATTACGCCGTCATCGGCAGGCGCCAAAGCGAGCCCTGACGAAAGATCGGCCGCGCGAACCTTCGCGCCGTCGCCCCGCGCTTTCGCTGCCCGCCACATCTCCCGCACTGTCCCGTGATCGAGCCCTTCAGCCTCGAACATCCGCGCCGCTGACTGCAGATGCTCGTCGCCCTCGCGCAGCCTGCCGCGACGCGCGAATGCATCCAGCAACATCTCGTGGACGCGCAGGTCGAATGGCGCAAGCTCCAGCCACTTCTCCAAATAGCCGAAGATGTCGTCGCCGGTCTCTGCTCCGGCGAGACGCTCCAGCAGGGCTGCGTGGCGGCCGCGAAACTGGCGGCGCTGTGCGGTGAGCCATGCGTTGAAATCCGGGTTGCGATCAATCTCAAAGCCTTCGAGAAATTCCCCGACGTACAACGAGGCCAGCGCCCGCAGCCGTTCGGGCGACAACATCTGGATGCCCTGCTGGGTCGCGCGCGCCACCTCGATGGCATCGACAAAGCAATCTGTCAGATCGAGCGCGACGGTATCTTCCTGGGTTTCAACCCGTTGCCGGTCAGGCGTGTCGACGACGGACCTCAGCTTGCTGAGGCACCAGCGCAGCTCTCCGCGCGGATCGTTCGGAACATCCCAGAGAAGTTCGCAAAGCTGGCTTCGCGGCACAGCGCGTGGCGCGAGCGCGAGATAGGCCAACAGCGCCCGCACCTTGCGCGATGCCGGCAGCGCCACCGGGACGCCGCCCCGCCCGATCGCCAGTGGTCCGAGCAATTGCACATGCAAGGCCGGGCCACCGGACCGATCCGATTCCACGGGCATTTCCACGCCGCGTACCACGCTCGTCTCCATGTGTGGCCGTTACGGATGGGGTCGATGGCAATGGCGCTTTATGGCGCCCGATCCAGCCCTACTCGCGCAGGCGAGACAACACATCCGAAGGGAGAAAAACCATGCTTGATACCACCAATACCATCAGCAAAGCTCCGGTTGATTTTACGGCGGTCAAGACCCGCCAGCAAGGAGCCTGGTCGTCCGGCGATTACGCCGTGGTCGGCACCACCCTTCAGATCGTCGGCGAGGAATTGTGCGAGGCCCTCGACCTCCGCGCAGGCCAGCGCGTGCTCGACGTTGCCGCCGGGAACGGCAACATCACGCTCGCGGCCGCGCGCCGCTGGTGTGACGTCACCTCCACCGACTATGTGCCGGCCCTGCTCGAACGTGGCCAGGAGCGTGCCCGCGCCGAACGGCTCAACATCACCTTTCGTGAGGCCGATGCCGAGGCGCTGCCGTTTCAGGACAAGAGTTTCGACGCGGTCGTCTCGACCTTTGGCGTCATGTTCACGCCGGATCACGACCGCGCTGCCAGCGAACTCATTCGCGTCTGCAAGCCCGGCGGCAAGATCGGTCTCGCCAACTGGACGCCGGAGGGCTTCATCGGCCAGCTTTTCAAGACCATCGGAAAGCACCTCCCGCCGCCTCCGGGCGTGAAGTCACCGGCGCTCTGGGGCACCCGCGCACGCATCGACGAAATGTTCTCGGCCAACGCCTCGTCGATCAAGGTGGCGCAACGCCATTTCGTGTTTCGCTACCGCTCGGCGGATCATTGGCTGGAAATCTTCCGGGGTTATTACGGACCGGTGCTCAAGGCGTTTGCCGCGCTCGAACCCGCCGCTCAGTCGGCGCTCGAAAGCGACATCAGGGCGCTGCTCAGCCACTTCAACCGCTCAGGTGATGACGCCGTCATCATTCCCAGCGAATACCTCGAGATCGTCTGCACGCGGCGCTGAAGCGAGCCAGCACCCGTTTGATTGGAGAGAACGACAAGGCCTCAAAAGATTCGTGCGGTGAGCGTCACCGCACGACCTGCCACCTCGGTTCCCCTGCCTCAGACTCTTCATCGTGCCGCCTTGGTATGGTCAAAGCGCGATGCCTCCTGTGACTGGCAGATGGCCGGATGCCCGCCGCGCGGCCCACCTCGCACAATCACGGAGCATCAATGCAACTCGAATTGCAACACGTAGACCCGCACGCCGATCCGCACGACGCCATCGTAGCGCAGCTCCGCGAGCTGGCGCCGCGCATCGTGCACGATCCGTCCAAGGTCCATGCCCCGTCTGAGGTCAACGTCACGCCTGCAGCGTCGCCGGAACCAGCCAGTGAGCCGCCGCTCCACACCGCGCCGTTGAACGATAACGTCGGCGACATCCTCAATCCGGAGCCACGCGGGAAGCTCGCTCGCGGCGTCACGGGACTGATCGTCTGCGGAGGCATTGCCGCAGCCGCGGTCTGGCATTCCTATGGTGACGAAGCGAAGCAGAGACTTTCTCACCTTGTGCCGCAGCTTCTTGCAGGCACGACCGCTCCAACGCAAAGCGCCGACGCCGCTGAGTCACAGAACACAACCTCTCAGATCACTGCATCTGAACCGGCTGGCGAACCGGCGCCCGCGCAAGACACCGCCGCAGCGGCACCGACACCCGCGACGCCTGCCGAGTCTGCAAGCGCGGCTTCAACGCCGGCCGCTGAGACTCCTCTAATTCAGGCGGCGCTGACGCCCGAACTCGCGCAGTCGATTGAAACCATGACGCGCGAAATCGCGTCGTTAAAGCAAACGGTCGAGCAACTGCAGGCCGGCCAGCAGCAACTGAGTCGCGATGTCGCGAAAGCCGCAGAGCACGAAGCGCGCCGCAAGCCCGTAGCGCAAGCCTCGAAGCCAGCCGCAGCGCCGCGACCACAGCGGGCGTCAACACTCGCACCGGCTCCCGCTCCTGCTACGCGTAGCGTCCAGCCCTATCCACCACAGGCCTATCCGCAAGGGCAAACCTACCCGCAAGGCTACCCTCAGCGCGAAGCCTACATTCCGCCGGCACCACCACAACAACCTGCTCCCGCGCAGCTTCCGCCCCCGCCCGGCGACACCAGCGTCCCGAGGCCACCAATGCCGCTGCGATAATCGCGGGATTACATCCCCGATCGGTCAACGGTGCCAGGTCGGCACCGTTGAAGCATGCGCCGAAACCTCGGCAGATCGCACTCAGCGCGCGATCCTTTCGGCCCAGGATGAGACGGCCTCTCCAAGTGTCTTCAAATGATCAGCCGCCGAGAACCCGGATATGCTTTTCCGCGGTTTCAGGTCGTGATCGCCGTCTTCCAGCCAGAGAACTTCAATCTGCTCCGACAGCGCGTACGATGAAACCTCTTGCCTCGAGCCGAACACATCTCGTGTCCCCTGCACGATAAGCGTTGGTACTTTTAGCTGGGCGAGATGTTCGGTGCGCAACTGACCTGGCTTCTCCGGCGGATGGAAGGGATACCCCAGGCAAAGAAGACCCGCGATCCGGCGCGATGCATACAACTCATCAGCGACCATGCTCGCGACGCGCCCGCCCATCGATTTTCCGCCGATAATGAGCGGCCCTTTCACATCGAGCGCATCAATCGCGGCTATGTATTCCGGGTTCAGCCTGTCGGCACGCGGCGGCGGCTTTCGCGAGGCCGATGTCCGGCGCGCGGCCATGTAGTCAAATTCGAAACGCGCGACGCGCAGGCCGGCTTCCGCGAGGGCTTTCGCAGTGGCTGTCATTGAGGCGGAATCCATCGCCCCGCCGGCGCCATGCGCCAGAAGAATCGTAATACCGGCCTCTTCCGGCCCGTCGAATAGAAATCTCGTCGTCATCAAACACCGTTCGCGGAAAGAGATGGGAATTGCTGCAAATCGGATCTGCATGGCAAGGAGCTTACCATGTCACGATCATTCCGCTCAACGCGCACCCTATCCCATCAGAATGATGACGACGACAACCTCCATATGCGGATGATAGGCACCCACAAAATTGGGCCGCCTAGATCTTCACTGGTTTCGGCACTTCCAGACGCCTGATTTGCTGAAGTCGAGCAAAGCTACTGCTTCAGCTTGATGTTGTTTTCGGATCTGTAGACCTTGAACACCACATCGATGGCTTCGATGACTTTCTTGCCTGGATTAGCCTTGCAATGGACGATGAGTTCATGCTCCAGGGCTTTCGCCCGGCCGACATTCATCATGTGCTTCTTGGCAAGTCCGTTGTACCAGCCGCTGTACCAGGTGGTCAGATGGTCGGCGTCCTCCTGAAACGTGTTTGCCAGCTGGGCACAGGTCAGCTTCTGGACGTCGATGAAACCGTTGCTGTCAGCATAGGTTTTCAGTTCGACCTGCGCGTAAACAGGCGTTGCCAGCGCGATGATCGCCGAGGACAGAACGAGTATTTTCTTGATCATAAAGTATGTCTCCCAATGAATGTGAGTGGTCCCTGAATGTTCAGGTGACCGGCGTGAGTCTCATTCGCGCAACGCCGAGTGCGAGGTTGACGCCGACCTGCCCCTCCACGGACAGCGGTTGCAGCGAAACGGATTTGCGCGTGCCGCCGACAAGAACATTTGCGCCGATGCCCAAACCAACTGAAATGTCACCGCTTGCGCCGACAAATTCCCCTGCAAGCGCGCCCGTGGGGATGTTGGCCGTGGATGCCAGGACGACCCAGGTCATCACGCCACCGGCCGTGATGCCGAGATCCAGACCGAGGCGGCCAATCGTGCCGGTGTAATTCTGGGTCCGTCCGCTTTCCGATCTAAACTGACAGCGCAGCCGCTGACGCGAACCGACGACCAAGCCGACACTCGCTGATGTCCGGCAGGTCAGCACGCCCTGACGGATCGAGTGGCTTTGCGCCGAGGTCGGCGTCGTGGCGCTCAAGGACACAACGGTCGAAGCAAACAGAAGGCAAGCGGCTACGCGCGTTCTCTGGGACATGAGTATCTCCAACGCTTGGAAAAATGATTGATGAGATGGATGACGGAGTGCGGCGCCGCCGCACTCCGAAGCAGCGTTCAGCGCCTGCCAACGCGATTGACAGGGCCGCCACGATTCATCGGCGTTCCTGGCCGCACGCCGACTCCCGGAGCACCGACGCCGGGGGTCACTACTGCCCGCGCGACCGGGCGCGGCCGCAGGACGACGCCGGGCCTTACGACGCAGCCAACGGGATACGCAACGTATTGGCAGTAGACTACGGCGCTGGCCTGCTCACTGCTGGCCATCACGAAACCGGCTGTCAGCAGCGCCGACAGCGTTATCGAGAGCTTCATCTTCGCCTCCTCCGTTTGTTACGTTTGGTTTCGGATATGAGTTGGCTTACCGGCAAACGGTGGCGATCCGTCCATAGGCGTCCACGACCTGGGCGCATCTGGGTACGACCGCGGGCGCAACGACCACCGGCGCTGCATAGACCGCCCCGGCAGCTACGGCTCCGACAGCCACGGCGCGACGTGTCGTGCGTCGCGCGACCCCGGCGTAACTCATTGGCGTCAGCGGGCGGCCGATCCTCGCATCAGCTGATGATACGAGCGACGCCTGCGTATTCAGCGGCGAATGTCCGCTCCAGAGCATGGCTGCACCGCCGAGAATGGTCGCAACGGAGAACCGGAAAAGAGTTGTGGAAATACGGGTCATTTCTTTGCTCCTGCCTGCGTGATGCCCTGCGGCACTTCGTCGATGTCCGAAAGTTCGTTGATCGCGATCTTCTTGGCTGACTGATCGGGCTTGAACACGAATGCATCGGCCGGCACGTCGTTCTTCCAGTCCTTAATGCGCAGGGTGTACTGCGGCGCTTCTGCGACCGCCTTGCTGGTGATCACATACTTGCGCGGGATCGGCCGGGCTCCCGACTCGATCCAGATCTGCCAGTCGGTATCGACATTACGGAACGCCAGATGATCGCACTCGACGCCGTCGATGACGCCCTTGCCGATCACAGCGCCGTCGATGACATCCGCCATCATGACGTCGAAGACGTTCGACAGTAGAAGATCCGCGCCCGGTGCGGTTACCCCATGTCTTTCACGCAGCACGTCGATCAGTTGATCGGCCGTCCCCGGCGCGTCAACCTGCGTGTATTCCTTGTTGTCCTTGTTGTTGATGCTGAACGTCTTGCCATCGAACACGATCTCGATGTCCCGGTACCCGCCCGTGCGCGTGGCACGCAGCTTGTCCGGCCGGCTCAGCTGGACCTGGCCTGAGCTAGTGAACTGGATTTTCTGCAGGTTGGATGTGATCACCTCGACATCGGAATCGAATGTGACCGAAATCGCCTTTTGACTGGCCACGTAGTCGGACATCGCCTTGAGCAGCTTGTCGGCGTCGTTGCCCTGGGCACTGGCGGAAGATATCGACGACAAACCCATAACTAGCAGCGCGCCGGCCACGATCCCCGGCCGCCGCAGCGCACAACTCGCCGCTCTCCTCGCGACCTCTTTCATTCGCTTCATCGCCCTCTCCTTCGGTTATTGAAAACAAACGGCTTAAACCCACAAGCTCGGCGCATTGAAACCACACGCAGCGCGTTGAGGCAATGGAGCGCGTTAAGGCGCTTACGCCGACGCGCGCAGCCTAACATCGCAGTCGCAGCCAAGTCTGCTCGGCTTTGCTACGTGATTTCGATGTCGAACAGGTGTCACTGTCACGGCGCGCCGTCCTCCAGTGAAATAGGTCATTAATGGTGACCTTCATTCTTCATAACGGAGCGGGTCGCGGACGCTTCACTTGAGCTGCGTCGAGGCGTTCGGCCGGCCACCGGCCTCACTCCTCGCCGAGTTGCCGCTGAACGCAGCGCATCGCGCACTGCTCCATCCCGGCAAAACCACCAGCGTTACCGCAGTGGCGACGCATTGCGGCTTTACTCATTTCGGACGCTTCGCAGCGGCCTACCGCCAACGGTTCGGAGAACTGCCGTCCGCTACGTTTGCCCGCGCGAAGCAATAGAGAGGTGGCCCCTCAGCGACTGGCAACTGCGCCGAACGAATCGAACTTGTAACTCAGGCGACCGACAATGGTATCCAGCTTGGTCTTGTCGTCGACCGATGTGAGAGACGTGTCCGCGCCGGTATTGTAGGCGGTGTAGTTAGCTCGTCCGAGATCGATGTGGTTGTATTCGATTCCAAGGATGAAATTCTGCGTCAGCATGTATTCGAAGCCGGCACCTACGATCACGCCACTCCTGAACTTGCTGCCGGGATTCCACGCGGAAGGACCACCTGAATCTGAAGCCGCAGACAGTTCGACCTCGCCACCTGCCAATTTGGCACGCCCGCGACGCCTGCATGACAGGTGAAGCACGCGGGCTAGCCCGCGCCGGCCGCGTGTGCGGCAATACCTTTGATTTGCACGTTGAGCAATCAGCCTGCGCGGCATGCGGCGCAGCTGAGTTATTGATTTGTACTTCGCTTCCACCTGCGAAGGTTCCGCACAACAAAGATTGATGTCCTCTCAGGTCTAAGCGCCGTCGAGATGACCGCCCGAACTCCCTTGTCTCTCTGCCGCCGTGGCGGCGAATGGCGTTCCATCGATCCACATGCGGTGTGAGATCACGGCAAGCTTGCGAGCGAGGCCGCAGAGTCGCAGCACGAGATTGCCGAGGCCATTGAGACCGACGATCGCGGGCGCTCAACGATTCAAGGCGCCCCTCCAGTCCGTGCAGCGTTGAGTTCTGGCCTGTTCCACCAGCCCCCGCCAAGCGCCTGAAAGAGAGCAACGGTATCCGCCAGGCGCGAGGCTTCCGAGTCGACGCGGGCAAGCGATGTCTGCAAAAAAGCCTGCTGTGCCGCAATCAGAAGCGCGATGTTAACTTGCCCTTGCTCGACCTGCCGGCGCACAAGGCTGACATTCTGTTCGGCCGATCGTTCGGCCGCGACGGCGGCATCGATCATGCGGGCGTCCGCCTGCAGGGCCCGCAGCACGTCCGCCACGTTCCTGAATGCGGCGAGCACCACGCTGCGATACTGTTCTATGGCCTGATTGGTGGCCTCTTCCGCGGCCCACTGCCTGCTCTCCAATGTCCCCGCATCAAACACCGTTTGAGCGACGCTGCCTGCGATCATCGAGAACGCGGTTCCCGGCGTGAACAGTTGCGCCAGTTTGTCGCCGGTCTGGCCGGCATTGGCGGTCAGCGTGATTTGCGGCAGGCGATTGGCGATGGCGACGCCGATCTGAGCATTCGCTGACCGAAGACTGGCTTCGGCAGCCCTGATGTCGGGGCGCTGGCGCACGACGTCGGCAGGCAGGCTGAGCGGCAGCTTCCGCGGCAGGCGGAACGAGCGCAATTGGAACGCCGCCTGACCGGCATCGCTCGGAAAGCGCCCGGTCAGGAAAGCGAGAAGATTGCCCTGCTTGGCGAGATCCCTTTCGAGCGGCGGCAGGAGAAGCCTCGCCTGAGCGACCGCAGTCTCTTGTGCCACCACGTCGGGCAGCGCGATCTGGCCCTGCTCGTTCTGCCGCCGCAGGATGCCGAGAAGCTGGACCTGGAGGTCGATCACGCGCCGCGTCGCGGCGATCTGTCCTCGCAGTCGGGCCTCCTCGATCGCGGCCAGGGCGATGCTGGACGTGAGCGTCAGATAGACGCCTTCGCGCTGGAAGGCCTGCATCTCAGCCTGCGCATCGGTCGACTCGATCTGGCGTCGCGTCCCGCCCCACACGTCGGCCACATAGGTCACCGTCAGTTGCGCAGTGTACAGATTGAAGATGCTGGCACCAGATTCAAGCGGCGAGGACAGGTCGCCTGCCACTCTCTGGCGTGACGCCTGGAAATTTCCGGCCACGGTTGGAAACAGCGCACCGCGCTGGGCGAGCGCATTGGCCTGCGCCACACGGACTGCGGCCTCGGCCGCCGCAAGGTCGGCATTGTGCGCTATGCCGTCCTGCACGAGGCGATCGAGCGCCGGCGCGCGAAAAAGCTCCCACCATTGCGCCGGGACCTCTGCACCGCGAACCACCGTCCGCCCCGCCACCTGATCCTGTCCGGGCAGGAAGTTTGCCACGTCGGGCGGCGCCGGGGATTTGAAATCAGGACCGACGGCACAGGCCGTGAGCAGCAACGGCAGCACTCCCAGACCCAATAGCTCCCGCCGCCACCATCCTGGCCGCGCAATGCGCGGCAGGCGGATCGTGACGACAGGTTTGCGGCCAGGCTGGGACCGAGCGCACCTCTCCCCATTAACCGAAAACAGCACCACCACACCCCCACCTGCATCCATCAATCCGGATGTCAAACCAGATCATTCTATCGCTGGGCCCGGCTCGAGCGCAGCTTCCTCGCTTATCTCCGGTCTCGTGCGCCGGGAGAACAGCGCGATCAGGGCCGGGAGAGTGATCAGGATGACCACAGGGGCGAGCATCATTCCGCCGACGACAACAACGGCCAGCGGCTTTTGCACCTGCGATCCAATGCCGGTCGAGATGGCGGCCGGCAGCAGGCCGACGCCGGCGATCACGCACGTCATCAGGACCGGCCGCATCTGCATCTCGCCGGCCCGCAGGATCGCATCGATTCTCTCCATCCCCGCCTCGATGCACTGATTGTATTGCGACAGGATCATGATGCCGTTCATCACCGCAATGCCGAACAGTGCGACGAAACCGATCGCAGCCGAAACGCTGAACGGGATTTGCGTCACGAACAATGCAAAGATTCCGCCGATGATCGCCATGGGAATGACGCTCATCGCAAGCAGCGTGTCGGGAACGGACGAAAAATTGACCCACAACAGAAGTGCAATGAGCGCGAGGCTGAGCGGCACGACGATTTGCAGACGGCCGATGGCATCCTGCAGATTGCGGAATTCGCCGACCCATTCGAGACGCGACCCCGGCGGCAACTGGACCTGTTCCGCGATCTTTCGCTCCGCCTCCTGAATGGCGCCGCCGAGATCCCGGTCGCGCACACTGAACTTGATCGGCAGATAGCGTTGCTGCTGCTCGCGATAGATATAGGACGGCCCGGTCACAAGCTTGATGCTCGCCACCTCACTGAGCGGAATCTGGGTGATGCCGCCGGGTCCCTGGGCGCCGATGGTGAGCTTGCTGATCGCCTCGGCGTTCTGCCGGAATTGCGGCGCCAGCCGGACAACGATCGGAAAGCGGCGGTCGCTGCCCGGTTCATAGACATTGCCCGCCGACTCGCCGCCGATGGCCACGCGAATGGTGGAATTGATATCGCCGGGAGAAAGACCGTAGCGGGCTGCGCGGGCGCGGTCGATCTCGATCTGGATCGTCGGCTGGCCGAGCGAGGTGAATACCGCAAGATCGGTAATTCCGGGAACCGTTGCCAGAACCGCCTTGATCCTGTCGGCCGTCTCGGTGAGCACCTGCAAATCGCTGCCAAAGACCTTGATCGAATTCTCGCCTTTGACGCCAGAGACCTGCTCGGCCACGTTGTCCTGCAAATACTGGGAGAAATTGAAATCGACGCCGGGGAATGCCTCTTCAAGCCTGGCCTGCATTTCGGCCGTCAACTTGTCCTTGTCGATACCGGGACGCCATTTCTCGGCCGGCTTCAGCGGCGTGAACAATTCGACATTGAAGAAACCGGCAGCATCGGTGCCGTCATCGGGGCGGCCATGCTGGCTGACGACGGTTTCGACTTCCGGGAAGCTGCGGATCAGCGCGCGCATGCGGTTCGCATAGCCGTTGCCCTCCTCAAGCGAGATCGTCGAGGGCATCGTCGCACGGATCCATAGATTGCCTTCCTCGAGCTTGGGCAAGAATTCGAGCCCGAGCATGCGCACCACGATCAATGCGAGCAGCAACAGCATGGACGTCGCCGCGAGCGTGGTTTTCCTGTTTGCAACTGCAAGCCTGAGCGCGGGAGTGTAGATGCGGTGAAGACTGCGCACCAGCCAGGTCTCGGTTTCACGCACATGCTCTGGCAGGAGCACGGCGCTGAGCGCCGGGGTCATCGTGAATGTCGCAATCAGACCGCCGGCAATCGCGTAGGCATACGTCTTCGCCATCGGACCAAAAATATGTCCTTCCACTCCGCTCATTGTGAACAGCGGGATGAATCCGGCAATGACAATCGCGGTGGCAAACAGGATCGAGCGGTTGACGCCTGTCGCTGCCGCGTAGATGACAAGCAGCTTTCCGCGCAATCCGCTCTCGGCCGCCCGTTGCCCGAGCGTCGCTCCTGACGCCGTGTGTCCGAGTTGCCAGAAAATCCGCTCGACCATGATGACAGTCGCGTCGACGATCAGGCCGAAATCGATGGCGCCGACCGACAGCAGATTCGCGGATTCTCCCCGCAGCACCATGATCCCGACTGCGAAGAACAATGCGAACGGAATTGTCGCCGCGACGATGAGGGCGCTTCGCAAATCCCCCAGGAACATCCATTGCAGCAAGAAGATCAGCGCAATCCCGAACACCATGTTGTGCAGGACTGTATGGGTCGTGATGTTGATCAGGTCCTGCCGGTCGTAGACGCGCTCGATCCGGACGCCAGGCGGAAGGACACCCGAATTGTTGATGCGCTCGACCTCGGCTTTCACCCGCTCGATTGTGGGTGTGCTCTGTTGGCCGCGGCGCATCAGAACGATGCCCTGCACGATGTCGTTGTCATCGTCCTTTCCGGCAATGCCGAGGCGCGTCTGATGGCCGACAATCACTGTCGCCACATCCCGGACCAACACCGGATTGCCGCCCACCTGGGTCAGCATCGTGCTGTTCAGATCATCGATGGAGCGAATGAGACCGACACCACGCACCACGGCTGACTGCGAGCCGAGATTCACGATGTTGCCGCCGACATTGATGTTGCTGTTGTTCAGGGCCTGCAGCAATTGCGGCAGCGTGAGGCCGTAGGCGGTGAGCTTGTTGAAATCCACCTGCAGTTCGAAGGTCTTGGTCTTGCCGCCCCAGCCGATCACGTCGACAACGCCGGGGATGGCGCGGAACCGCCGCTGCAGGACCCACTCCTGAAGCGTCTTGAGATCGAGGACGCTGTAGCCGGGCGGCCCGGCGAGCTTGTAGCGGTAGACTTCGCCGATCGGACTGACCGGACTGATTTGCGGCTGCGCTCCTTCCGGCAATCCCGACAGTTGCGACAGCCGGTTGAGAACCTGCTGAAGCGCCTCATCGTACGTATAATCGTAAGTGAATTGCAGCTTGATGTCCGACAGGCCATACAGCGAAATGGTGCGCATGACGCGCAGGTTCGGAACGCCGGCCACCTGCGTCTCGATCGGAATAGTAATGTATCGTTCGATCTCCTCCGCCGAGAGACCCGGGCTCTGCGTGATGACGTTCACCATCGGCGGGACCGGATCGGGATAGGCTTCGATGTTCAGAACGCGGAAGGCGGCGCCGCCCCCGACCAGCATCATCACGAACATTACCAGCATCAAGACGCGATGCTTGAGCGCAAAGGCGACAATCGTATTGATCATAATGGTGCTTTGCTCGATCCCGGCTCAGGACTGACTGGCAGTCGCGATACGGTCGATAAACAGGCTGCCCTGGGTGATGACCTTCTCGCCGGATTTGAGGCCGTCCAGCACCTGGACCAGCCGCCCGTTGGAAATGCCCAGCTTGACCTGTCGCAATTCGATGACCCGTTCATCGGACGCGACCCAAACGCGCGTCCTGTCGCCTTCGTAAATGATCGCCTCGCGCGGCACCGCCGGAGACGGGCCGCCTTCATCGGTCAGCACCGTGACGCTCGCGAACATTTCCGGTTTGAACATCCCGTCCGAATTGTCGATCGTGGCGCGAACCATGAGCCGGCGGCTGCTGGGATCGATCGATGGCGCTATATAGTCGATCGCGCTCTCGAACGAGCGATCCGGGCGCGACAGCACAGTGAATTTCAGACCCTGGCCAAGCTGCACCTTTGCAACATCCGATTCGCGTACATAGGCGACCAGCCATACCCTGGAGATATCGCCGACAAGCAAAACCGGATCGCTATCGCTGGCGCCTGCATTGACATACTGGCCGGGCCCGATCTTGCGCTGCAGGATGGTGCCCGCCAGCGGCGCGTGGACCGGCGCTTCCGGCGTGATAACGCCGGTCTTCTCGAACGTATCGATTTCAGTGCCGGTCTTGCCGAGAAGGCGGAGCCGGTTGCGCACAGCTTGAAGGGCGACCTCGCTTGAACGCAAATTGTTCTGCGCGGTGGTGAGATTGGCCTGCGCCTCCTCCCAATCCTTCAGCGCCATCGCCTTCTCTTTATACAGAGAGCCAAGCCGACGTTCGATGATCGAGGCGAGATTGACCTGCGAGCGCGCTTTATTCAAATCCCCCAAAGCCGCCACGAAGTCCTTCTGGGCATCAACCGAATCGGCTGCTTCGATCACGAAGACGGTTTGGCCTTGCACCACCGTATCTCCGGGGGCCACCGGAAGTTTCGTCACCCGGCCGGCATAAGGGGAGAAGATGCGAGTTGCCAAATTCTCGTCGATGGCGATTTTGCCTTCAGTCGGAAATTCGGACCGGAAGGTCCGCCGCTCGACCGGCCGGATCGTAAGCGTCGCCCATTGCGAGGCGGTCGGTTGAAACGTGTTGTCGCGCCGCGCTTGATTTGTCAGGCCGGGGTTAGTCGCAGCGCCGCCGCGGTCACCTCTCGAGAACAGAAGAACGGCGCCAAACACGAAAGCAAGCGCGCCAACCGCAATCGCGCCCCGCAACATCATCGACAACTGGCCGAATTTGGTCAGATGGCCTGTCATTTCATATTCCCCGAATCCGATTCCAGAAGCCACGCGCCGGCCTGACGGCGCTGGACGGCCTCCGGCATCCGTGCCGGCTCCATAGTCGCCCGACACGTCCGCTCCGGCTTTGGGCAGTCTGATTATTGTCGACTATAGTGACGGCCTATTACAGCAGGCTTACAAGGGGCTGGATATCGCAGGGCGAAAACTTACACCTGGCTTACACGGATCCTGGCAAGGCCCGGTATGAGCTTGGCAAAGCCAGCCAAGACTGCGCTGGCTGGCTACACGAACGGTCTCGCGCCACTCGGCGCGGACTCACGAAGGCATTGCGGGCATGAGGTTATTGATCGTTGAAGACAACGAGGAGCTTGCGCGGCTCCTTGCCAAAGGATTGCAAGCCGCGGGTTTCGATGCCGACCGTCTTGCCGGTGTCGATGAGTCGCGTGCAGCATTGCAGACAACTCGCTACGCCGCCCTGATCCTCGACCTCGGGCTGCCGGATGGGGACGGATTGTCGATCCTGCGGGAATTGCGGCAGCGCAAGGATCCGATTCCCGTGCTGCTGCTCACTGCGCGCGGCGGCGTGAACGATCGGGTGAGCGGACTTCGCGCCGGTGCCGACGACTATCTGGTGAAACCATTCGCCTTCGAGGAATTGCTGGCACGGCTGGAGGCGCTTTTGCGGCGGCCAGGCCAGCTTCTCGGACGCTCTCTGCAGATCGCCAATGTCGTCTTCGACACTGAAAGCCGGCAGATGCTCATCGACGACCAGCCCCAATTTCTCTCCGCGCGCGAGACCGCGGTTCTCGAACTGCTGATGCGGCGCAAGGGTCATGTGGTGTCGAAAAAGCTCGTAGAGGATCACATATTCGGGCTTTCCGGCGATGTGGTGTCGAACGCCATAGAAGTTTACGTTCATCGCCTGCGAAAGGAACTCGCCGACTGCGGCGCACGAGTGAAGATCAACACCGTTCGCGGTGTCGGCTATGTGATCATGGAGAGCAAGTAGCGTGTTCCGATTCAAATCGATCACGTCACGCATCTTGTTCCTGCATGTGGTCGCCGTGGTTGTCACCGCGATCCTTATGCCGCTGGTGCTCTACTGGTTTTTGAACCGTGACGTGGAAAATCTGCAGCGGCACACGATGCGCGAGCAGGCCGAGTCGCTTGCGCGCCATCTCGCGCTCCGGCCGGATGGCGACTGGTCGCTCGATCTGCCGGCACGCCTTCGGGACCAGTATTCAGAGGCTTATGGCCGCTATGCCTACGCTGTGCTCGACGATGCGGGACGTGTCTTGTTTTCGTCGCGCAAGGACTCGGTGCCGATTTTCTCGATCGAGAACCATTCCACCGAAGCCGCGTTTCCCGAAACGCGACGCGGCAACCGGATCATTTCCGGCAACAGTCTTCATAAAATTTCCGGCATCAGTCTTCGCAAGGATCAGGGCGGCCGAACGGTCTTCATCCAGGTTGCCGAAGATCTTGCACACCGCGACGTGCTCATCGACGACGTGGTCGCGAATTTCTTTCCGCAGGTTGCCTGGATCACGCTGCCGATCCTGCTGCTGCTGCTCGCCATCGACAGCCTGATTTTCCGCCGCGCAATGCAGCCGCTGCTTCGCGCTTCCGACCGCGCCAGGCATATCAATCCGACGCAGATCGATGTGAGGCTGCCCATAGAGGACATTCCGAGAGAAATTCTTCCGTTGGTGACTGCGGTCAATCAGGCATTCGACCGTCTCGAACAGGGATTCCGGCGACAGCGCGAATTCACCGCCGATGCCGCACACGAACTGCGCACCCCGCTCGCGGTCCTGCGCGCGCGGATTGAGACTCTGCCCGACAAGGACGCCGTCAAGGCCCTCCATCTTGACATAGAAGACATGAGCCGCGTCGTCGGCCAGTTGCTCGATGCCGCCGAGCTCGAAACCCTCGTGATCGATCCAGACGACAGGGCTGATCTGCATGAGGTTTGCGCCGACCTGGTCGGATTCATAGCGCCCTTGGCGTTGGCGCAACAAAGGACCGTTGCCTTGACCGGCGCGGAAGGTGCGGTCTGGATCAAGGGCAATGCGGAAATGCTGCGGCGTGCGATCCGCAATCTCGTCGAGAACGCGCTCAAACACGCTCCCATAGAAACCGAAGTCGAGATCGTGGTGGGAGAACAGGGAACGGTCAGCGTTCTCGATGAGGGGGAAGGCGTCGCGAACATTGACCGCGACCTGATCTTCCAGCGCTTTTGGCGCCGCGACCGTCAGAACTCCGGCGGCGCCGGCCTTGGTCTCTCCATCGTGAAGCGCATTGTGGAAGCGCACTGCGGCACCGTCAGGGCCGAAAACCGCCTGACCGGAGGCGCGAATTTTTCAATGCGTTTCCCCCTCGCCGAGCAGCCGCAAAAGCCGCCACTCGAAGCTCCAGAAGAGCGGCTCATCTCTTGATTGGCGATGTGCCGGGGACAGCCTCATTGCCCCGAGTCATCGCTTCATAGCGAGAGGTCACGATGCCGACGACAAGCTCAAGCGGCTCTATCGGCTGATCGATACCCAAACCGCATCGAAGGCAGCCAAAACTTGCTCGAATGAGCGGCCCTGGCCAGTAGGAACGGGGCAATTCCGGGTTCGCAGATGAGTGCTGAATGGCGCGCAATTCAGAATAAAACTGCGAACTCTTATACTATTGAAATTTGTTATTTAATCCTACCAACACCGAACGCTTTAGGTCGCGAGGTCGCGTTTCAAGCGGGTGGTCCGAAAACCCGGATTAGCGCGATTGTTTCGACTGAAGGCCATTCAGAGCCCCCTTATTGCTGGGACAAGGCTGCGGCCTCGGCAGCACAATCCGGCATTGAAGCTGAAGGCGTCGCCTTGGCCGCACTCACTTCCGCCTCCGCCGCCTTGAGATCAGCAAGAAAGGCCGGATCGGTCTGCAACCGTGCCACGGTGGCCGCTCCCATGATGCGCCCTGCATCGACGTCGCTCTGCCAATGAGCGTTGCAAATCACCCGGCTCTGGCCGAAGGCGAGGCCACGCCTGAACAACTCGTTCGAGCGCTCGGGATTGATCTGCGAGAAAACCAGCGCCCATCCCCACCCGGCAGCAGTATGGCCGGAGGGGTAGGAGCCGTCCCCGCGTAGGATCGCTTCCTGATCCGCCCTGCATGTCGCTTCGTCATGGACGACGAAGGGCCGAACGCGATTGTACTTGTTCTTCACACCGTAGGTGGAAAGACCGAAGTCGGACAACACCTTCTGCATCATGGCATAGAGCCGAGGGGTCTGCGTTTCGTTGATCTTGATACCCATCGCGCAGGAAAAGTTGTCGGCCGCCTGTGGGAAGGCCAGATCGGCGTCGGTGATAGCAAGCTTCCAGCGCTCGGTGCCCCGTAGCGGGATAGTCGCCTTGCGCGCCTCTTCGTCTTTGGCCAGAGCCGCCGAATCCCTCTCAGGGGGCGGGCCCAGCAGGACCAAACTGTTCGGCAATTCCGCCGGTTTCAGATAACCGGGTGCGATCTTGAAATGAGGGTCAGTGACTTTCGGCTGAGCTGCGCTTGATTGCGCGAGGCCCTGCCCGCAGATCGCGAGCAGCACGAAGATCGACGCACCTGTGAATCTAACCAAGTTTACAGTCATCGACAATTCACCATTCGTTCGGCACCTATCGAAATTTTCCGCCTACGATTTTTCAGTCATGGTCGCGCATGCGCGCGAATATCGGCTTCGGCGCAGTTCGGCACTCTCTATTGTCGGAATGGAAGGCCTTTCGCCCGGCGCAATACGCGCCGGGCGGCATAGACTGCGACCACTCACCCCATCTGGAGCGGTGGCCGCTGTCTTTTTCGTCCAGGGCTTCAGGCTCCGTGTTTACGGCTTCATCTTGATTCCCGCCGTGGCCCGCATGTCCTTGAAGACAACAGCGATCGCCTCGATAATCTTTTTGTTCGGATTGGCTTTGCAATACACGATCACCTCGTGCTCGGCCTCTTTCGCCCGCTTGATGTTCATCAAGTGCTTGCGAGCCAGGCCATTGTACCAGCCGCTGTACCAGGTGGTGAGCATGTCCGCATCTTGCTGCCACGTGCCTGCGAGCTGAGCGCACGTCAGTTTCTGAACGTCCAAATACCCGTTGGCGTCGGCGTAGGTGCTGAGGTCGGTCTGCGCGCGGGCCGCTTCCATCGATGTGAAGCCGATGACCGCTGCGATGATCAGTGTTCTGAGCATAATAATTCCAATTCCATTTACGGATGATCAGGAAGGGCAACAGAAAGCCAAGCCCATGCCGACTTACGAGAAGCGGACGGCACGGGCTCGCGTGACAGTGAGAGGCGACGAAACCGATTTCTCCTCCTCGAAAGCCAATCCTTTGAGGTTTAGATTAAGGGCTTCGCCTCCGGGAGTTTCCACTTGCCGCTGGCAAGGGGCTGCTCCGGCCGATAAAGCCGGACGGTGTAGTTCCAGCCTTCAACGATCGGCAGACAGTTCGGGATCTTGCCGTCACAGCCGCCGAACTGGACGGTCACCGAGCCGTCCGCATTCTTCTTCGCGGTGATGTCGTTGATCGAATAGGCATTGTATTCGTTTTTCTCGAAGAAGCCCTTCGCGTTGTACACGCTGACCGACCAGAACTCCTTCACCGGCACAGTCTTCGGCATACTGAAGGTGTAGACCGTCTTGCCGTCGTTCTTCGCAGGCGTGAAGCTTACGTAGATGGCGTCCTTGTCCGGAATGCCACCCCATCCGGCAGCGGTGCCGATCAGGTGCTGGATCGGATCGACCTGGCCACGGGCGCCAAAAGAACCGCGAAACGACGTCTGGAACTTTGCCAATCCGAGCAGCGCATTGCGGACGTCCGTCAGGCTCCCTTCATCCCAGTTTGGAAGGTCGAGCTTGCCTGTTGCCTTCTGGCTGACCTTGATGGCGTCCTGAAGCTTGTGGACCTCGCCGAGATCCTTCGGATCGTTGGGATCAACCAGCGTCCGGATAGCGACGAAGGCATATCGAGTGCCAACCGATTTCTGCGTCAGCGTAACCGGCTTCGTGCCGTAGGCGACGATTGGCAGGTAGTGATCCTGATCGACGACCATCATCGACATGTAGCGCTTGCCCGTGTCAGGCAGCGAGAGCGTTACCGGCCCGCCGGCAAGATCAAACACCGCAAACGAATAGAGCGTATCCCGGTTCATGCGGATGACCGTCTGCTTGTCGATCGATACGGGCTCCCGGGAGTGCTGAAACTTGCCGAGCCCGCCTACGGCCTTCGCATTCGCATTCGCCGCGAGGTAATGGTCGGTCTCCGCGCGGGCGAAATTGTCAACGGTGACCGGCATTTTACTGCCTGGCGCCTGGGCAAATGCTCCACCGATCAGTGCGACTGAAGCAAATGCGAGACTGATCCCAACCGAGCGGAGCATGGACATACCTCTTCATTCAAAGCCGTGCTGAGTAACGGCGTGGGACCATTCCGCAAGGCGCGGCACGGGACAACTCAAATGCGATCTAACCAATCACTGTCTGATCGGCATCCGAGCTTTGTTCTGATCCTTTTGAGAATAGGCAGATCGCCAGTCTTGCCATTTCGCGCCAATCGCTAGCGACCGCGCTATCTGCAGGTGAATTATTACCACTGCGCACCCTGCGATTACTTTTGACGCGAACCACTACACTTCAAGACCGGCATGTGCCGGCAACAGAACGGCGAAATTCTCGATGCTCGCCAGTAGCGAATCCGGTGAAATTCTGGCTGATGAAATGCATCCACCTATGGTCGTGGCGAGATTCCAATGGCTAACATCCCTTTAACGCGCTGCCAGTTTCTTCTTCCTTTCGTCGGGATTCTTGATGAGATCGGTGCGCCGACGAGTTCGCTTCTGGAAAAATTTCGGCTTCCGTCGTCTCTCGAAGCAAAGAGCGATCTCTACGTCCCGCTACTGCCGGCAATCCGCTTCATGGAAACCGCCCAGAGAAGCCAGGGTATTGAAGAATTCGGATTCCTGGCCAGTCAGCGGATGCATTTTTCCCATCTGAGAGAGAAAACTCGGGCCCTGATCGCTCACTCCCCGACACTGCTCGTTGCGTTGCGGCACGCCTGCAGGTGGGCGTCGCGGGAGGATACAGTTCTGAGCATGTGGCTCGAACACGATGACGATCACACGCGGATTTGCAGCAGGCTCGTCGGGACAGCCGGGCTCCTGCATCTGGAGCACGCGCAATGGATCCAGAACATTTGTGCCATATACATCGTCCGGCAATTCGCAGGGCTCGACTGGATGCCGGCGACGATCGCTTTTGAATCTCGCTACACGCCGAGTCTGGCGACGCAATCCCTCTGGCCAAATGTACGATTCCTGTCGGGCCAGCCTGCCGCTTGGATCGACGTGCCGATCTCGCACCTGAGTTTGTCTAATCCTTCAAACGAAGTAAGCCCTTCGCCGCACGATGACGAGAATGGGCCTTCTGGCTATGACATCGCTGAATTGGTTAAATTGATGCTGCCGTCCTATCTGGACGAAAGAATTCCAGCCCTTGCTGAAGTCGCGGAGATGGCGAGGGTCAGCACGCGAAGCTTTCAACGCAAGCTATCGCACGTCGGCCTTACGTATTCAGATCTGCTCGACACTGTCAGATATGAGAATGCGAGTAAGCTTTTGCGTGACACTGATTCCAAGATTATCGAAATCGCGATTTCTTCCGGCTACACGGATCCGGCACACTTCAGTCGCGCCTTTCGCCGAATTGCCGGTGTTACGCCGCGAGGGTTTCGCGAGCAATCGCGGCTACGATAAGCGCCACCCACAAACGAACATCGCCAAGGTCCTATGGGGCAGAACGCGGAAACCCTCGGCCTGGCTGCAACGTCAGCTCTGAAGAACGCGGAAGAGTACCACCGCCCACGAGCCGATATCGTTCGCAGTTTTGTTCTGAATGGAGGCAACTTGGCGCGCCACTCCGAATAAAACTACGAACTCTTATATCATTGAGATTACGCGATAATTTCCACGCAAGCTGGAAACTGCGCAACGTCCGTCTCTGGCGATGACCGGCGTGGGCATTGCTTTTCTGGCGCTGCCTCCAGACGTTCGGGAGAGCAGAAGGTCAGCGCGGGGTGATCTTGCCCGCCGCCGCGCCCTCCCCTGACCGGACGCGGCGGCTGTCAGGCTCCCCACTGACGTCAGAATTTGGCGCGCAGTTTCACGTTGCCGCCATGCTGGATGGTGTTTTCGCCGTAACGGCCGTCGTAGCTGATGCGCGCGTCATAGACATCGCTGCTCAGCACTTCGAGTCCGGTGGAGACTTCACCCATCCATCGATCGAGCGGCGTGGTCACCGTGAAGCCCGGCGCGCCCGAAGGCGAGCCGATGAAGGACGCCGTCGCCGTCAGTTCGTTCTCGCTGAACACCCGAACCCTGCGCGTGCGAACGGCCGCAACAACATGCCGTTGGCATAGGCGAACTGACCGCCCACCCCCACCGCCGGCGCGACCGAGAACAGCTTGTCGGTCTGCCGCTGCACATTCAGCCCGACCGGACCCGCGCCATTGGCGCGCGCATAGCGAGAGCGTTTGTGCCGCCATCGCACAAGGCCGGTGCCAGCACCACCGGATGGCGGGAAATTTCGCAATACGGGGAGAGCCTCGCATGCCGGACGCTGACGCGATCTTGCTGAGTTGCAGCCTGAGAGCTTGCGTGAAGACAACTGCGACGAAATGGAACCTTTGCACATCACGCAAAAGCGTTGTGCGACAAAAGCCCGTTCACGATGTGCCAGCGAGCAACTACCTCCTGTCAATCTTGGCAAGCGGCAGCCACACGGCAAAAGAACACGTATTGCAGCGTTGGCGCGCGCCCCGAAAAATGGGTGAACGTGAGCGGCGGTAGCTACGATGTCGAAACCTCCGCCGACACGCCGCTGCTTGGGTCCTGCGGAATCCCATCGGTTTGACGGGATAAAAAATTCGACTGCGGCATCGCGCAATGCGGCGTCGAGCGCTAGAGACAATGTAACACGACGCACCGAATTGAGTGCACCCACCTCGCCTTCTATGCAGGCTTTCCGGCGGCGATTTACCGCTTCCGTAATCGCCCACAATGAGCACCACGAAGAAAGCTGGAAGCATGAAAGCCATTATGTTCGATCAATTCGGCGAAGCTGACGTCCTGCGACTTGCCGAAGCGCCGGTACCTGAGGTGCGGCCAACCGACTTGCTGGTCCGCGTCCGCGCTGCGAGTCTGAACCGGGCTGACCTTAATTTCCGCCGTGGCAGTTATGGCCGGCCGAACTTCGGTGATTCCACCCTAATGGGTCTTGAGATTGCCGGTGAGGTGATCGAAACGGGATCCGACACCTCCGGCTTCAAGGTCGGGGATCGCGTGATGGGGATCGTCGGCGGCGGCGCCTATGCCGAGGTCGCGAGGATCGACTACCGCATGGCGATACCTATCCCGGCAGAATTCAACTTCGTCCAGGCCGCTGCAATTCCCGAGGTCTTCGTTACGGCGCACGAAGCCCTGTTCCATCTCGCGGGTCTGCAGAAAAGGGAAGCCGTCCTGATCCACGCTGCCGCTGGCGGTGTCGGGTCGGCTGCCGTCCAGCTTGCTCACGCTTCGGGCGCGCGCGTCATCGCGACCACAACAGCTGGAAAGCTTGACCGGGTTTGCGCAATCGGCGCCGATCATGCCGTGGACTACAAGACCCTGGATTTTGTCGAGACTGTTATGAAGGTCACCGATGGCCGGGGCACGGACGTGGTGATCGATTTTATCGGAGCGCCCTATCTGGAGCGCAACATACGCTCTCTCGGCGAGGGCGGTCGGCTGATTCAAGTTGGCATCATGGGCGGTGGCGCCGACGCGAAGCTCCCGCTCGATCTCTTGCTTTTCCGCTACATCCGGATCATCGGCACCGTGATGAAATCGCGCACGCAGGAAGAGAAGCAAGCAATGACCCGGCGATTCCAGGTCCGCTGGCTCGACCATCTTAAAAATGGCGACATCAAACCGCTGATCGACAGCACTTTTCCACTGGCTCGCGCTGCGGATGCCCATCGCCGCATGGAGGGGACCGAGGTGTTCGGCAAAATCGTTCTCGAAGTCGCATAGTAATTCACGTCGCGCGCGCAACAATCAGGCAGTCGCGCCCTCAACACTCCCAGACCGGAGGGGAGCCAATAACTTCCTGAAGGCATTCGGCGAATGCAATGAGCTTGGCGCTGGGCTTGGGTAACGCCCGCAACAGATAGATGCCGGTGGGCTCGCTTGGAATTCCATCGACGCTGAGTTCGCGCAACACACCCTCGCGAACATCCGGGCCGACGACCCAGTCCGGCAGCCGGGCGATTCCCGATCCTGCGATTGCGGCGATGCGCAGCGCTTCGAAGTCATCGCACTCAAACACGTAGGCGGTCTGCTCCAGGCGATGTCGGCCCATGATCTCGCGCCACCCCAGTGCACTCGCCCGGTGCCGTTTATCAATCAGCCTATGCCCATGAAAATCCTGAAGAGTCGCCGGCACACCATACCGGTGCAGGTAGGCGGGAGCCGCGCAGACCACATAGCGCTGCATGCTGATGCGCATGCCGATAAGCTTGCTGTCGGGCTGCTCGCCGAAGCGGATCGCGGCATCCTGACGCTCAATATTCGGATTGGTCAATTTCTCGGTCAAATCGAGCTCTACCCTGAGACCAAGATGCTTTTCCAGGAGCTTGCTCAAGCAAGGAAGCACATAGCGCCGCCCGAATGTGGGCAGGCAACTGATCTGGAGTAATCCTTGCACCTCCCGGTCGAAGATCGCGATCTCACTGCGCGTATCGGCAAGCTCGTCCAGAATCCGTACGGCGCGATGAAAAAGCAGTTCGCCCGCCTTGGTGGGCTTTAGAGATCGCGTCGACCGCATGAACAAGGCGACCTGAAGATCAGCCTCAAGCGCATCGATCTGGCGGGCGATCGAAGAGGCAACGAGGCCCCGCTGCCGCGCCACCGCCGAGAACCCTCCAGCCCGCACCGTATCGACAAAAACGCTCAAACTTTCGAGCAGCTTGTCTGTCTGCATATTTGCATTTTCCGCAAAGGTGTTAAGCGCCAGCGACATATTGTTTAGAAACAACTGTGCACGTTAAGTACAGTGCACAGTCTTATTTTTGCAATCAGCGCAAGGATAGTAATGCATAACGCCTATAGCAAGCTGTTCCTGTTGATCGATGGAGAATGGCTATCCGCGGACGGTCGTGACGTTTCGCCGGTCGTGAATCCCGCGACCGGGGAAACGATCGGCGAAGTGCCGCATGCCACGCGAGCCGATCTCGACGCCGCCCTCGCCTCGTCGCAGCGCGCTTTCAAGACCTGGCGCAATACGTCCGCCTATGAACGGGCCAAGGTGCTTCGCAAGACCGCCGAACTGTTGCGCGCGCGCAGCGAGGACATTGCGACAAAACTAACATTGGAACAAGGCAAGCCCCTGTTCGAGGCGCGCTACGAGGTCGCAAGCTCCGCGGACTATTTCGAGTGGTTCGCCGAGGAAGGGCGGCGCGTCTATGGGCGGATCGTTCCGCCACGCAATCAAGCCGTACATCAACTGGTGCGACGCGAGCCGATCGGTCCCGTCGCCGCATTCGCGCCGTGGAATTTTCCCGCTATCACGCCGACGCGAAAAATCGCCGCCGCGCTCGCCGCGGGATGCTCCGTCATCATCAAGCCGGGCGAGGAATGTCCCGCGACCGCGCTCGAGATCGCCCGCGCCCTCCATGATGCAGGGTTGCCGCCGGGGGTGTTGAATGTCGTATTCGGTGCGCCGGCCGAAATTTCAGAATACCTGATCGCATCGCCAGTCACGCGGAAGGTCTCGTTCACAGGCTCGGTGCCGGTGGGCCGTCACCTCTCGGTGCTGGCAGGTCAGGCCTTGAAGCCGATCACGCTCGAACTGGGCGGACATGCGCCAGCCCTTATCTTTGAGGACGCCGACCTGGAGTCCGCCGCCAGGATCCTTGCAGCTGGAAAATTCCGCGGCACTGGCCAAATCTGCCTCTCTCCGACGCGCATTCTGGTGCAGAAACCAGTCCATGAGAAATTTCTGGATCTGTTTGCAAAGGCAACCGAAGGGTTGAAGGTCGGAAATGGCCTCGACCCAAAAACTCAGGTCGGGCCGATCTCGAACCAGCGCCGCATCGATGCCGTTAGCGACCTTATCTCCGACGCAACCGCACGGGGAGCGCGCATTGTCACCGGCGGCCAGCGCATCGCAGGCCCGGGACTGTTCTGGCAGCCGACGATCCTGGCCGATATCCCAACAGCCGCAAAAGTCATGCACGAGGAGCCGTTCGGCCCGCTTGCTCTCGTACTACCTTTCGACACGATCGATGATGCGCTCGAAGAGTCGAACCGCCTGCCCTATGGGCTGGCTGCGTATGCCTTCACCGAGTCCGCGCGCACCGCCATACGAGTCGGAAAAGAACTTGACGCCGGAATGATTGGCATCAATCACACCCAGATGATTGTGTGTGAATTGCCCTTCGGCGGTGTCAAAGACAGCGGACATGGCTCAGAAGGAGGCGCCGAAGGTATCCAAAGCTATCTGACCACCAAGTTCATCAGCCAAGTGTGAACTGGCCAACATAAAATAACCGAGAGGAAAACATGAATATCAAACTTACCATAATCTGTGCGCTGTCACTGCTTCTTGCACCGATGCTCGGCGATGCGCGGGCTCAATCGGATTATCCAAGCCGGCCGATTACACTGATCATCCCGTTTCCCGCCGGGGGAGTCACCGACGTGGTTGGCCGCGAAGTGGCGCGAGGGCTGCAGAAGGCGCTGAATCAGACAATCGTGGTGGAGAATCGCTCCGGAGCCGCGGGTATTCTTGGCACACGCGCCTTGGCCCAGACGAGCCCCGATGGATACACGTTGGGAATCCTGACCGTCAGCGGGATATCGATTGCGCCCCACGTTCAGAGCAATCTCGGCTTCGACGCGGCCAAGGACTTCACACCGATCAGCAATGCCGTCACTGCGGATGGCGCAATCGTCGCCAATGTCAACGCCCCGTTCAACACAGTGCAGGAACTCGTCAAGCAGGCGAAGGAACAGCCTGGCAAATTCAGCTACGCTAGCGTCGGCAACGGCTCGCTGCCGCATCTGGCGGCCGATCTGTTTTCCCATATGGCCGGTATCAATTTGCTTCATGTGCCCTATCGCGGCGCATCGCCGGCACTTCAGGATCTGATGGGCGGCCAGATCGATTTGTCGTTTGAGTCATCGCTTGTGACAACGGTCAGCAGTCTCTCGACGGGCCGTTTGAAGGTTCTTGCGATTACCGGCCCGGATCGCTCCCCGCTGATGCCGAACGTGCCGACAGTCGCTGAGTCGGGATATCCGGGATTCAGTGCCCTGGGCTGGTTTGGCGTCTTTGGACCGGCAGGATTGCCGCCGAAGATCCTCGAGACGTTGAATCGCGCGGTAACGGATACGCTGCGTGATCCTGCCGTGATTGAGAGACTTACAAAGGTTGGCACGCAAGCGGCGCCAACGAGCCCGGAAGCCTTCGTGAAATTCCTGCGCGAGGAAGATCAGAAATGGGCATCCATTGCAAAGCGCTTGAACGTCCGCGTGGACTGACGCGAAGAGATCAAGGAACAAGCGGTTCGGCCGCAGCGACAGCCTGACGGGCCGTCTCGGGCTAACGCTCGACCATCAGAAGAGTTGGCGCGATGCCGGCGGCAGGGTCACGCGCGCCAATGTCGACGGCATCACCAACGTGTATTACGAATTTCTCGGCGGCACGAGCGTCAACGTGGCGGGAACGGGTTTCGCCAGCAGCGTCGACAGGTTGGCGGCAGGCTTAGGACCTTGGTCCCACTCTGCTGATGAGCCGCTTCCGCGGTGTCGCGTGCCCATCTCTATCGGATGTTTGCTGCTCATGCGATCTGACCACCCATCGCGCTCGATCACGGAGATCGCCTATGATCTTGGTTTTTCAAACAGTAGCCAGTTTCTGCGCGCCTTCCGCTCGCGTTTTGCCATGACACCCAGCGAAGCCGGCAGAGAGGTCTTGCGACTGCGCTCACCGACACGCGGCTTTTCGATCTGCGCGCCCGCTTTGCCGAACAAGTGAAATGGCTCGAGCCCGCCTCCACCAAGTCTGATGAGGATAGCCGTCATCGACAAATTGCAGGCTCTCGAAGCACTGCAATTCGCCTCCATTGCAACGCCTCTTGTACAACTATCGAATGCTCGAATACCGCTGTGCTGCCCGTTCCCGGTCACGAGCAGACGTCTGCCAAGCCCGCTTTGCGCCCGGAAACCCACCGCGCTGAATGCTTTGGACGATGCATGCTTTGCAAGCGATCCAGGAACCTCGCCGACATTGATAGCGGCGGGAGTTCGCAGTTTTGTCCAGAATGGTGGCAATTTGGCGCGCCATTCAGAATAAAACTGCGAACTCGTATGTGATTGAAATTGAAATGTAATTTTCTTGGCACGCCAGAGGCAGCAAACCCGGACCGCTGAATCCGTTCTGCATCGGCTTGCCGGGTGGGATGTAGTGCCCCTCGATGCCAAGCTCCCCCTGCTAGGCCAATATGGCGTTCGACGTAAACTCGGTGCCGTTGTCGCTCACGATCATGCGCGGGCAGCCTCGGCTCTCGATGATCTGATCAAGTTCGCGCCCCCCCCCCGAGCACCTGGATCCGGGGAGCAGTCTGCAATTGGTGGTGGATCACGACCCTTGGCGATTGCGATATCAACTCGAAGCAAAACACGGATCCAGTTGCCGATGGACACATCTCGCGGCAGGCCCCAACGTGTGGTGAATCCGACTTCAGATGACCCGACCCGGTGTCAAGGAAGGGTGAGCGCATGACAGCTTCAGAAACACCAGTGCCACGGCCGCGGCTCTATCAAGGCCCTGCGCTATTGTCCTATGGATTCAGGCCGTTCTTCCTGCTCGGTGCGGCTTATGCGGGACTCGCCATTCTGGTGTGGCTGCCGATGTTTCTGGGCGAGCTGAAATTGAATACCGCTTTCGCACCGCGGGACTGGCACGTGCATGAAATGCTGTACGGGTACCTGCCAGCTGTGATCACCGGCTTCCTGTTCACTGCAATTCCCAACTGGACCGGGCGGTTACCGATCCAGGGCACGCCATTGCTGGCGCTGGTCATTGTCTGGATACTCGGGCGCGTTGCCGTGGTGTGTTCGGCTCGCATCGGCTGGGCCCCGGCAATGCTGATCGACGTCAGCTTTCTACTGCTGATTGCAGCGGCAGCCAGTCGGGAAATTGTCGCCGGACGGAACTGGAGCAATTTAAAAATCGTCGTGCTGATCGCATTGCTCCTCACGGGCAACGTCGCATTTCACGCCGAGGCCCACTTTGTTGGCGCAGCGGATTACAGCATTCGCATTGGCATCGCCGTTGTCACATTGCTCATCATGATGATAGGTGGCCGTATCATTCCAAGCTTCACCCGCAATTGGCTGGTGCGGGAGAATCCCGGGCGTCTGCCGGTGCCGTTTGCTCGCCTTGACTTACTGATCATTGCGTTGAGTGCGATAGCTTTGCTGACCTGGATCGTTCGACCGGATGGGGCTTTGACCGGCATCGCGCTCGGCGTGGCTGGCCTTCTCAACGCCATTCGCCTTAGGCGGTGGGCTGGCGACCGCACATTCCGTGATCGCCTCGTGCTGATCCTTCATGTCGGATACGCCTTCATCCCGATCGGCTTTCTGCTGAACGCCGCGTCCGCCGTTGATTATCTTCCGGCAAGTACCGGCGTCCATGCGTGGATGGCCGGTGCGGCCGGGGTCATGACGCTTGCGGTGATGACCCGCGCGAGCCTTGGCCACACCGGCCAGCAACTGGTCGCCTCCACGGCGACGCAGGGGATCTATCTAGCGGTGGTCATGGCCGCGCTTGCCCGGATCTGCGCGGCAGCCTTTCCAAACTCCAGCGCTCATCTTCTACATCTCGCCGCATTCACGTGGGCCATTGCATTTCTGGGGTTCGCCGTTTGTTATGGACCGGCTCTGATGAGCCCGCGGAAACGCAGCAACTAAGCCGGGATATCGTCAGACCTTGCATCTGAGATCGTGGACGGTGGGCTGAGAATGCGGCCGGGCCTGCGACAAGTGGCAGCGCGTGCGAGCGGGAAGGCGATCTGCTAACCGCGTTGGTTGGCCTTCGCACAATCAGCTTGTAGGATCGACGGTGCGCTTACAGTTGACTCTGACCGACTTTTTCGCCGATCACTCCTTCACACAGAATTTGCGGGAGTGTCGCTGCATGGACCGGGTTCGACATGGACCAGAATGAACTTCTCGGTCGCCTGACGGTATCGCTGGCGGTCGGCCTTCTGGTTGGCCTCGAACGCGGCTGGCGCTCCCGCGACGAAGAGGATCATCAGCGGCCTGCCGGTTTCCGGACATTTGCGCTGTCGGGTCTGCTCGGCGGCGTCACTGGCGCCGTGTCGCTTCAGGCCGGAGGCGCGGTGATCGGATTTGTTTTCGTCGGCTACGCTGCTGCGTTCGTCGGCTTCCATTGGCTGGAGGCGAAAGCGGAGCAGAACTTGAGCGTGACGTCGGTTATCGCCGGCTTGCTGACCTTCCTGCTCGGCGTGATGTCCGTCGTCGGTGACCTTCAGGCTGCCATCGCCTGCGCGGTGGCAATGACAGTGCTTCTCGCCCTTCGTGAAACGCTGCATAAATGGGTGGCATCGCTGACGTGGCCGGAAATTCGCGCGGTTCTGGTTCTGCTCGTGATGTCGTTTCTGTTGCTGCCACTTCTCCCGAACCGGAAGATCGATCCTTGGGATTCGGTCAATCCCTACCAGATATGGCTCCTCGCCATTCTCGTGGCGGGCGTTTCCTTCGTCGGTTACATCGCGGTGCGCGCCTTTGGCGATAGGCTGGGCGTCCTCATGACCGCCGTCGCAGGCGGGCTGGCGTCGTCCACGGCAACCACGCTAGCGTTCGCGCGGCTGGGCAAGGAGCATCCGGAGTCATCAAGGCTGCTCAGCGCGGGCATTTTGATCGCCGGCGTGGTGATGATGGTCCGGGTCGGAGTGGTGGCGGTGGCCCTCAATGCCGCGCTGCTGGCGTCTCTCGCGTTGCCGCTCGCGAGCGCCGCTGTCGTTCTCGCATTCGGAGCAGCCGTCTTTCTCACGGGTAATGCCGGTCAGGATGTTCCGAAACTTCGAATCCACAATCCGATGGAGATCGGCACCGCGCTTAAGCTGGCGGCCTTCATCGCAGCGGTGATGATGTGTGCCGAAATTCTGCGCCGCGCGTTCGGGGATATCGGTGTGATGGTCCTGGCAGCTCTCTCGGGCGTAGCGGATGTCGACGCGGTGACTATTTCTATGGCTCGCCTCGACCAGAATGGCATCGGTGCGGATACTGCTGTGCAAGCCATCGTCATCGCGGTCGCGGTCAACACGATGTCGAAGGCGTTGCTCTCGGGCTGGGCGGGCGGAAGAAAGATCGGCCTGCTGGTCGGCGGCGTCAGTGCGTTGTCACTCGCTGGGGGTGCGTTGGCATTGGCGTGGCAGACCGGAGTGTCCTCCGGTTGAGTGGGATCATCTGCGCGAACGATCGGACATTCATGCTGCGCAAGCGCGGGCGATTGCGCAGCAGGATCTGTCGTGCGCCGGAAAATCCGAGAACGTCCTGGCTATGGAGTTGCGACAGCTCTCGCCGATTGCACTATGCGGTCTCACATTAGTTGTGGTCTTGGCGCCAAGATTCGATCTTCGTCCGGGCGTCGTCAAGGTCCAAGAACCAATGCTGGTTGAAGCATTCGATACGAGCACGGGCATTGAAGCTCTCGATGAGAGCGTTATCGGTGGGTTTACCTGGACGGTCAAAATCCAGGATGACGCCATTTGCATACGCCCATAGGTCGAACTCTCTTGACGTAAATCGACTGCCATTGTCGACCCTAATTCTTCGCAGTTTTCCAAACATGGCGACGGCTTGGTCGAGCGTCGATATGACGTCGGATGTGTTGTTGGCCTGATGTCCGACCCAAGGCGCAGGACGGATCCTCCGTTGCCGGGGCGAACTGTTATTCTTCAACTATCTATTTTGTAGATACAATGTAGCGATTCCTATCGCTTGCTAAATTTATTGCAAGGTCAAAGATGTCTTTGGCAATGCTCGCGAACAGACCCGATGCTCTTCTGGTCGCATTGAGAATGGGAGCATCGATGACCGGGCT
>JAUSAX010000038.1 GCA_030652315.1 Afipia sp. | reverse complement strand
TGGTCGATCCTCGTTACCGTATTCCTGCTGCTGCTGTCGCTGCCGGTTCTGGCCGGCGCGATCACCATGCTGCTGACCGACCGCAACTTCGGTACCACGTTCTTCTCGGCTGAAGGCGGCGGCGATCCGGTGCTGTTCCAGCATCTGTTCTGGTTCTTCGGTCACCCCGAAGTGTACATCCTGATCCTGCCGGGCTTCGGCATGATTTCGCAGATCGTCTCGACCTTCTCGCGCAAGCCGGTGTTCGGCTATCTGGGCATGGCCTACGCGATGGTCGCCATCGGCGGCATCGGCTTCGTGGTCTGGGCACACCACATGTACACGGTGGGCATGTCGTCGGCGACGCAGGCCTATTTCGTCGCGGCGACCATGGTCATTGCGGTGCCGACCGGCGTGAAGATATTCTCTTGGATCGCCACCATGTGGGGCGGCTCGATCGAGTTCAAGGCGCCGATGGTATGGGCGATGGGCTTCATCTTCCTGTTCACGCTGGGCGGCGTGACCGGCGTGGTGCTCGCCAATGCCGGCGTCGATCGCGTTCTCCAGGATACGTACTACGTCGTCGCGCACTTCCACTACGTGCTGTCGCTCGGCGCTGTGTTCGCGATCTTCGCGGGCTGGTACTACTGGTTCCCGAAGATGTTCGGCTACATGTACAGCGAAGGCATCGCCAAGCTGCACTTCTGGGTCACCTTCGTCGGCGTGAACCTGGTCTTCTTCCCGCAGCATTTCCTCGGCCTGTCGGGCATGCCGCGCCGCTACATCGACTATCCGGATGCCTTCGCCGGATGGAATCTGGTCTCGTCGATCGGCTCCTACATCTCCGCGTTCGGCGTGCTGATCTTCATCTACGGCGTGATCCAGGCTTTCGTCCGCAAGGAGCAGGCTGCGGACAATCCGTGGGGCCCCGGTGCAACGACGCTGGAATGGACGCTGTCGTCGCCGCCGCCGTTCCATCAGTTCGAAGTTCTGCCGCGCGTTCAGTAATCCCGCGGCCGAGACAGACAATGCATCCGCCGCGGCTTAGCGGCCACGGCGGATGAAACGTTCAGGAAGTGAGTTCAGATCTTGTCGATTGTCGACCATCACGCGATCGATCTGTCGCCTCGTATCTCCGAGGCGAGCGTCGCCGACTATATCGCGCTGCTGAAGCCGCGCGTGATGTCGCTGGTGGTGTTCACTGCGCTGGTCGGGCTCGTGATCGCGCCGGGTCATTTCCATCCGGTGCTGGCCGTCACGTCGATCCTGTGCATCGCAGTCGGCGGCGGCGCGGCCGGTGCGCTGAACATGTGGTACGATGCGGACATCGATGCGTTGATGTCGCGCACTGCGAACCGTCCGGTTCCGCGCGGGCGCATCCTGCCCGGCGAGGCGCTGGCCTTCGGTCTGACGCTGTCGTTCTTCTCGGTGATGACGCTCGGCATTCTGGTGAACTGGCTCGCCGGTGGACTGCTCGCTTTCACCATATTCTTCTACGTGGTCATCTACACGATGTGGCTGAAGCGCTGGACCGCGCAGAACATCGTGATCGGCGGCGCTGCGGGCGCTCTGCCGCCTGTTGTCGCCTGGGCCGCAGCCACGGGCTCGCTGTCGCCCGAGCCGATCCTGCTGTTCCTGATCATCTTCCTGTGGACGCCGCCGCACTTCTGGGCGCTGGCGCTGTTCCGCACCGACGACTACCAGCGCGCCAACGTGCCGATGCTGCCGAACGTCGCCGGTCCCGATGCGACGCGGCTTCAGATCCTGCTCTATACGATCCTGCTGGTGGCGGTCGCGGCGTCGCCCTGGCCGCTGGGATACTTCAGTGCGATCTACGGCGTGACGTCGCTGGTTCTCGGCGCGGGCATGCTCTGGTACGCCGTTCGCGTCTACCGCTATCGCACCGGTAGCGCTGCGCTGCGCGCCACGCGCGCTCTGTTCAAGTTCTCAATCCTGTATCTGTTCGCATTGTTCGCCGTGTTGCTGGCCGAAGTCGTGGTGTCCGCAGTCGTGCGGATGTGGTCATGAGTGCGGGCATCGTCATGGACAGCAAGAAACCACCGCAGGGCATCGTTCTCACGCCGGAGCAGAAAAAGCGCCAGCGCGAGCGGTCCATCGCCATAGCTCTGGCGCTGGGTGTGCTGGTGCTGCTGTTTTTTGCGGTGACCATGGTGAAGGGCCCCATCGTCCTTCATCGGCCGCTGTGAACGGAGGCGATGCGCACGACATGACGCAACAGTCCGCCAGCAAGGCAAAGCCGCGTAGCAACCGCGACATCATGGTCGCGTCGATCTGCGGGTTCGTCGTCGCATTCATGGTCGGCGCATCCTACGCGGCGGTGCCGTTCTATGACTGGTTCTGCCGCATGACCGGATTCAACGGCACAACGCAGGTCGCGACCTCCGCGCCCGAAAAGTCGCTGGAACGCCGCATCGCCGTGCGCTTCGATTCCAACGTCAGCGGCGGCTTGCCCTGGAAATTCGAAGCCGAGCAGACAGAGATCAACGTCAAGATCGGTGAGGTCGTGACCGTCTATTACACCGTCACCAACCAGGCCGCGCGGACGACGACGGGCGTCGCCGCCTACAATGTCGCGCCCCTGACGGTCGGCGCGTTCTTCCAGAAGATCAATTGCTTCTGCTTCACCGAGCAATCGTTCGGTCCCGGCGAGAAGCGCGAAATGGCGGTGGTGTTCTATGTCGATCCGGCGCTCGCCGCCGATCGCGAATACGACGACCTCAACACCATCACCCTGTCCTACACGTTCTACCCTGTGAAAGATCCCGCACCGAAGCCACTTGCGGCGACGGCGCCGGACAAGCGCAAGGGCAATCTTTGATCTTTCGACTATAACGACGACACGCGCCGGATCGCACCGGCATCACGGAGAGACCACATGGCAACGGGCCAAGCCAAGCACCACGATTATCATCTCGTCGATCCGAGCCCGTGGCCGGTCGTCGGCTCCATCTCGGCCTTCATCATGGCCGTGGGTGCTGTCGCATGGATGCACAAGATGTTCGCCGGCGCGCCGATCGTGTTCGGCGTCGGCACCATCGGCGTGCTCTACACCATGGCGAGCTGGTGGGCCGACGTGATCCGCGAGGCACAGTACAAGGGCGATCACACCCGCGTCGTGCAGTTGCATCACCGCTACGGCATGATCCTGTTCATCGCCTCCGAAGTGATGTTCTTCGTGGCGTGGTTCTGGGCTTATTTCAACGCCGCGCTGTTCCCGGCCGATCCGGTTCACGCCGCGCGCGAGGCATTGTTCGGCGGCGTCTGGCCTCCGAAGGGCATCGAGACCTTCGACCCGTGGCATCTGCCGCTGCTCAACACGCTGATCCTGCTGACCTCCGGCACCACGGTGACCTGGGCGCATCACGCGCTGCTCGAGGGCGACCGCAAGGGCCTGAAGTGGGGACTGATCCTCACCGTCGCCCTCGGCGCTCTGTTCACCTGCGTGCAGATCTATGAGTACAGCCATGCGGCGTTCAGCTTCGCGGGCAACGTCTACGGCGCGACCTTCTTCATGGCCACGGGCTTCCATGGCTTCCACGTGCTGGTCGGCACCATCTTCCTGCTGGTGTGCTTGCTGCGCGCCTATGCGGGGCATTTCACGCCGCAACAGCACCTCGGCTTCGAGTTCGCCGCCTGGTACTGGCACTTCGTCGACGTGGTCTGGCTGTTCCTGTTCATTGCCATCTATGTCTGGGGACATGGTGCATCGACCATGGCGGGCGCGCACTGATCTCGCGCTGGTTTCATCCATCAGGGCGGCCTTCGGGCCGCCCTTTTTCGTGAAGCGCTTTGCCCTTGCGGGGGCGGGGCAGCGGGCGTAGCGAAGGCCGATGAGAACAACGCCATGACCGACGATCCTGCTTCCGCGAGCGTGTCACAGGCCGTACTGCGCGGCCTCGGCTGCAAGTGCCCGCGCTGCGGCGAGGGCAAGCTCTATGCGGGGTTCCTCACATTGCGCCCGCACTGCGCCGTCTGCGGCCTCGACTACGCCTTCATCGATGCAGGCGATGGGCCGGCCGTGTTCATCATCATGATCGCGGGATTTATCGTGGTTGGCTCGGCGCTCATTGTTGAAATCAAGTATCAGCCGCCGTTCTGGGTGCATGCGGCGCTGTGGGGACCGCTGATTCTGGCGACCACCTTGCTGCCGCTGCGGCCGATGAAGGCGTTGCTGATCGCCTTGCAGTATCATCACAAGGCCGCCGAAGGTCAGTTGATCGAGCGCAAACCGAAATGAACCAATCCGCCACAACCCAACCCACGCGCCAGCGAGGGATTTTCGGCCTTGCCGTGATCGCACTGGTCATGGTGTCGGTGCTCGCCGGTCTCGGCGTCTGGCAGCTTCGCCGCAAGGACGAGAAGCATGCGCTGATCGCGGCGCTGACCGAGCGGCTCGCCAAGGCGCCCGTTGCGTTGCCGTCTGCGGCCGCGTGGCCGACGCTGACGCCAGCCCATGACGAGTTTCTGCGCGTCAAATTCAGCGCGACGTTCGAAGCCAGACCAGACGCCATGGTCTACAGCTCCGGCTCCGCGGTGCGCGACGATATTACCGGGCCGGGGACATGGGCCTTCATGCCGGCCCGGCTGGCGGATGGGCGCAGCGTCGTCATCAATGCCGGCTTCGTGCAGAACACGATGCAGGATCGTGCGCAGCAGGACCGCGCGGTGGCGCGGCTCGTCACCGGCGCGCCGGTTGAACTGACCGGCTATCTGCGGTTCTCGGAAGAGCCCGGCATATTCACGCCGACGGAAGATGCCGGCAAGCGGCTGTGGTTCGTGCGCGACCATCGTTCGATGGCGCAGGTGCTCGGCTGGGGCGAGGTCGCGCCCTTCTACATCGATCTCGAGTCGCCGCAGCCAGCCTCGGGGACCCCGAAGCCGGGCCCGCTGCACGTGCAGCTCAAGGACAACCACCTGCAATATGCCATCACCTGGTTCGGTCTGGCGCTCGTGGTGGCGGCGGCCTTCGGTTTCTGGGTCGCAGGCCAGCGCCGGGCTTGATCCGGCCCGGTTTGGATTCTTGTGAAGCCGGTTCGCAGCCGATATGGTGCGTTTCGATTTCACCGTGGGTGAAGTTTATAACCCAACATTATCAAAGGCTTGCGTCGGGCTTGAGCCTTTGGAGGATCGCTTGACGAGCTATATTTCGACACGGGGCGAAGCGCCCCGGCTTGGGTTCTGCGATGTGATGCTGACCGGGCTTGCCCGCGACGGCGGCCTGTATGTGCCTGAAGTCTGGCCGCAGCTCAGCCCCGAGACCATCGCCGGGTTTTTTGGCCGTCCCTATTGGGAAGTCGCGGTTGAAGTGATCCGCCCCTTCGTCGCGGACGAGATTTCGGAAGCCGATCTCGGCCGCATGGCCGTCGAAGCCTACGCCACGTTCCGTCATCCGGCGGTGGTGCCGCTCAGCCAGATCGGGCCGCACCAGTTCGTGCTTGAATTGTTTCACGGCCCGACGCTCGCGTTCAAGGACGTGGCGATGCAGCTGCTGTCGCGGCTGATGGATCACGTGCTGGAGAAGCGCGGCCAGCGCACCACCATCGTGGTTGCGACGTCGGGCGACACCGGCGGCGCCGCGGTCGATGCGTTTGCCGGCCGCGACAATGCCGATCTCATTGTGCTGTTTCCCAACGGGCGCATTTCCGACGTGCAGCGGCGCATGATGACCACGAGCGGCGCGGCCAATGTTCACGCGCTGGCGATCGAAGGCAACTTCGACGACTGTCAGGGAATCGTGAAAGGCCTTTTCAATCATCACACGTTCCGCGATTCGGTATCGCTGTCCGGCGTGAACTCGATCAACTGGGCGCGCATTGTCGCGCAAGTGGTTTACTACTTCACGTCTGCGGTTGCTTTGGGCGCGCCCGCACGCGAAGTCGACTTCACCGTGCCGACCGGAAACTTCGGCGATATCTTCGCCGGCTATGTCGCCAAGCGCATGGGCCTTCCGGTCCGGCGTTTGCGCATCGCCGCCAACGTCAACGACATTCTGGCGCGCACGCTCAAGACCGGCATCTACGAGGTGAAGCAGGTCCACGCCACGACATCGCCGTCGATGGACATCCAGATCTCGTCCAACTTCGAGCGGCTGCTGTTCGAAGCCACCGGTCGCGACGCCGCCGCCATTCGCGCGATGATGGGCTCACTGGCGCAGTCGGGCCGCTTTGTGCTGAGCGATGCGGTGCTGAAACAGGTTCGCGAAGACTTCGACGCGGGCCGCGCCGACGAGGTGGAGACCAGTGCCGCGATCCGCGCCGCCTGGCGTGAAGCAGGCGAACTGGTCGATCCGCACACCGCGGTGGCTCTTGCCGTCGCCGACCAGGACAAGCCGGTCTCGACCGTTCCCAATATCGTGCTCTCGACGGCCCATGCCGCGAAGTTCCCCGATGCCGTCGAGGCGGCGTGCGGGGTTCGTCCGCCGCTGCCGGCGTGGCTCGACGGGCTGATGACAAAGTCCGAACACATCAAGGTCATGAAGAACGATCAGACCGAAGTCGAGCGGTTCATTCACTCGGTGAGCCGGGCCGCGAAGCAGGGAGTCGCCGGATGAGCGTCAACATCACCAAGCTGGCCTCCGGACTGACGGTGGTCACCGATACGATGGCCCATCTGGAAACCGCGGCGCTCGGCGTGTGGACCGGCGTCGGCGGACGCGACGAGAAGCCGGATGAACACGGCATGTCGCACCTTCTGGAACATATGGCCTTCAAGGGTACTTCCCAGCGGACCTCGCAGCAGATCGCCGAGGAAATCGAGGCGGTCGGCGGCGATCTCAATGCCGCGACCAGCAACGAATCCACCGCTTATTATGCGCGCGTGCTGAAGGCCGATGTGCCGCTGGCGCTCGACGTGCTGTCGGACATTCTCGCCAATCCGTCCTTCGATGCCGAGGAATTGGAGCGCGAGAAAGGCGTTATCGAGCAGGAAATCGGCGCTGCGCAGGACACGCCGGACGACGTGATCTTCGAGCATCTCAGCGAACTGTGTTATCCGGACCAGCCGCTGGGCCGTTCGCTGCTCGGCACACCGCAGACGCTTGCCAGTTTCAATCGCGACAATCTGCACAATTACCTGACGACGCACTATCGCGGCCCCGAAATGGTGGTCGCTGCGGCCGGTGCAGTCGATCACAAGCACGTCGTTGCCGAGGTGGAGCAGCGTTTCGCAAGTTTCGCCGGCACGCCGGGGCCGAAGCCGGTGCCCGCGATGTTCGGCAAGGGCGGCTCGCGCGTCATTCGTCGCGATCTCGAACAGGCGCATCTGACGCTGGCGCTCGAAGGTGTGCCGCAATCGGATCTATCGCTGTTCAGCGTGCAGGTCTTCTCCAACATCCTCGGCGGCGGCATGTCATCGCGGCTGTTCCAGGAAGTTCGCGAGAAGCGCGGGCTTTGCTATTCGATCTACACATTCCACGCGGCTTACTCCGACACCGGATTTTTCGGGCTCTACACCGGGACGGATCCCGCCGATGCGCCGGAGATGGTGGAAGTCATCGTCGATGAAATGAACAATGCCGTCGAGACGCTGACCGAAAAGGAGATCGCCCGCTCCAAGGCGCAGATGAAGGCTGGCCTTCTGATGGGAATGGAAAGCTGCAGCGCCCGCGCCGAGCAGATGGCGCGGCACATCCTGGCCTACGGACGTCCGCTGACGGTGGACGAACTGGTGGCGCGGATCGATGCTGTCAGCGTGGAATCGACCCGCAATGCCGCGCGCGCCTTGCTTAGCCGCAGCCGTCCGGCGGTGGTGGCGCTGGGCGAGGGCCGTGGGCTCGATACCGCCGTCAGCCTGGCGGAAGGTCTGGCGCGCCCGAAGGCCCGGGCGCTGCTGCACTGACGCAGAACTCCGCATGTGACGACGTGAGCAGCGATCCCGCAGACAATGATTCTCGCTCGTCGCGTCTTCTGCGCATCCTCTTCCTCGCCCTGGGATTTGTCTTCGTTGCGCTCGGCTTTGTCGGCGCGTTCCTGCCGGTGCTGCCGACAACGCCTTTCCTGATCCTGGCGGCGGCGTGCTTCGCGCGGTCTTCTCCGCGGTTCGAGGCCTGGCTTTTGGAGCATGAGCGTTTTGGGCCGACCCTGCGCGCGTGGCGTTCGCGCGGCGCCATTCCGCGCAACGCGAAGCTGGCCGCGCTCGGCGGCATGATTATCGGCTTCACCCTGTTCCGGCTTGCTGGCGATCCCGGCCTGCCAATCACGCTTGCGGTCGCGGGGTTGATGCTGACGGGTCTCGCTTATGTATTTTCGAGGCCGTCATAGTACTCCATCGCACCGCTTGCCGGATCGGAATGGCCGGCAGATTGTGCTAGAATAGGTACGTGGATGCATCGCCTGCATCCGGATACGGGAGAAGGGTTTCGGGATGGCCCTGTTTCGCTTGCCCACGACGACGGCTCCGGCACTCGCCCCGCGCGGACACGGGCTTCTGTTGCGCGCGCCGCAAATGCCCGACTATCCGCAGTGGAGCGAACTGCGCGAGATCAGCCGGACGTTTCTCACGCCATGGGAGCCGATCTGGCCATCCGATGATTTGACCCGTTCGGGATTCCGCCGCCGGCTGCGGCGCTACGCCGAGGATATCGCCGAGGACCGGGCCTATCCCTTCCTGGTGATTCGCGAGAGCGACGGAGCGCTGGTGGGCGGGGTCACGCTTGCCAATGTGCGGCGCGGGATCGTTCAGGCAGGGACCCTCGGCTACTGGGTCGGCCAACCCCATGCGGGCAAGGGCTATATGACCGCGGCGCTCCGGGTGCTGCTGCCGACACTGTTCGGCGAGCTCAACCTGCACCGCATCGAGGCGGCCTGCATCCCGACCAATCAGTCCTCGATCCGGGTTCTCGAGAAATGCGGCTTCGCCCGCGAGGGGCTGGCGCGGCGTTATCTCTGCATCAACGGGGTCTGGCAGGACCACTGCCTGTATGGCCTGCTGGATGAGGATTTCCGCGGTTAACCAGCGTGCCGAAGGGTGGCCTTGCGCCTTTGGTTCGCCGTCATTGCCCTGCTATAAGGCCGTCTCGTGTGGTGGTTCGCAAGTCCGCATCATTTCTACAGCGCGCTCGTTTGCGGACTTGCGAACCAAAACCACACGACAATCATAATTTCTAGTGTCCTTTTGAATCCGAAGTTCGCTACGAAGGTGCTAAAAAATGAGGCGAACTTCGGATTCAGGACACTAGGTTCCTTTCCGATCTTTTGGGCCAACTGGAAGCAATGATGGCGGGTGGCAGGCGTTTGAAGCGCGCAGCGATGGCTGCGCTGGCCGTGGCGGCGAGTACGGCGCTGTCGGGCTGTGGCGGCGGCAGCATGTCCGGCGGGTCGTCCGGCAGTTCATCGACCGGTTCGTCGATCGGCAGCAAGTTCAGCCAGCTGTTTGGCTCGAGCTCGCAGGAAGCCAGCACATCCTCCAGTCCGTCAACGCAGGCGACGCAGAACAGCGATCTCACCTGTCCCAGCGTCGCGATTCGCTTCGGCGCGTCCACGCTCGCGGTCGGCCTGCCGGGCAAGCCGGCCTCCGGCAACGATCTGCGCTATCAGGGGTCGATCACCCGCACCGCGCGCGACTGCAATTTGCAGAGCGGTCAAGTCACCGCGCGGATCGGTGTCGTCGGCCGGATCATCTCCGGGCCCGCCGGCGCGCCGGCGACGGTCGATGTGCCGATGCGCGTCGCCGTCGTACAGGAAGGCGCACCGGAGAAGGTCATCGTCACCAAGGCGTTCCGGACGACGGTGGCGATGGAAGGCGAAAACACCGAATTCAGCATTGTCGCTGAAGATATCGTCTATCCGGCGCCGACCGAAGCCGCGAACGACAAGTACATCTTCTATGTCGGGTTCGATCCTGCGGCCCTGAAGCCGGAGCCGCGTGGCAAGAAGAAGAAATAGTCCGAGGCGGGATCGGCCAAGTGTGGCCTGCGTACCGACGGCGCTTTTGAGCGGCGTTGGCGCTATCTTGCAAGATTGTCATCACCGGTAGCCGTCCGAAGGATGGCTATGCCCGGCCATGACGAGTCTCAGATCCAAAGACTGCTCTCATCTGACAGCAAAAAGCCGGCCTCGAATCAACGAGGCCGGCTTTTTAGATCGTGTGTGGGATATTAGTTCAGCTTGCTGCGAACGTCCTGGATGCCCTTGGCAATCAGGCCATCGGCGACCGAACCCTTGACCGACTGCGTCATGATCGAGGACGCGGCGGTTACAGCGGCTTCGGCAGCGGCCGCGCGGACGTCGGCAATCGCCTGGCTTTCGGCCTGGGCGATCTTGTTTTCCGCGGTCTTGGTGCGGCGGGCGACGAAATCTTCCATCTTCGTCTTGGCTTCGGCCGCGATGCGCTCGGCATCGGCCTTGGCGCTGGTGATGATCTCCTGCGCTTCACGCTCGGCGCTGGCGCGGCGGGCGCGATACTCGGCAACAAGCTTCGTGGCCTCTTCCTTGAGGCGACGGGCGTCGTCGAGTTCTTTCTTGATGCGATCGCGGCGATGGTCGAGCGCCTGCAGGATGGTGCGGTGAACGCCAAAATAGCCGAACACACCCATCAGGAGGACGAACGCGACGGCGACCCAGAATTCTGCTTGGAACATCGTCGTTATCCCTTCAATGACGCATCGACGGCGCTATCGACAGTCTTGCTGTCGGGCGCAACGCCGGTGAGACGCTGAACGATAGCCGTTGCCGCGTCCGATGCGATCGAGCGGACATTGCCCATCGCGGTTGTGCGCGTTGAGGCAATGGTCTTTTCGGCCTCGGCCAGTTTGGCCGCGAGGCTGGCTTCCAGCGCCTTGCGGTCGCTTTCGGCCTGCGCGTTCAGCTTGTCGCGAGTCTCGGATCCGATGGCCTGAGCCCGCGCCCGCGCATCGGCAAGCTCGGTTTCATAAGCCTTCAGAGCTTGATCGGACTCGTCTTTCAGCTTCTGCGCCTCGGCGAGATCGTTTTCGATCACGCTTTCGCGGTTCGAGATAATGCCGCCGACGCGCGGAAGCGCGAACTTCGACACAATGAAGTAAAGCAACGCAAAGGCGATCGCGAACGACACCAGCTGCGAGGCAAACGTCTCCTTCTGGAAAGGCGGAAACCCCGCCTTGCCATGTCCGTCTGCCGCGGTGTGGGCGGTCGTGCCCTTTGCAGTGCCCTGACCCGTCGCCATGAGCGTCTCCTGTAGGCGTCAGCCGCGGCGCGTTAACGGCCCCGCGGCGAACGCATCATCTGAAATCAGACGGCGAACAACAGCAGCAGCGCGACGAGCAGCGAGAAGATGCCGAGCGCTTCCGTCACGGCGAAGCCGAAAATCAGATTCGCGAACTGGCCCTGCGAGGCCGACGGGTTGCGAAGCGCGCCGTTGAGGAACTGGCTGAAGATCATGCCGACGCCGATACCTGCGCCGCCCATGCCGAGACAAGCGATGCCGGCGCCGATGTACTTTGCTGCAACTGGATCCATGGTGAAACTCCTTCTTGGGATGTTGGTGTCAGTGGATGAGTGAAATCCGGCCAGTGTCTGAGGTCAGTGTCCGGGATGAAGTGCGTCGTTGAGGTAGATGCAGGTCAGGATGGTGAAGACGTAGGCCTGCAGGAAAGCCACGAGAATTTCGAGGCCGGTGAGCGCGGTCGTCATCGCCAGCGGCAATATCGAACCGAAGATGCCCACAGCGCCGAGCGCGCTCAGCGATGTTACGAATCCCGCAAACACCTTGAGGGTGATGTGACCTGCCAGCATGTTCGCGAACAGACGCACGGAGTGGGACACCGGCCGCGACAGGAACGAGATCACCTCGATCACCATGATGAGCGGCAGGATATAAAGCGGAATGCCACTGGGCACGAACAGCTTGAAGAATTTGAAGCCGTTCTTGTAAATGCCGTAGAGCAGCACGGTCAGGAACACCATCAGCGCCAGCGCCAGCGTGACGATGAGGTGGCTGGTCACGGTGAAGGTGTAGGGAATGATGCCGATCATGTTTGCGGTCAGGATGAACATGAACAGCGAGAACACGAAGGGGAAGAACTTCATGCCTTCGTCGCCGACGCTTTCTCTCAGCGTGTTCCCGACGAATTCATAGGACAGTTCCGCGACGGACTGGAAACGGGTGGGGACCAGATGGCGTCCGGCGCTGCCGCCGATCATCAGCAATGAGACGACGGCAACCGCGCCGAACATGTAGGCCGATGAGTTGGTGAACGCGATCTCCTGACCGCCGATGTGGCCCAGCGAGAAGATCTTCTGGATCTCAAATTGATGGATCGGATCGGCCATCCACGTTCGTCTTTCATCTTTGCCGGCGTGCCGGACAGTAACACCCGCCAGCGAGCTGGCTTGAAATTCCAAGCGATTCCCAGGACCGGTCGCGGGACCTTGTCAGGAACGATCAGACTCATCGCGGTTTGCGACGCCGGCTGCCCGCATCACGTTGATCACGCCGGCGGTGAAGCCGAGCAGAAAAAACACGATCAGACCCCAGGGGGATGTCGACAAGAGACGGTCGATACCCCAGCCAATGACCGCTCCGACAACGACACCTGCAATCAATTCGGAGGAGAGGCGAAACCCCCGGGCCATCGCTGATGCGTTGGCGGAGGCTGCCCCGCTTCCTGACTGATCTGTCTGGTTCTTGCGATCTTTCCGGAGGTCGGAAAGCCGATGATTCAGACGGTTGAGCCTTGCGGAGAGCGCAGCTTCGTCGGCAGGCGGTTTGTCTCGTTCCCCCTCGCCGCGACTGTTGTTGTGCGTGCCGTTCGCCATTGCTGTCGACACCCACCCCCGTCGCGCGATTTCAGAGAAAAACGCCCCGCCACCCACGGAAACCGCGCGGACCATACTGACGGCATACGGGCAAGTCAAGATTGCCTGATTGACAGGTATCACATTGAAATAATTTATGAAATTGAAGAAAAAATCCAACCGCTGCGCGCACTCGCCGCACTGCGATAATCGTGACACACAATGTCGCGCCTCTCGGTGCGATTTGGTTCGGTTGTGATAAGACCGAAGCCTCCTGAAATCGTGCAGCCGGAGGACCGATGGCGCGCCAGATTGACTACTATTTTTCCATCCAGTCGCCATGGGCTTACATCGGCCATGCGTTATTTCAGGACCTGGCCGCCACGCATCAGTTGAAGATCAACTACAAGCCGGTCGTCCTCGTCGATCTGTTTTCCGAAACCGGCGGTCTGCCGCTGGCGAAGCGGCATCCGGCGCGGCAGCGTTATCGTTTCATGGAAATGCAGCGCTGGCGGGAGAAGCGCGGCCTCAACTTCCATATTCAGCCGAAGCACTGGCCGTTCAATGTGCGGCTTGCAGATGGCGCAGTGATCGCTGCGATGGCGGCGGGATTGAATCCCGAACCGTTCCTGCGCCGCGCCTTCATCGGTGTCTGGGAGCAGCAGCTCGATCTGGCCGACGCCGCCACGGTCGCGCGGCTGGCCGACGAGGCAGGGCTGCCGGGCGCCAGCATCGTGGGGCACGCAGCGTCGGACGAAGTCGGCGCGATCTATGACCAGAACCGTCAGGATGCGATTGAGGCCGGTGTGTTCGGCTCGCCGGCCTGGGTTCTCGACGGCGAGGTTTTCTGGGGACAGGATCGGATCGAATTGCTTGCGGACGCGTTGAAATCCGGTCGCAAAGCCTACACCTCTGCCGTCTGAGACGAAGACGGGGGCGATTGCGCGGGAGGGCCGAGCCCATGCGTTCAGACAGGATGATCGTTGAGGCATTCTCTATGGTGGCAATCCGCCGGACCGGTCTTGCAGCGTTGGCGGCGACGCTGATGCTGGGTCACGGGGCGTCTGCCCAGACTGCGCCGGATACCGAAAATGGCCGTTACACATTGTCGCCGGTCACGGACGGATTCCTGCGGCTCGATACCCGCAACGGTGTGGTGTCGATCTGCACCAACAAGAGCGGCTGGATCTGCCGGCTGGTGCCGGACGAGCGTGCAGCGCTCGATACCGAGATTGGCCGGCTTCAGACCGATAACAAGCAATTGCGGGAGCAACTGGCCCAGCGCGACACCGTCACCGGTAAGACTGACGCGCCGCTCGCCAAGGAAGATTCAAAAAAGAGCGCGCAGGCGTCGCCGGACAGCAAGGCGTCGCCAGACAGGAAGATCGAGCTGCAACTGCCGCCCGAACACGAAAAGCTGCTGGCGCTGATCGATCGCGTCTGGGATCGCCTGATCGAGATGGCGGTTCGTCTCCAGAAGCGCTTGTCCGAGATCTGAGCGAGCGCAACTCGTAACAAAAAAAACGGCCGCGGAGCGATCCGCGGCCGATGTGTTTGGATGGAAGGTCAGGCGGACCGTGCCGCCTGACCTTCAATCGTTACTTGGAGATATCGACGTCCTTGGTTTCCGGCAGGAAGAAGAAGCCGACCACCACGGTGATCAATGCGAAGATCACCGGATACCAGAGACCTGAGTAGATATCGCCGGTCGATGCCACGATCGCGAACGATGTCGCGGGCAACAGACCGCCGAACCAGCCGTTGCCGATATGATAGGGCAGCGACATCGACGTGTACCGGATCTTGGTCGGGAATAGTTCGACCAGCATCGCGGCGATCGGCCCGTACACCATGGTGACGAACAGCACCAGAACGAACAGAAGACCGATGATGGCAGCCACCTGCGGACGGAAGATGTCGATCGGACTGTTCATCTTCACGATCGTCGTATTGGCGGCACCGGGCTTTGGATAACCGGCCGCCTGGAGGGCAGCGGTCGCGCCGGCATTGGAGTCCGCAGGCTTGGTGTAAGGCACCTCAGTGCCGTTGATCGAGATCTTCACCGGCGAGCCGGCGGGACCGGCGACGGTGTCATACTTGACCGAAGACTTCGCGAGGAAGTCGCGGGCAAGATCGCAAGGTGCCGAGAACACGCGGGTGCCGACCGGATTGAACAAGTCGCCGCAGCCCTTCGGATCCGCAACAACCGAAACCTTCACGGTCTCGATGGCCTTTTCCAGCGCCGGGTTGGCGTTGGTCGAGATCATGCGGAAGATCGGGAAGAAGGTCAGCGCCGCGATCAGGCAGCCTGCGAGAATGATGGGCTTGCGGCCGATCTTGTCCGACAGCGCGCCGAACACGATGAAGAAGCCGGTACCCAGCAGCAGCGACCACGCGATCAGAAGGTTTGCGGTGTAGCCGTCGACCTTCAGGATCGATTGCAGGAAGAACAGCGCGTAGAACTGGCCCGTGTACCAGACCACGCCCTGACCCATCACGCCGCCGAACAATGCGATCAGCACGATCTTGGCGTTGCTCCAGCGCGCGAAGGATTCGGTCAGCGGAGCTTTTGAGCCCTTGCCCTCGTCCTTCATCTTCTGGAAGACCGGCGATTCATTCAGTTTCAGCCGGATCACGACAGAAACGCCGAGCAGAACGACCGAGAGCAGGAACGGAATGCGCCAGCCCCAGGCTGCGAAGTCCGCCTCGCCGAGAATCGTGCGGGTGAACAGAATGACCAGCAGCGACAGGAACAGGCCGAGCGTCGCGGTGGTCTGAATGAACGACGTGTAGTAGCCGCGCTTGCCGGGAGGCGAATGCTCCGCGACGTAGGTGGCTGCGCCGCCATATTCGCCGCCGAGCGCGAGACCCTGCAGCAGGCGCAGGATGATCAGGATGATCGGAGCTGCGATGCCGATGGTGGCTGCGTTCGGGAGCAGGCCGACGATGAAGGTCGAGATGCCCATGATGAGAATGGTAACAAGGAAGGTGTATTTGCGGCCGACGATGTCGCCGATGCGGCCGAACACGATGGCGCCGAACGGACGAACCAGGAAGCCCGCTGCGAATGCAAGCAACGCGAAGATGTCGCGGGTGGCCGGCGGATAGGCGCTGAAGAACTGCGCGCCGATGATCGCGGCCAGCGAGCCGTAGAGGTAAAAATCGTACCATTCGAAGACGGTGCCGAGCGACGATGCGAAGATGACGAAACGTTCGTCCTTCGTCATGCCGCCCGCCCGCGGCGAGGTTGTAGTGATGGTGGCCATTTGATGCTCTCCCCAAAAAACGTTGCTGATAAAATCGCCTCTGCGCGCCGTTCTTTGGCCGGCTCATAAGCGCGAGAAGTTCGCGGCCAAGGTAACATCGGCGTGAAACATCGCCCTATAAGACTTTTGGCCGAATAAACTGCGAAACGGGGATACCTTGCAGTGCACAATCGGCGCGTTAAGCACACGGACTGCTTTTGGTTTCGGGCCATGACTTGCAAGACTAAACACGACAGTAAACACTGGGAATTCAATGTGGCCGTCAGGCTCACTCAGCTTCTGCAAGCGGGATCAATGACCAGCGCTGCCAGTATGCATCTCGTCGTCGCCGACGATCACCCACTCTTCCGCGATGCTCTGCGACAAGCGGTCGCGACCGTCGTCGCGACGGCCCGGATCGATGAGGCGGGATCGTTCGAGGAACTGACGGCGCTGCTCGATCGCGAATCCGACGTCGATCTGATCCTGCTTGATCTGTCGATGCCAGGGATCAGCGGCTTTTCCGGGCTGATCTACCTGCGCGCGCAGTTTCCGGCGATTCCGGTGGTCATCGTGTCCGCCAGCGACGACGCCGGGACGATCCGCCGCTCAATGGATTTCGGGGCGTCGGGTTTCATCCCGAAGCGGTTCGGCGTCGAGACCCTGCGCGAGGCCATCGGCAAGGTCATGAACGGCGATGTCTGGGTGCCGGCCGACGTCGATCTCTCCGTGGCGGCCGATCCCGACATGACCAGACTGCGTGATCGCCTGGTCACACTGACACCGCAGCAGGTTCGGGTGCTGATGATGCTGTCCGAAGGTTTGCTCAACAAACAGATCGCCTACGAACTCGGCGTCTCCGAAGCCACCATCAAGGCGCATGTCTCCGCCATCCTGCAGAAGCTCGGCGTCGAAAGCCGGACGCAGGCGGTGATCGCCGCCGCCAAGATCGCAGGTGGAGAGTGGAAACAGTCCGATACGGCGAAGTAGCGGCGGTCGCGCCCGCATGAGCCATGCGCAATACAGCGAAGTGAAGGCAATCGATCATGGTTGAGGCGGTGATTTGGGATTTCGGCGGAGTGCTCACCACGTCGCCTTTCGAGGCCTTTGCGCGGTTTGAAGCCAACCGCGGCCTTCCCGTCGATATCATCCGGCGGACCAACGCCGCGAACCATTTCCAGAATGCATGGGCGAAATTCGAACGCGCCGAAGTGGATATCGAAACCTTCGACAAACTGTTCGCCGCCGAATCGCTCGCACTGGGAGCCGAGGTGCGGGGGCGGGATGTCTTGCCGCTGCTCGCCGGCGATCCGCGCCCGGAGATGGTCGAGGCGTTGCGGCGTGTGAAGCAGCACTTCAAGACCGGCTGCATCACCAACAATCTTCCCGCCAACGCCATCGGCAGTTCCGGCGGCCGTTCGATCTACGTCGCGGAAACGATGGCGCTGTTCGATTTTGTCATCGAATCGGCAAAAATAGGCATGCGCAAGCCCGATCCGCGAATCTACCGGATGATGGTTGAGGCACTCAATGTCGATCCGAAGAATTGCGTCTATCTCGACGATCTGGGCGTCAATCTGAAGCCCGCGCGCGACATGGGCATGACCACCATCAAGGTGATCGACGGACCTCAGGCCATCAGGGAACTCGAAGCCGCCACCGGCCTGACGCTGAGCGACCGCGCGCACGCCTGAGCGCCGCCGGAACGTACCAACGGACTCTACTCCGCCGCCACCGCCTGCTGCGCCCGCCATTGTCCGAGCAGCGCGCGCAGCGCCGCCGGCTTGAGCGGTTTGTTGAGCACCACAATTCCGTCCTCACGCGCGGCGTCACGGACGTGCGGACTGCGATCGGCGGTGATCAGGATCGCGGGAATTCCCTCGCCAAATCGCTGCCGGATGTCGCGGATCGCGGCGATGCCGTTGCCGCGATCCAGATGATAATCGACCAGGAGGCCGGTGATGCGCTCGTCGGTCGCCGCGATCGCTTCCGCGGCCGCCGCCGGGTCGACGGCGGCGATCACCTTGGCGTCCCAGCCGGTCAGCAGCGTCTTCATGCCGTCGAGAATGGCGCGGTCGTTCTCGATGCAGACGATGAGGGTGCCGCTCATCGGCGCTTTCGAGGAAATGCTCGCGCCGGCCAGTGCGCCGGTATGCGTCACGGTCTTGGCGATCGGCATCATCACGGTGAAGTGTGAGCCGCCACTGTGGTTCGACCCGACCACGATGCCGTGGTTCAGCACGCGCGCGAGCCGCTCCACGATCGACAGTCCGAGCCCGAGCCCGCGCGCGATTCGCGCGCCCTGATCGAGCCGGTGGAATTCCTTGAAGATCTCCGTGCGCTTCTGAACCGGAATTCCGACCCCGGTATCGTAGATGGCGATTTCGAGGGATTTTCCCTTGCGGCGGCAGCCGACCAGGACGCGGCCTTTCGGCGTGTACTTGATGGCGTTCGAAATCAGGTTTTGCAGCAGCCGGCGCAGCAGCACGCGATCCGAGGACACCGGCAGCGAACACGGCACGAAGGTCAGCTTCAGCTTTCGCGCTTTCGCGATCGGCGCGAATTCCACTTCGAGCGAGCGCATCAGGTCGCTCATGCGGAAGCTGGAGATCGACGGTGTCATCGCGCCGGAATCCAGCCGCGAGATGTCGAGCAGCGCGCCGAGAATTTCTTCGATGGCTTCCAGCGAGTCGTCGATGTTGCCGACGAGGCGGGCATCCTCGCCGCCGTCCTGCCGTTCCACCAGGCTGGTGACATAGAGACGCGCCGCGTTGAGCGGCTGCAGGATGTCGTGGCTGGCCGCTGCGAGGAAGCGGGTCTTGGAGATGTTGGCCTCTTCGGCGGTGCTCTTGGCCAGCGCAAGCTCGCTGTTGAGCCGGGTCAGCTGTTCGGTGCGCTCGCGGACGCGCTTTTCCAGCGTCGCGTTGGCGCGCTCCAGCGCTTCCGCCGCCTCGAAGCTCGGCGTGATGTCGGAAAAGGTGATGACCAGCGCGCCGCCCGGCATGCGGTTGGCGCGAACCTCGACGACCATGTTGCGATCGGCCAGCCGCTCCAGATAGGGCTCGCCCTCGGTGGTGTAGGCGGCAAGCCGCCGCTGCAGGGCGGCCGGATCTGTGTCCGAATCTGACTGTCCGTTGCTGCCGATGAATTCGAGAATCTCGACCAGCGGGATGCCGATCTGCGAGTACTGCGCCGGAAGGTCGAGGATCTCGCCGAACTGCTGGTTGGAGGTGATGAGCTGCAGTTCCGGATTGAACACCGCGATGCCTTGCCGGACGTGGTTGAGAGCGGTCTGCAACATCTCGCGGTTGAAATGCAGCGCGGTGTGCGCGTCGTCGAGTAGTTTCAGCGCCGCCTTGGCGGACACCGCGCGCTTGCGCAGCAACAGCGACAGCACGAGGCGCGAGGAGGCCGCGCCGATCGACGACGCGATCAGGTGTTCGGCGTGGCGCAGCAGGCGGAAATCGGCAGGGGCCGCGCGATCGATATTGATGTGATGGGTTGCGGCGAAGGTTTCGAACGACACCTGCGCGCGCTCGGGGCCGAGATATTGCGCGACGGTGCTGAGCAGATCCTGCACCGTCACCGTCGTGCGCCAGCGCCTGAAATTCGGAGCGATCGGCGCCAGTTCGCTCGGCACGAACAGGTCGGCCTGAACCCGTTCGATCGATGTCGGCTGGCGCATCAGCGACAGCACGATGTAGGTCAAGAGGTTGAGCGAAAGGCTCCAGAACACGCCGTGGATCAGTGGCGCCATTTCGGTGCCGAGCAGCGCGCGGGGCCGAAGCGCGGCGATGCCGAACAGCCCTTCCTTCAGCCAGACCGCGCCGCGCGGATCGACCTCGGCGAAACTTGGCAGAAACAGCGTGTAGGCCCACACCGCAAAGCCGATCAGCATGCCGCCCATGGCGCCGCGCGCGGTCGCACGCCGCCAGAACAGTCCGCCGAAAAAGGCCGGCGCAAGCTGGGCAACGGCGGCGAATGACAGCAGGCCGATGGCCGCAAGCTGCGCATTCCCCAGCGCGTGATAATACAAATAGGCCATCGCCATGATGACGAAGATTGCGACGCGCCGGACCTTGAGCAGGAAGCCGCCGAAATTCACCTCGCCGGGCTGCGACGAGGGCCGCCGCTTCAGCACCAGCGGCACGATGATATCGTTCGACACCATGATGGCGAGCGCCACACACTCTACGATCACCATGGCGGTGGCCGCCGACAAGCCGCCGATAAATACGATCACGCTGAGCGTCGTCGCCTTGGCCTCGATCGGCAGCGCCAGCACGTACATGTCGCTGTCCGATGCGCCGAACGGAAAGGTGACGAGACCCGCGATGGCGATCGGGATCACGAACAGGTTGATCGCGATCAGATAGAGCGGAAACAGCCAGCGTGCGCGGCGAACCTCGGCCTCGGTCGAGTTCTCGACGACGCTGACGTGGAACTGCCGCGGCAGCAGCATGATCGCCAGAAACGACAGCAGCGTCATGGCGAGGAAATTGCCGATCGACGGCGTGGCCTCGATGGCGCGCACCGCCTCCGGCGTCTTCATGGCGCGTTCGATCAGTTCGGTCGGGCCGAACATGAAAAACGTGACGAACACGCCCGCGGCGATGAATGCCACCAGCTTGACCAGCGATTCTGTCGCGACCGCCAGCATCAGGCCGTGCTGGTGCTCGGTGGCGTCGGTCTGGCGCGTGCCGAACAGCACCGCGAACGCGGCGAGCGTAATGGTGACGATGAAAGCGATGTCGCCGATGTAGGGAATGCCGGAGACGTCCTGATCCTGATTGAGGATGGTTTCCAGCGATGACGCGACGGCCTTTAGCTGAAGCGCGATGTAGGGCACCGAGCCGATGATGGCGATGGCGGCGGCGGTTGCGGCGACGGCCTGGCTCTTGCCGTAGCGCGCGGCGATGAAGTCGGCGATCGAGGTGATGTTCTGCGATTTCGCCAGTTGAATGACGCGCATCAACAGCGGCGTGCAGAACGCGATCATCAGGATCGGGCCGACATAGATCGCGAGAAACTCGACGCTGGTCCGCGTTGCAAGCCCGACCGAGCCGAAGAACGTCCAGGACGTGCAGTAGATCGCGAGCGACAGCGGATAGATGATGGTGCCGAGGCGGCCGCGCTGAACCTGCGTCAGCCGCTCGCCATAGCTCGCGACAACGAACAGAAGGCCGATGTAGCCGAACGCGGCTGCGATCACGCCCCAGTCATGCAGCATCGAAAGTCGCCTGTTGTCGTTTGGGCATGATCCTCTCCGAAAACCGGTACCCACTTTTCGGGATCATGCCCGCGGCCAACGCCCGGTTGCGACCTTAGCCCGGTCCGAGATCAGACGCATCCGGACTCCGGTCGGGTTCGTCTGGCGGCAAAAAATGTTGGCGGATCAGCCGAATCAGCATATACACGTAAAAGTTGCAATACAGACGTAACGCACCAAGGAGCGGGCCATGGGTCAGATGCTGCCTTTCGTTATGCAGGATGCCCCGGTCGTTGTTGTGGATGACGACCCTTCTGTGCGCGACGCCCTTCTGCTGCTGCTGAGAATTGACGGGTTTGAGGCGAGGGCGTTCGCGGACGGCGAGTCGTTCTTTGAATCGCTGCAGTCGTCCACGCCGTCCTGCGTGATCCTCGATCTTCAGCTCCCGGGCCGTTCCGGCCTGGCGGTGCTGAAGCAACTGGCCGATACGCGGTTTGCGCCGCCGGTGTTCGTCATCTCCGGTCAGTCGGACATCGCGATGGCCGTCGCAGCCATGAAGCTCGGCGCGGTGGATTTTCTTGAGAAGCCGTTTTCGGCGGGAGCCATGATCGACCGGGTGCGCGAGGCCGTCCTGATCTATCGCGGATCAATGGTGGGACGGATCGATGGTCTCGCCGATTTCCCGGGCCTTGCGCTTTTGACACGGCGCGAACGGGATGTGCTGGCGCAGGTCACGCACGGTGCGTCGAACAAGGAAGCGGGACGGCGGCTCGGCATCAGCCCCCGCACCATCGAGGTTCATCGCGCGCGTATCATGGACAAGCTGGGTGCGCGCAACGCCGCCGACCTGATGCGGATCGTGTTGTCGCACACGCCGGCACGGTACGCCAAAGCCGTTTAGTGTCAGAAGACCGTAGTTTTATTCAGCTGCTATTTATTCAGCTGCCATGGATTTGGCGTGCAGCGGCAGGCCGAGCTGTTCCCAGACCTGGACCAGCGCCTCGGCGAGGCCGTCGATCAGCGCGTCCTCGTGATACGGCGACGGGGTAATGCGCAAGCGCTCCGTACCCTTGGGCACCGTCGGATAGTTGATCGGCTGGATGTAGATGCCGTGCTGTTCGAGCAGCAGGTCGCATGCCTTCTTGCAGCGCTCCGGATCGCCCACGAACAACGGGACGATGTGCGTATCGCTCGACATCACCGGCAGGCCGGCGGCAATGAGAATGGCCTTGAGCCGCGCGGCGCGGTCCTGATGACGCTCGCGCTCCCATGACGACGATTTCAGATGTTTGATCGCGGCGGTCGCGGCCGAGCAGATCGCAGGCGGAAGGGCCGTGGTGAAGATAAAGCCCGGCGCATAGGAGCGCACCGCATCGACCATCTTGGCGCTGCCGGCGATGTAGCCGCCGAGGCAGCCAAACGCCTTTGCCAGCGTGCCTTCGAGAATATCGATCCGGTGCATCACGCCGTCGCGCTCGGCAATGCCGCCGCCGCGCGGGCCGTACATGCCGACCGCATGAACTTCATCGACATAGGTCATCGCGCCGTAACGCTCGGCGAGATCGCAGATCTTCGCCAGCGGCGCGACATCGCCATCCATCGAGTACAGGCTTTCGCAGACGATCAGCGTCGGACGGCCCGGATTGGCGCGCAGCAATTCTTCAAGATGCCCGACGTCGTTGTGGCGAAACACGAGGTACTGAGTGCCGGACTGACGGATGCCCTCGATCATCGAGTTGTGGTTCAGCGCGTCCGACAGGATCAGGCAGTTCGGAATCAGCTTCGCCAGTGTCGCGATACCGGTCTGGTTGGACACATAGCCCGAGGTGAAAACCAGCGCCGCTTCCTTGCCGTGCAGATCGGCCAGTTCGTGCTCAAGCTGGATCAGAGAGTGGTTGTTTCCGGCAATGTTGCGGGTGCCTCCGGCACCGGTGCCGGCGCGGGTCGCGGTCTCCACCATGGCGCCGACGACTTTCGGATGTTGACCCATCCCGAGATAGTCGTTCGAGCACCACATCACGATCGGGCGCGGGCCTTTGGGCGAGTGCCATGTCGCGTGGGGGAAGCGGCCAGCGATCCGCTCCAGATCCGCGAAAACGCGGTAGCGCCGCTCGTCATGAAGCCGCCCGAGGGCATCGTCGAAGAACTTGTTGTAATCCATCACAAAAATCCTGGATGGGAACCCGGAATACGGCAACCAGGCCAAGGGCCTTCCGCCGTGCGCGAGGCCTTTTTAGAGCTTTTCCAGCTTTGATGTCGAGGCCGTTTTCGCCGGGCTCGTATGCGACAAAAACTTGATCCAGATCATCTCGGGATCAATTCCGTTCAATCAGCGCATTGGGGTCCAGTCAGGCGGTGGCGAAACGCAGCACACCATCGGCGCCAAGACTGGACGTCAGCCGGCCTCCGGCCAGCATGTGATTGACGTGCGCGATCAGCTCGCCGGCGGCGAAGCCGGTCTGGTGGGCGTCGAGGACGTGCTTGTGGAACACCACCGGCACCAGTTCTGCGGAGGTCTTCGGCGATGCACGGCATGCAGCCGCGATCAGCTGGCACCGTTCTTCGTGGTGATCCGCGAGTTGCTTGATGCGCGTCTTTGCGCCGTAGAACGGCACGCCGTGACCGGGCAGCACCAGAACGTCATCCGGCAGCAGGCCTGCGAGCTCCTCGAGCGAGGTCAGGTATTCGCCCAGCGAATTGGCGTCGGGTTCCACCGCCCACACGCTGACATTCGGCGAAATCTTGCTCAGCACCTGATCCGCCGACAGGAAGATGTTGTCGGCTTCGCAATAGAGCATGACCTGATCGAGCGCGTGACCGCCACCGGTGAGGACCTTGAACGTCCGCGTGCCGATCGTGATCTCGTCGCCCTTGGACAGGCGATAATAGGATGCGGGGAGGATCGACACGCGCGTCAGGTAATCCTGGCCCTTGCCGAGCAGCGCTTCGGTGATCTCTTCGTCCATGCCGTGACGGCGGAAGAACAGCCGCTGCTCCAGCTTACGTTCCGGCGAGCCGCGATGCTGGTGATACGCGGCCTGCAGATATTCGACCTGCGACATCAGAAGCGGGCAGCCGAAACGCTCGACGATCCAGCCCGCGAGCCCGACGTGGTCCGGGTGCGAATGCGTCACGATCAGCCGGGTGATGTGAAAGCCCTTGAGCGGGCCTTCGAACAAGGTCGTCCATGCCGCGATGGTGGCGTCGTTGCCGATGCCGGTATCGACCATGGTCCAGCCGTCGCCGTCGGCGAGCAGGTAGATGTTCACATGGTTGAGACGGAACGGCAGAGTCATGCGCACCCATATCAGGCCGGGCGCGAGTTCGATCGCTTCGTCCGGTTTGGGCGGGGTCTCAATCGGATAGCGCAGGCCGTCAGGGGCTACGGGCAGTGGGGCTGTTTTGGTGTGCATCGTCTCGCAATCGCAGTTTTCAGGCTCGGCTTAACGCGGCAAACCTCGCCGCGCTAGTGTCCGCCAGCCGAAAAGGCGCGTTTTACGGACTGCGTCAGCATGGTTGCCATGCAGGCGGCCATGCTGACGGACGTTTGAAACGGCGTCAGGACGCCGCTGCGCCGCTGATCGACACTGTGGCGGCTGCCGGCTGCGCATCGGCATGCGTATGGCAACTGTGCTTGCCATCGTCGAGCTTCGACTTGATACCGAGGCGATCGAGCAGGTTGGCGTCGCGTTCGGTCTGCGGATTCTTGGTGGTCAGCAGCACGTCGCCGATGAAGATCGAGTTGGCACCGGCAACGAAGCACAGCGCCTGCAGTTCATCGGTCATGTACTGGCGGCCAGCGGAAAGGCGAACCACGCTTCGCGGCATCATGATGCGCGCCACAGCGATCATCCGCACCAGCGCGATCGGATCGGGCCGCTCGGCGGTGTCGTTGACCGGCACGCCCTTGACCTCGTTCCACATGTTGATCGGAACGCTCTCGGGATGTTCGGGGAGGTTCGCCAGCAGCGCCAGCATGCCGAGACGATCATCGACCTGCTCGCCCATGCCGATGATGCCGCCGCAACAGACCTTCAATCCGGCTTCACGCGCATGCGCCAGCGTGTCGATGCGATCCTGCATCGTGCGCGTGGTGATGATCTTGTCGTAGAATTCCGGCGAGGTGTCGACGTTATGATTGTAGAAGTCGAGGCCGGCATCGTGCAGCCGCTTCGCCTGCTTGTCGGTCAGCATGCCGAGCGTGACGCAGGTCTCCATGCCGAGACCCTTCACGGCGCTGACCATGTCGCAAACCTTGTCGAGATCCTTGTCCTTCGGATTGCGCCACGCAGCCGCCATGCAGAAGCGTTCTGCGCCGGCTTCCTTGGCACGCCTTGCGGTCTCAACGACGTCGTCGTGATCCATCAGTTTGGAGGCCTTGAGGCCGGTGTCGTACTTGGCGCTCTGCGAGCAGTAGCCGCAATCCTCGGGGCAGCCGCCGGTCTTGATGCTGAGCAGGCTCGCGGTCTCGACGTGGTTGGGATCGAAGTTACGGCGATGAATGCTTTGCGCCTGAAAGATCAGATCCGCGAACGGAAGATCGTAAAGCGTCTGCGCTTCCGCGCGGGTCCAGTCGTTGCGCGGCGCGATCAGCGCATCCCGGCCGACCGACACTCCGCCATTCACATCCGAACCCGGCACTATGCTCATGCGCTGTCTCCTTGCATGTAAAGACGTCGCCCTGAAGACGCCGTTAGCTCAACTGATCGGGCAGAAGGCGATGTCTTGACGGCACGCGCGATTTCCCCGCATCGAAACTAGCAAGGACCATGGAGGTCCAGAAGAGTCAATCTGATGTGTGGTTCGGTGCGCGGACGCAGGAGCCAAAAGCACCAAGGAATCATGCTGTTCCATGGAACGTGGAGCCTGCATTTTCGATATGGCGCGCGCCATCAACGAATTGGGGTTCGGAGCACAAGGCACCGAACCCCAAACAGAACGCAGCCATGCCAGTCGGCATAGCATGTAGACGCAATTATGCGGCGCGGATGTTCAGCAGGAAGGCATCGACCTCTGCGCGAAGCGTGTCGGCTTCGCGGCGAAGTTCGTTCGATGCGTTCAGCACATCGCCCGCTGCAACTCCGGCCTCGCTCGAGGCGCGGCTCACGCCGACGATGTTGCTCGAGACTTCCGAGGTGCCGCTGGCGGCGTGCTGGATGTTGCGGGCAATCTCGCGCGTTGCAGCGCCTTGCTCTTCGACCGCTGCGGCGATGGCGGTGGTTACTTCACTGATCTCGCCGATGGTAGCGCCGATACTGCGGATTGCGCCGACCGCCGACGTGGTGACGGTCTGCATATTGGCAATCTGCGAGCGGATTTCATCGGTCGCCTTTGCTGTCTGTTCGGCGAGGCTTTTGACTTCCGACGCGACGACAGCGAAGCCACGGCCGGCTTCGCCGGCACGCGCGGCTTCGATGGTGGCGTTGAGCGCCAGCAGGTTGGTCTGCGATGCGATTTCCTGAATGAGATCGACCACGCTGCTGATGCGGTTGGCGTTGTCGGCGAGGCCCTGCATGGTGGCGTCGGTCTTGCCGGCGTCGCTGACCGCGTTGGCGGCGATCTTGGTCGAGTTCGTGACCTGGCGGCTGATTTCCTGAATCGACGAGGTCAATTCCTCGGTGCCGGCCGAAACCGTCTGCACGTTGACCGAGGTTTCCTCGGCGGCGGACGCGACGGTGCTCACCAGAGCGCTCGAATGCTCGGCGGATGTCGACATGCTCTCCGCCGTCGATTGCATGACATTGGCCGAGGTCATCAGGCCGTCAAGCGCGGCCCGCACCTTGTCCTCGAAATGCACGATCTGGGTTTCGATGCGCGACGCGCGCTCGGCCTTGGCGACGCGGTCCTGGTCCTGTTCGCTGCTCAGCGCACGCGAGCGGATCATGCTCTCGCGGAACACCTCGAGCGAGCCGGCCATGACGGCGATTTCGTCCTGCTGGCGGCTGCGTTTCACCTCGGCGTCAAGGTCGCCCTCGGACAGCCGGCGCATCACGTTCTGCAGGTTGCTGATGCGGCCCAGGATGTTGCGGCCGACATAGAGCCAGACGAACAGCGCGGATCCGATCAGCGTGAGCGCGCCGAGTGCGAGCATGGTTGTCGTTCCCAGCGCAATCGTGCTGCGCGCCTTGGTCGCTGCGGTGTCCGTCGCCGTCTGCACGTCATCGACCAGCCGCTTGATGCTCATCTCGAGACCACGGTTGAGCTTGCCGGTCTCTTCCAGAATAAGCCGGCCGTAATCGGCGGAATCCAGCTCCTTCTGGCGGAGCTTGAAGACGCCGGTCTTCTTGTTGCCGAACGCCAACAGTTGCGCGACGGCTTCCTTCATCTTGTCGCCATCGCCGCGGCGGCCAAGCGAAGCAAGAGAAGTGTCGATGCTGTCGGACGTCACCGAGAACGCATATTCCTGATCGCTGAGCGTCTCGGCGTTGTTGGCGCTGGCAGCGGCGCTGATGTTGCTTGCGGCAAAGTTGACGTCTGCCAGCAGGCTGGCCAGCATATCGACGCCCTGCATGGCTTTCAGGGCGTCGCGGCCATCGACGCTCAGGTTTGTCAGTGCGGAGTTGACCACGGATTTCGCCTGATCGGTGCTGGAATTGATCATATTGACGACCGCGGCGTGGGCCTTGCGCGCAGCCTCGAACTGCTGGGTATGCTGCCCGGCGAGATCGAGCCGTTCCTTTGCCGCCGACTGCAGGCTGGTGATGGTGTCGTCGATCATTCTGACGTTTTCTTCGAGCGCCGTCACGACGGACGGGTCGGCGTTGAGATTCTTGATCTCTTTCAGCTTCTCGATGGCGGCGGTCTGAGCGTCTTTCAGGTCCTTGACGCGCGTTTGAAGTACGCTTTCATCGTCCGATGCGAGCACCGCTGGTCCGCGCGAGGCGAGGCTCTGGCTCAGAGCGGATAGCTGCAAGCTCGCCGTCAGGCGAGGAATGTCGCGGTTGCTGAGTTCGGTCATCATGCCGCCGAGCTGGCCAAGCAGCAGGCTCGCTCCTGCGCTGATCGCGATCGCCATGCCGGCGATGACTGCGAATGCCAGGAAGAGACTTCCCCGAACGCCGAGCTTCAGGCTCGGTAATTTGAAGCGAAACAGATTTTTTCCGACCTTGAACCGCAAAGCCATAATTCCAAATCCCCCCGGATTTCAGTATTTTTACGTGCGGGCGCAGTATCCGGATGGCTGGTTAAAATTTTCGCGAAGAATCAGCGATTTTGGCGAAATTCTGGCAAGGGTTCTTGTTGTTGAAATCAAAGAGCTTTTCGCGCCGTGCGAAACAGCGAAGACGCTGCGGCCTGTCCTGAATCTTGAAGGGAGGTAGGCTGGTGCTGCCAGACAGGATTGAACTGTCGACCTCTCCATTACCAATGGAGTGCTCTACCACTGAGCTACGGCAGCGAACGCCAGACGAGAAAAAGCCAGAACCGTACGGTGTACGTGAATCAGCTGAAAAGCCTCTAAAGGCGCGCGTTCCTTTGCCATAAGGCCACCGATGGTGCAAGCGCCGAACAGCTCATTCTTCGGTCCCTGGACTGGAACTCAGGCCGCCGCCGTCTTGTATTTCGCAAGCTCCGGACCGATCCGGGCGCTCATACGGGTGCTCAGGGCCTCCAGGGCCTTGAAAGGCCGGATCATCACCTCGAATTCGATGATCTTGCCCGCGGAATCGAATTTCACCAGATCGACCCCCTTCAGTTTCAGTTCGCCAATATTGGCGCTGAACTCTAGCCCCACATCGTGGGTGCCGGACACGAACATGCGGTGGTAGCGGAAATTCTCGAAAATCTGCACGACCGCCCCGAGGATCAGCACGCTGGCGGGACGTCCCGGAATCGGCAGGTGCACAAACGGTGAGCGGAACACGGTGGTCTCCGCGAACAATGGCCGCAGCACTTCTTCGTTTTTGGTTTCGACAAACCGATGCCAGCCACGAAGCGTCTCCTGCACTGCCGGCGCGAGCGCTGTCGCTTCATCCGTCATGGTTTCTTCCTGTCACATTGTTCGCTGGATCCGATATTATCCCACCTGACCGTCATCGGCGAGACGGTCAAGGCGAGATGCGAGCAAAGCTGAATGGCGAACGACCCCGACAAGAACGATGCCAAATCCGCGCGCGAGGCGCGGCTGAAATCGGCGTTGCGTGACAACCTGAAACGGCGCAAGTCGCAGGCACGCGGCCGCGCAGGAATGGCGATTGTCACGCCGGATGACGATGCGCGGGCGCGGGACGAGGCTGTTTCTCCCTGTGCACCTTCCGATCCGCGAGACCGCGGCGGATAATCGTCCAGTTGCGACCGTTCCCGGTGATGACATCCGGCTTGGCACCTTTCTTGATTATCCCCACTTCAAGCACGATCTAGGCTGACATGATGCTGACGGCTGTTCGCAGAGTCCGCTCGTTATTCAAGCAAGGGTTCGAGACATGACGACCAAACCGGCGACAGACCCCGCTGCAACGAATAGAGAGGCCCCGCAATCGGCGCTCGCGCGGTCGTTTCCACGCTACGAGCAGACATTCCCGACGCTGACGGATGCCGAGATCGGCCGCATGCGCCGGTTCGGCGAGGTGCATCACTATAAGGATGGCGAGCTGCTGTTCGAGACCGGCAAGGTCGGGCCCGGCATGTTCGTCATTCTCTCCGGGCACGTCGCCATCACCCAGCGCGACGGCATGGGTCACGTCACGCCGGTGATCGATCAGGGGCCGGGCCAGTTTCTCGCCGAGATCGGGCAGCTTTCTGGCCGACGCGCGCTGGTGAACGGCGCCGCCGAGGGCGATGTCGAGACGTTGCTGATTGCGCCGCCCGATCTGCGCGCGCTGCTTGTCGCCGAAGCCGATCTCGGCGAGCGCATCATGCGCGCACTGATTCTGCGTCGTGTTGCGCTGATCCAGGCCGGCGTCGGAGGCCCGGTGCTGATCGGTTCGCCGTCGCTGGGCGGCGTGGTGCGGCTTCAGGGCTTTCTGTCGCGCAACGGTGTTCCCCATCACGTGCTCGATCCCGCCGCCGACACGGACGCGGCCGATCTGATCGCGCGCTATTCGCCCTCGCCCGCCGATCTGCCGCTGGTGGTGGCCCCGGATGGCACCGTGCTGCGCAATCCCAGCGAAGTCGATCTTGCGTATGCGATGGGAATGATCGGCGGTCCGATACGGGACAAACTCTATGACGTCGCCGTCGTCGGCGGTGGTCCCGCCGGCCTTGCGACCGCGGTGTATGCCGCGTCGGAAGGATTGTCGGTGGCGGTGCTCGATGCGCGCCATTTCGGCGGGCAGGCCGGCGCCAGCGCGCGGATCGAGAACTATCTCGGATTTCCGACCGGCATCTCGGGTCAGGCACTGGCCGGGCGGGCCTACAATCAGGCGCAGAAGTTCGGCGCGGACATGATGATTCCGGTCGAAGCCAAGTCGCTCGACTGTTCGAAAAGTGACGGCGTATTCGGGCTTACCACCGAATGCGGTCATTTCCTGAAGGCTAAATCCATCGTCGTCGCGAGCGGCGCACGCTACCGGCGGCCAACGATCGAGAACCTCGACACGTTCGAGGGACGTGGTGTCTGGTATTGGGCGTCGCCGATCGAGGGGCGGCTCTGCGCGCAACAGGAAGTGGTTCTCGTCGGGGGCGGCAATTCCGCCGGTCAAGCCGCGGTGTTTCTCTCTAGCCACGCCAGCAAAGTGCGGATGATGATCCGCAGCGGTGGTCTCGCCGACAGCATGTCGCGCTATCTGATCGATCGCATCATGGCGACGCCGAACATCGAACTGATGATCCATACCGAGATCGTCGGGCTGGAAGGCCCTGACGATGGCGGGCTTGAGCGGGTGCGCTGGCGCAACCGGAAGTCAGGGGTCGAAGCTGAGGGCGAAATCCGCAACGTGTTTCTGTTTGTCGGGGCCGATCCCGCCACCGCGTGGCTCGCGGACTGCGGCGTGACCCTCGATCGCACCGGCTTCGTCCTGACCGGCGCACAGTGCGGGCGGCCAGTGTCGGCGCTGGAGACCTCGGTGCCCGGCGTGTTCGCCGTCGGCGACGTGCGCGCCGGTTCGGTCAAGCGCGTCGGCGGCGCAATCGGCGAAGGGGCGCAGGTTGTGGCTGCGCTGCACGGTTTTCTTGGCGACAAGCCGGCATAGCCTCTCTAGCTTGCGAAGTGCCGGACGACGCTCTCATCGAGAGATCCTGACCATGCCTTGCAAGCACATCGCGGAAATCAGGGACGTCACCCCGAGCGCGCTCGGCTGCGAGGAGTGCCTGAAGACCGGCAGCGCCTGGCTGCATCTGCGGATTTGCCGGACCTGCGGTCATGTCGGCTGCTGCGACGATTCGCCCAACCGGCACGCCACCAAACATTTCCACGCCACGCAGCATCCCGTTATCGAAGGGTATGATCCGCCGGAAGGCTGGGGCTGGTGTTTCATCGACCAGGTCATGTTCGACCTGTCGAAACGCAAGACCCCGCATAACGGTCCGATTCCGCGTTATTATTGAACTGCGCCTGCCGATTATCTGAGCTTGCCAAGCCCCTTTTATTTTCGGGATCGTACCGATCCTCAAAGGAATTTCAGCATGCGGTATTTTCGACGGGTCATTGGTGCGATCTGCGCCGGTCTGATGATGGCGTCCACCCTGATCGCGTCCTCCGGCGATGCGGCGGCGCAGTCGATGCCGCAAAGCCGGTCCGCCGTCGTCAACGGTGTGAAGCTGAATTATCTCATCGCCGGCGAGGGCGATCCCGTCGTGCTGCTGCACGGTTATGCGCAGACCAGCCACATGTGGCGGCCGCTGTTTCCCGGACTTGCGAACACGCACACCGTGATCGCGCCGGACCTGCGCGGCTTCGGCAAGTCCGATGCGCCCGACGGCGGTTACACCAAGAAGGAAATGGCGCAGGACATCCACGCGCTGGTGAAAAGTCTCGGATACACGAAGGTCAAGATCGTCGGCCACGACATCGGCTTGATGGTCGCCTATGCCTACGCGGCGCAGTATCCGGCTGAGGTTGACCGCATCGTGCTGATGGATGCCTTTCTCCCCGGTGTCGGTGACTGGAAGAACGTGTGGCTGCTGCGCGACCTGTGGCATTTCCATTTCTACGGAAAGACGCCGCTGGCTTTGGTCACTGGCCGCGAGCGCATCTATCTCGAACATTTCTGGAATGATTTCGCCGCCAACCCGGCAAAATCGATCTCTCAGAAGGACCGGAAGTTCTACGCCAAGGCTTATGCGCAGCCGGGCCGCATGAAGGCGGGGTTCGAGGTGTTTCGCGCTTTCGAGAAGGACGCCGACGATTTCGCGGACTTCGCAAAAACCAGGCTACCGATGCCGATGCTCATTCTCTCCGGCGAAAAGGCGGGCGGCAATTTTCTGATCGAGCAGGGCAAGCTGGTCGCCACCAACGTCGAGGGCGTCATCATCAAGGGCTCGGGACATTGGCTGATCGAGGAAGCACCGGGTCAGGTGATCCCGAAGCTGGTGGATTTCCTCAATCGCTGATCGCGCAATGCACGGCCTGAAAAATTTGCAGGAGTGCAGCGTGCGAAATGGAACTTCTGTTGCGCGGCCGTGCGTATGATGTAGCCTTGGATTTATTCTAAACAGGGGCGCATCATGATTTTAGGTATGTCGTTAGCGGCGTTTACGGTCTTTCACCTCATCATCAGCATGATCGCTATCGCTCTCGGCTTCGTCGTCGCGGGCGGGATGCTCGCGTCGAACAGGATGCCCGGCTGGACGCTCTGGTTTCTTGTCCTGACGATCCTCACCAGCGCGACCGGCTTTCTGTTTCCCTTCACCAAGATCCTGCCCTCGCATGTCGTCGCCATCATCTCGCTGGTGCTGCTGGCGGTTGCGGTCTACGCGCTGTACGGCAAGGGTCTTTCCGGTGTCTGGCGCACGGTCTATGTCGTCACTGCGATGCTCGCGCTCTGGTTCAATGTCTTCGTCCTGATCGCGCAAGGCTTCCAGAAGGTGGCGCTGCTGAACGTCTATGCGCCGACCGGGGCCGAGCCGCCGTTCGCGATCACCCAGGGGATTGTGCTGGTTTTTTTCATAGGCATGATCCTCGTCGGCATCAGGCGATTCAAGACGGCGTGATACGCGCTAGTGGTCCGATTCTAACATTCGCATCCCGTTTCAGCAGGTGTTCTTGCGAATGTTGGAATCAAAGGACCGCTAGGAAATATAGGTTTCTAGTGGAGTTTGGATTTGACACCCGCTTTGCGGGCTCGCAGCCGATCGGGTCGCGAATGTCAAATCCACTCCACTAGAGCAACGGGAGCGTCGATGAAAGTCATTGTCTTCGGTGCGACCGGCATGGTCGGGCAGGGCGTCCTGCGCGAATGTTTGCGCGATCCGGATGTGACGCAGGTGCTGACGGTTGGCCGCAGCGCCACCGGTCAGTCGCACCCGAAGCTGCGCGAGGTCGTGCACAAGGACTTTCTCGATTTCTCGGCCATCGAAAACGTCATCACGGGCTATGACGCCTGCTTCTTCTGTCTCGGCGTTTCCTCGCTGGGTATGAGCGAGGACGATTACCGCCGCATCACTTACGACATGACGCTCGCGGCCGCGCGGCCGCTGGCGCGGCTCAATCCCGAAATGACATTGATTTATGTGACGGCTGCCAGCACCGACAGCACCGAGCAGGGCCGCATGATGTGGGCGCGGGTGAAAGGCAAGACCGAGAACGATCTGCTCAAGCTGCCGTTCAAGGCCGCCTACATGTTCCGCCCCGCCGCGATCCAGCCGCTGCATGGCGTGCGATCGAAGACTGCCTGGTATCAGGTCTTCTATGTCGGGCTGGCGCCGCTGCTGACGCTGCTGCATCGGGTCGCGCCGCGATATGTGACCACGACCGAAGAGCTGGGCCGCGCCATGCTTGCCGTCGCCAAGCATGGCTATCCGAAGCAAATTCTGGAAATGACGGACATCCACAAGGCCGGGGCCTGACAACGTTTTGGGCGGGGGCTTCCAAGAGGAAGCCTTCCGGCGCCCGTCAGACACAATTCGAGCGATTTTTCAGGTATTAACCTGAAATGCCGGGTTTTGGGCGTCCCGGCGCGCGGTTTCCACCTCCGATGAAACACGCTAAAAGCCGGTTATCCGCAACAGGGCAGGTTTGGCATGGATCGCATTCGCATTGTCGGCGGCAACAAGCTCAATGGCACTATCCCGATTTCCGGCGCGAAGAACGCGGCTTTGCCGCTGATGATCGCCAGCTTGCTGACCGATGAGACCCTGATTCTGGACAATGTCCCGCGTCTGGCGGACGTCGCGCAGTTGCAGCGGATTCTCGGCAACCATGGCCTCGACATCATGTCGAAGGGCAAGCGCCCCGGCGATCATGAGTATCAGGGCCAGACGCTGCACATTTCCGCGGCCAACATTATCGACACCACGGCGCCCTATGAACTGGTCTCGAAGATGCGCGCCAGTTTCTGGGTGATCGCGCCACTCCTGGCGCGGATGCATGTGGCCAAGGTCTCGCTGCCCGGCGGCTGCGCCATCGGCACCCGTCCCGTGGACCTGCTGATCATGGCGCTGGAGAAACTCGGCGCGGAATTGCAGATCGACGGCGGCTACGTGATCGCGAGAGCGCCCGGCGGCCTGACCGGTGCTGAGATCGATTTCCCCAAGGTCACCGTCAGCGGCACCCATGTGGCGCTGATGGCCGCGACCCTCGCAAAGGGCACGACCGTCATCAACAACGCGGCGTGCGAGCCCGAGATCGTCGATGTCGCCGACTGTCTCAACAAGATGGGCGCGAAGATTTCCGGCGCGGGCACCACGCGTATCGTGATCGAGGGCGTCAAGAAACTGCATGGCGCGCGGCACACGGTGCTGCCGGACCGGATCGAGACCGGCACCTATGCCATGGCGGTGGCGATGACCGGCGGCGACGTTCAGCTCGCCGGTGCGCGCCCCGAGTTGCTGCAATCGGCGCTCGACGTGCTGACGGAAGCGGGCGCGACCATCACGCCGAACAACGAAGGCATTCGCGTCACGCGCAACGGTGCTGGCATCAACCCGGTCAAGGTCACGACCGCGCCGTTCCCCGGCTTCCCCACCGACCTGCAGGCGCAGCTGATGGCGCTGATGGCCTGCGCGAAAGGCTCGTCGCATATCACCGAGACGATCTTCGAGAACCGCTTCATGCACGTGCAGGAGCTGGCGCGGTTTGGCGCGCGAATTTCGCTGGACGGCGAAACTGCGATCATCGACGGCATCGCCAAGCTGCGCGGCGCGCCGGTGATGGCGACCGATCTGCGCGCGTCGGTGTCGCTGGTGATTGCAGGTTTGGCCGCTGAAGGCGAAACCATGGTCAACCGCATCTATCATCTCGACCGCGGCTTCGAACGGCTTGAGGAAAAGCTGTCGGCCTGCGGCGCGACCATCGAGCGTATCAGCGGTTAGGGCATGATCCCGAAAAGCATGCCCTAGGGCTTGACCCGAGGGTGGGAAGCGGTTTTCGGGAAAGATCATGCGCAGATAACTAAAGTCTTTTCAGGTGGGGCCATGTCGCAGAACACAACGGCTCAGCAGAAGTTTTCTCAACGCAAGCTCGCCGCGCTGGATGGCGATGATCTGGCGGTGATCTCGGCGCATATTCAGGACGCGGCGGTGGTCGCGGGCGATATTCTCTGGCGGCAAGCCGAGCACCGTCTTGTGGTCGCTATGCGACGGCTGGACTGCGAGGACATCATTGCAGGCGACTGCGTCCCGCGGCGGCTGATCTCGGCGCTTCGGTTTGACCGCGTGCTGTCGTGCCAGTCGCGCGAGATCGACATGGATGCCCCGGAACTTCCATTGACCCTGCTCGGGCTGGAATTCCATCCGGGCAAGAAACCGGGCGGTCAGGTGATGCTTCTGTTCGCCAGCGGCGGGGTGTTGCGGCTTGAGGTCGAATGCCTCGAATGCGAACTGGCCGATCTCGGCCCGGACAGTCTGGACGCTGATCTGGTGGACGGCGCCGCATCCACCTAATCTGCCTGCGGACACAGACATTTAGCAACCAATCCGGGCGGTCCCGCTCGCGGTTTTATCCTGAGAATGTTATGGGTTGCCGGTGATCTGGCATCGCCGCCCGGAGTCACATCGTTAAATGATTGAATGAGCGCATGATTTTACAGCCATGCGCGAGCCTGCCGGACCCTGAAATGCCGATCCGCCTCACCAGCCACAGCGCCGACTTCAGCGAGCGATTCAACGCCTTTCTCGATATGAAGCGGGAGGCCTCCGCCGATATCGACGCGGCGGCGCGCGCCATCGTCGACGATGTGGCGAAACATGGCGATGCGGCGCTGATCGCGGCGACAAAGAAGTTCGACCGGCTGGATGTGGCCGCGAGCGGATTGCGGATTACGGCGGCGGAAACCGAAGCTGCGGTGAAGGCCTGCGATACAGCGACGCTCGATGCCCTGAAGTTCGCGCGCGACCGCATCGAGGTTTTTCATCAGCGGCAATTGCCGAAGGATGAACGCTTCACCGACGCGGCCGGCGTCGAACTCGGCTGGCGCTGGAGCGCCATCGAGGCCGTCGGTCTTTATGTGCCGGGCGGCACCGCCGCCTATCCCTCGTCAGTTCTGATGAACGCAGTTCCCGCCAAGGTCGCCGGCGTCGGGCGCGTGGTGATGGTGGTGCCGTCGCCTGATGGCAAGCTCAATCCGCTGGTGCTGGCGGCGGCGCAGCTCGGCGGCGTATCGGAAATCTACCGCGTCGGTGGCGCTCAGGCGATTGCGGCGCTGGCCTATGGCACTGCGACCATCAAGCCGGTGGCGAAGATCGTCGGCCCCGGCAACGCCTATGTCGCCGCAGCCAAGCGGCTGGTGTTTGGCAAGGTCGGCATCGACATGATCGCCGGGCCGTCCGAGGTGCTGGTGATCGCGGACCACACCGCGAATCCGGACTGGATTGCGGCCGATCTGCTGGCGCAGGCCGAGCACGACGCCAATGCGCAGTCGATCCTGATCACCGACGACGAGACGCTGGCGAACGACGTCGAACGTGCGGTCGAAGCGCAACTGACGACGCTGCCGCGCGCGGCGATTGCACGCGCCTCGTGGAATGAGTTCGGTGCGATCATTGTGGTCAAGTCGCTCGATGAATCGGTTGCGCTCGCCGACGCCATTGCCGCCGAGCATCTGGAAATCATCACCGCTGATCCCGAAGGCCTGAGCGCGCGCATCCGCAATGCCGGCGCGATTTTCCTCGGCGCGCACACGCCGGAAGCGATCGGCGACTATGTCGGCGGTTCAAATCACGTGCTGCCGACGGCTCGCTCGGCGCGATTCTCGTCGGGCCTCGGCGTGCTCGATTTCATGAAGCGGACCTCGATCCTGAAATGCGGACCCGAGCAGCTCCGCGCTTTGGGTCCGGCGGCGATGACGCTCGGCAAGGCCGAAGGGCTCGACGCCCACGCGCGCTCGGTCGGGTTGCGGCTCAATCTCACATGAGCAAGCCCCCGCCAGATGAGAACGCCAACAACCGCGTCGTCGCGGTGACGCTCGATGAGGAATCGATCGGGCGATCGGGGCCGGACATCGAGCACGAACGCGCGATTGCGATCTATGATCTCGTCGAGAAAAACCTGTTCGTGCCGGAGGGCGGCCACAGCGGGCCGTTCACCCTGCATATCGGCATCACCGGCAATCGCCTGATGTTCGACATCAAGCGCGAGGACGGCACGCCCTGCGTGGTGCATCTGCTGTCGCTGACGCCGTTCCGCCGGATCGTGAAGGACTACTTCATGATCTGCGACAGCTATTATCAGGCAATCCGCACCGCGACGCCGGACAAGATCGAAGCCATCGATATGGGCCGCCGTGGCGTGCACGACGAAGGTTCGCGTACGCTGATGGAGCGCCTCGAGGGCAAGGTGCGGATCGACTTCGAGACCTCGCGCCGGCTTTTCACCCTGATCTCGGTGTTGCACTGGAAGGGCGACGGTAGCGGCGCATGATCCCGAAAAGTGGAAACCGGTTTTCGGATCAGATCATGCGCAAGCCAAAATGCACGATCCTGAAGAGTCCCATGCGCATCACTGACGGGCGAGCCTGACAGATGGCGCGTTCTCCGCAAGCCGTCCTGTTCATGTGCGGACAGAACAGCGTCCGCTCTCCGACCGCGGCGTGCCTGTTGCGCCATCTGGTTCCGCGCGGGCTCTATGTGCAGTCGGCTGGCGTCAGCAAGGCCGGTCTCGATCCCTTCGCCGTCGCCGTGATGAAGGAAATCGGTCTCGATATTTCGAATCACAAGCCGTGGACGGTCGCGGATCTGGAAGATTGGGAAGGCCTGAATTTCGATCTGATCGTGACGCTGTCGCCGGAGGCGCATCACAAGGCGTTGCAGTTGACCACGACATCGGCGACCGAGGTCGAATACTGGCCGACGCCCGACCCGGTCGGGGTCGAGGGCCGCCGCGAACTGCAGCTGGATGCCTACCGGCATGTCCGGGACAGTTTGCGCCAGCGCATCCGTGAGCGTTTCGCGCCGGCCGCTATGGCGAACGAGTGAAGAATTCGGCGCTGAGCTGGGTTTCTATCTTCCCCTCTCCCCTTGTGGGAGAGGGTGGTTTCGAGCGCAGCGAGAAACCGGGTGAGGGGTTGTGTTTTACGGGGAGGGCATCGACCCCTCACCCGCTTCGCGGCTTCACCGCTCAGCACCCTCTCCCACAAAGGGAGAGGGAAGTAAGATTAGCGCCGCCGTGCTGTTGTCGCCGCCACGCCCTTCGGATAGTTTCCGCGCCCATTGACCCCGAATGAAATCGATAAATCCCGCATGCTAGGCCGTCCCAAATTCGTTCTCGCCTCCGGCTCGCCGCGCCGCCTCAGCCTGCTGAATCAGGCCGGTGTCGAGCCCGACGCGTTGCGCCCGGCCGATGTCGACGAGACCCCGAAGCGCGGTGAGCTGCCCCGCGCCTGCGCCAATCGTCTTGCGCGCGCCAAGGCCGACGCGGCGCTCAAGTCGGTGCAGCTCGATGACGAACTGCGCGGCTCCTACATTCTTGCCGCCGATACCGTGGTCGCGGTCGGCCGCCGGATCCTGCCGAAGGCGGAACTGGTGGACGAGGCGTCGCAGTGTCTGCGGCTGCTGTCGGGCCGCAACCATCGCGTCTACACCGCGATTTGCCTGGTGACCCCGAAGCAGAGTTTCCGCCAGCGGCTGGTCGAAACCCGGGTGCGCTTCAAGCGGCTAAGCGAGGACGACATTCAAGCCTATATCGGCTCCGGCGAATGGCGCAGCAAGGCAGGCGGCTATGCCGTGCAGGGCATCGCCGGCTCGTTCGTGGTCAAGCTGGTCGGCTCCTACACCAACGTCGTTGGATTGCCCCTGTATGAAACCACGGCGCTGCTTGGCGGCGAGGGCTTTCCGATCCGGTTCGGTTGGTTGAATGCCAGCTGACGGCGCCAAATCCGCGTCCGCCGCGAAACCCTGTCCGATCTGCGGCAAGCCGCCGGCCGAGGCCTCCAAGCCGTTCTGCTCGGAGCGCTGCCGCGATGTCGACCTGAATCGCTGGCTGTCGGGCTCCTATGCCATTCCGGCGCGGGAGAGCGACGACGAGGATGAGCCGGACGAGCCGAAATAGGCCATTTGGCGCTTTCCGGCCGCTCCGGAAGCCCTTGAATCCGATGGAATTTTACGAGGCACTCCCGCCGTTCACAGCCCACCGGGAAATTCCGCCGATGGCTGGACAGCGCGGCCCTGTCTCACTATAAACCGGCGCTCTCCCCGGGCAGCGTTCGGGGCGGCGCCCAGGTAGCTCAGTTGGTAGAGCATGCGACTGAAAATCGCAGTGTCGGTGGTTCGATCCCGCCCCTGGGCACCATCGCTTTTCCAAGCGATTGTTTTCACGCGAGTCATGCAAAATCAAAAAGAGACATGCAGCGAGGCTCTTCGAGAGTCCGGCAGGCGCGCTGTTGTCTAGAGGGTTGCGTGAGGCCGTGGGGGCAATGTCGTCCGGCCCAAAGACCCGCTTTGTTTCCTCAAGCAACATTGGAGCGCGACGACGAAGACATCATCGCGCTCCAATGCAGAATTACGACATGCTCAGCTCGTGGCGGCCAACCACCATCCAGTGCACTTCGTCGGGGCCGTCGGCGAAGCGCAGATGCCGGACGTCAGCGTACATGTCGGCGAGCGGCGTCCATTCGGAAATGCCGGTCGCGCCGTGCATCTGAATCGCCTGGTCGATGATCTTGCAGGTGCGCTCGGGCACCATGGCCTTGACCATGCTGACCCAGACGCGAGCTTCCTTGTTGCCCAGCACATCCATGGCTTTGGCAGCCTTCAGCACCATCAGTCGCATCGCCTCGATCTCACAGCGTGCCTGCGCGATGATCTGGAGGTTGCCGCCGAGATGCGCGATCTGCTTGCCAAAGGCTTCCCGCGTCAGGCCGCGTGACACCATCAGGTCGAGCGCCTTTTCCGCTTTTCCGATCGTGCGCATGCAGTGATGGATGCGGCCCGGCCCAAGGCGGACTTGCGAGATTTCAAAGCCGCGGCCTTCGCCGAGCAGGATATTTTCCTTCGGCACACGGACATTGTTGAAGCGCATATGCATGTGTCCGCGAGGCGCGTGGTCGGCCCCGAACACATGCATCGGGCCGATGATTTCAACGCCGGGCGTATCTTTTGGCACGAGAATCTGGGATTGCTGCTTGCCCCGCGGCGCGTCGGGATTGGTTTGCACCATGACGATCATGATCTTGCAGCGGGGATCGCCAAGACCCGAGATGTAATACTTCTCGCCATTGATCACCCACTCATCGCCGACGAGTTTTGCCGTGGTCGAAATGTTCTTGGCATCCGAGGATGCAACATTCGGTTCGGTCATGGCGTAGGCCGAGCGGATTTCACCGTTCAGTAGCGGCTTCAGCCATTTTTCCTTTTGCTCTTTCGTGCCGACGCGCTCCAGCACTTCCATGTTGACGGTGTCCGGCGCAGAGCAGTTCATGGTTTCGGATGCCAGCGGATTTTTCGCGAGCTCTACCGCGATATAGGCGTAGTCGAGATTCTTGAGGCCTTCGCCGGTTTCGCTGTCGGGCAGGAAGAAGTTCCACAGGCCTTCTTCCTTGGCCTTTGCCTTGGCTTTCCCAAGGACATCGAGCTGGCCCGGCGTGAAGCTCCAGCGATCCTTTTTGCCCTCACCGTGCCGAGTGTATTCGAGCAGCATGGGATCGACGGTTTCCCGGATGAATTTTTTGACGTGCTCAAAAAGCGGACGGACCTGATCCGACATGCGCAGATCGTTCAGTTCATCGCCCGGATTGAGTCCGTAACTGGTCGTTCGCGGTACGTAAGCTTGTTTCATACAAAGTTTCTCCGATGGGTGTTTCCTCGATGAAACTCTTAAAGCACGAATGCGCCCCTTGGTAGGGATGAGCAGAGTTGCGCCATCGAAGGGGCATCAAGCCGCGTCCGGCATTTGCTCACAAAACCGTCCTTTGCCTGCTGAGCTTGCCATTGCCGCGGCCGCCTGACCCTGAGACAATCTCGTGTCAGCGACACGCCGCCGCCGAGCGAATGTCTTGCACAAAGGGCGTTCGATCGCCCGCGTGCGCTCCTGAATCACGCCGACGTCGAGAGTTTCATCATGACGAGACCGGAAACAATCAGGGCGGCGGCCGCGAGACGCATGACCGTCACCGCCTCGCCGAGGACGATGATCCCGACAAGGAATGCGCCGACGGCCCCGATCCCTGTCCAGATGGTATAGGCGGTCCCGAGGGGAAGTGTTCTCATGGCGATGGACAGCAACGCGAAGCTGCCAATCATCATGACAATGGTGATGGTGCTCGGAACGAGCTTCGTGAAACCCTCCGATTGCTTCATCGAATAGGCCCAGACGATTTCAAGAATGCCGGCCACTGCGAGATAGATCCAGGCCATTTTCAAATCTCCATTGGGCCGGGCCGTCCCGGTCATTGCGCCCAAAATGGGGAGGTCGTTCCTCTGGACTTGAATACGGAGTGCGCCTGGAGCTAGTGCCCCGGGTGCAGCGCGTCGTTGAGATACATGCAGGTCAGCATGGTGAAGACGTAGGCCTGGATGACGGACATCAGGAGTTCCAGCGCGGTCAGGGCCAGGACCATCAGAAACGGCATTGCTGCCCCGAGAATGCCCAGTGTTCCGAGGCCGCCGAGACCGACGACGAAACCCGCGAACACCTTCAGCGTGATATGCCCCGCGAGCATCACCGCAAACAGACGTACGGAATGGCTCACAGGCCGCGACAGATAGGAAATCACCTCGATGGGGACGATGAACACCGCGATGTATGGCGGAATGCCCGACGGCAGGAAGAGCCGCAGAAAGCCGAAACCGTTGCGGGCCACGCCGTAGATGGTGACCGTCAGAAACACCATCATCGCCATCGCCAAGGTCACGGCGAGATGGCTCGTGACGGTGAAAGCGTAGGGGAGCATGCCGAGCAGGTTCGCCACCAGAATGAAGGTGAACAACGAAAAGACCAGCGGAAAAAACCGCATGCCTTCTTCGCCAGCGTTTTCGCGCACTGTTTTTGCGACGAACTCGAACAGCATCTCCGAAGCCGACTGCCACCGTCCCGGCACCAGCGCGCTTCGCCGCGTCGAAAGAAGCATGAAGAAGCCGATGATGCCGACCGTCACGAACATGTAAACGGTCGAGTTGGTGATGCTTATCTGCTGTCCGGCGATCTCGCCGAGTTGCAGAATCGGCTTGATTTCGAACTGTTCAATCGGCCCGGCCATGATGTCCCTGTCGCATGCAAAAGCAATCGCATCCGATGGCACGGAGCGATCCTGAACGGAGCATGATGAGGGGAAGGCTTCCTATCCGGAGCGACCGTCCCGACATCTCTCCAGGAGATGTGGGGCCGTCCCCGACGAAAGCTGAAGCAATACGGGTCGTCCCGTACGCAGGCCGGAACATAAACATCTATGACAGGATTTTCAAGTCATGCGATCGCGCAGGCGCTTCGGCGCCGGGCACGCGATGAGCTGTTCCCGGGCATCCGGATGCCCGCCGCAGGTACAACGACAAATCCTCAGTCATGCATCATGTGAACTGAAGCGCCCATGAAGTGCGTTGGCCGTCAGCCGCGCAAACTGTGCACCACTGAGATGAAGCAGCGTCTCGTGATCGCCGGCTTCCATATAGATCTCCGGCTGCGCCTCGATGCTGTCATCGACGATCAGATCCAGTCCGTAGCATTTGCCAACGGCCGGAACCGCACCGTGCGCGCAGTCGCGAAACAGCTGACCGATCTCGGTTTCATCGGCCATATCGACATCTTCACCGAGTTTTTTTCTCAGTTCCAAGAGGTGGAGGTGATGCGATGCCGGCATGACAGCCAGCACATAGCCGCCGTCGCGCCGCAGCACGATGCCCTTGGCGAGGCGGTCGCCCGAGACGCGGCATGCTTCAGCCGTGCGCATGGACGACATGGTGAGTTCGTGCGGAATCTCGTCGTACTGGATGTTTTCAGCAATCAGATATTGCCGGAGTGTGGGAGCAATGGACATGACGTGACCTCCCGATATGCAACCATCCACCGTGAGGGTTTCCTGCAGGTCTTGCCGCACGATGGGCGGCCGCGTGGTTACAAAGCCGACATAGGTCTTCAGGTCGCTCGCTGCAATTCGTGCGCAGCCAATTTAATTGCGCGATGGCCGCGATCCTCCTCGCGCTTCCAACATGATGGGCCAGGAGAGACGCCGCATGCTGTCGAGGCACACGGCGTCCTGCCGCCGTCAACGGCGCTGATGGGGCCGGTTAACGACCCAGGTCATCAGGTGACCGGATGATGCCATCGATCGTGCCACCAGGTGACGAAGTCGCGATCGGTCATCAGTTCCCAGATCGCAAACAGGATCACCAACAGGCCCGACGCCACACTGCTGACCATGGCCGGCGCCGACTCATAACCGACTGTCCAAGGGGCAGCCAGCAGCGCCAGACCGAGGAGAATCTCTCCCCATTCCTCCAGATAGGACGGAATGACGAATCCTTCGACGGCAAACAGAATGACGAACAACCCAAGCACGATGGTTATCCATGTCGCCACCCCGGAGAAGCCCAGGACGAACGGCGACACAACCAACCACACGCCCAGCAACAGGCTCGCGATATCTTGCCAATGACAAATACGCATGATGCTCACCTCCTCTCGCTGCGCAAACTCTCTTCCACCACCAAAAGATAATCATCACTTTCGGCGCCCCTAGCGCCGATGCTCACTGCCGGCATTTATGTCGCAGTCCGTGTCGCTGTGACGCAGGAGAGATTTTCTCTCCAGCGCTGCAGATCAAATTGACCGCAAACGCTCGCGTGCGGGCCGTCCTCGATGCATCTGCGCAAGGCATTCCTCATTCGGGCTGGCCGGCGAGGTGCGCGACGAAGAATTTATCAGCAATTTCAATAGTATATACGTTCTTGATTTTGCCCCGAGACCGTCCCGCGTCAGCCGCGACGCCGGCGCGTTGGTCATTGCCGCCACGCTCATGCCCTGAGACAATCGGCGCGGAGCGGACGGCCAGCGGGCACGCCGCCTCGTCATTCGCGGGAGCTCTCGATGCAGCGATTGCGTCTTATCGTCCGGCTGGGCGCCGCATGTGCCGGCGTCATGCTGTCAGCCACCACGGCGTCTGCACAGGACAAGCCGCCGCCGAGCGAGTGTCTCGCGATCGCGCAATCCATACCGCGCATGATGTTCGCCGGCCTGTCGCGCGTGGCGGCGGAAAAGAGCGAGGTGACGATCACCTATGCGGGCCACTCGACCTACATCCTCGAGACGCCCCGCAACGTCACCATCGCCACCGATTTCAGCGGCGCCTACACCGCCGGCAAATCGCCCAATGTCGTGACCATGAACCGGGCGCATTCGACGCACTACACACTCAATCCCGATCCGCGCATCGCTCATGTACTGCACGGCTGGGGCGAGGGCGGTCAGCCGGCGCGGCACGCAAGGATGATTGGCGATGTGCTGATCCGGAACGTCACTACGGACATCCGCGCTTATCGTTTCGACTCCGAAGCTCTGCAGAAGGACGGCAACTCGATCTTCATTTTCGAAGTGGCGGGCCTTTGCATCGGCCATCTCGGCCATTTGCACCATCCGCTGGATGAGACGCACTACGCCGCGATCGGCCGCCTCGATATCGTCATGGTGCCGATCGATGGCACGTTCACGCTGTCGCTGGACGGCATGTCGGAGATCACGCGGCGGCTGCGCTCCTCCATTGTGCTGCCGATGCACCGGTTCGCGACGCCGCTGAGCGATTTCATCGCGCGCATGAACGGACAGTTCGAGATGGACATTCGTCCCGAACGATCTTTTACGGTCTCACGCGACACGCTGCCGAAGAAGCCGACAGTGATTGTTCTGGATGGGGTTTGACCCGCCGGGCGAGGTTCATGACGGCGGGGTCCATCTCGTCATTGCGAGGAGCGAAGCGACGAAGCAATCCAGTTCCTGCTTTTCCCAAGGCTGGATTGCTTCGCTTCGCTCGCAATGACGATTGAGATTTGTCGCTGCTCAAGCGCAGACAAATCTAAAACCCCGAGGCCAGATCCTTCGCGCCCTGAAGATTGATCTGGTTGTCCATCCGGGCATCTGTGGCCGCCAGCAGCTTCGAGACGGTGTTGTTGCGGATCGCCACCGGATTGCGCTCATAGCCGTTGCGCTGGAAGAAGTTCGACGTCGGCACCACGGCGCGCATCGCCTGCGGCATTGACACCATGTCGAATCCGTTGCCGTCGCCGGTCAGGTTCATCATCTCGAGTTCGGCGGCGGTGAGCGGCGCGGTATAGCCTTTGCGTTTGGCGAAGTTCACCGAGTCCATCAGTTTCAGCGTCTGCAGCAGCGGCCCGACATCGATATCGAGATTGAGCGCGTGAACCGCGATGCCGCGCGGTGTGACGCCGAGCTTTTCGTGCGCGCTCCATTGATTGGGCACGGTCTTGCAGAACGCGACCATCTGCTGGACGACGGCGGCCTTGCGCTGCAACTCGGCCTTCTGCGCGCCGCTGGCCTGATGGGCTTTCTCGTGCAGCGCCTTGAGGATGAGGCCGCCATGTTCGGTGATAAGACCGATGGTGTTGGTGGTCAGGAGTTGGTTGTAGCCGAGCGCGGTGGAGATCGCGCGGGCGCCGGGCCGGTTGCCCTCAAGCCCCGCCTGCACGTCGTATTTGCCGTTGCCGCCGGATTCGAAGCTGTAGATCCGCACCGCCTGGTCCCTGGTCAGCCCGTAACTCGATGCAACGCGCGCGTAAGCGCGCTTGTAGTCGATCTCGGTGGCGGGCTTGCGCGGCGTGAAGTGGAAGTGCTCCTGCGCTTGGCTGAGGAAATCCGCCACGACCGGCAACGGGGCGCGGGGTTTCGGCGGTTTCTCTGGCGGTGAGGGATCGACCGGCTTCGGCGGGCCGGTATAGACCGGCGGCTGAGTCAGGACATAGTCCTCGGCGACGATGGTCTCGTTGTTGCGGCGCTTGGCGTTGCGCGCGCGCCGCTTGTCGCCGATCGCGGTCCAGTAGGTCGAGGCGGCCTCATCGAACTGGTGGCGGACGGCGGTGTATTCGGCAAGCTTGCGGCGATAGTCCGCGATCTGCTGCGGTGTCTGGGCGAAGGCTGCGGACGACAGCGTTGCCGCGATCGCGGCAGCCGCCATGCACGACATCGTCCAGCGCAGGCATCTCACATGAACACCGCGACGTTTTGCCGGCTGACCAGCACCGGCTGTCTATCAGCATTCCACAGGGTCGTCGCCTGACTGGAATAGCCGCCCACGACGTTCTCGGCTTTGGTCTGCAGAAGCCACCAGCCGTCGTTGGTTTCCAGCCTGTCGGTCAGGAGGTCGATCGCCCAGGTCATGGTGCTGATCGGTCCCGGCCGTTCGAACAATACGAGCGCTGCAGGCGGCGGCGCGTCGGTGAGCGCCACCAGCGCCGCGGTCGATGCCGGTTTCGCTGGATCCTGATGGCGCAGCCAGATCGAGAAAATCGGATGCTGGCCTTGGCTGAAGGGCGGATTGCCGCCGGCGAAACGTCCTTCGAAATGCTGGATGAAATTCAGTCCGGGGATTTTGCGGAAGAACGGCGGACAGGTCTCCGGTTCAGGGACCGTCGGCGCGGCCAGACTGCCGTATCCAACCGAAGAGGCGCGGGCCGTGCCGTAGCAAAGCGTCGCCCGCGTTGCGAGACCCGCCTCGCCGAACAGATCGACGCCGACGAACACCGTGGATTTGCCTCTGCGCAGCACGGTCGGGCGGATCAAGACCGTGCCCGCCGCCGGTCCGACGAAGCTGAATTGTGCGGAGCGCAACGGCGGCAGGTCGCCGAGCTGTTGCGCCACGCTTTCGAGGCAGAAGGCGGCGGTGAGGCCGCCGTAGATGGTGCGGCCCTGAAGCCAGTCTTCCGTCGCCGTGACGGAGCTGGTGTCGCCGTCGGCGGTCATGCTTGCCATCAGTGCGGTGAAATCAATCATCGTATTGGACCTGTTCCTGAAATTTGCTCACGGGGTATACCCGCGCAAGTCGCTGGCGTCCTAGTCATGGCTCCCATGATGGCAGACCTGCGAAGCATCATCGCGCATAAACTTGCTTTGACTCACCGCGGACTCAATCCGTCAGTACAGCTGACCGAATCGAGTTATCAACAGGCGTTTGATAAGCACTTCCGAATCATTCTCGCTTCACGCTACGAGATCGTTTCAAATATAAAGCTTGCGTGACTGTGGCGTTCGCGTGCGGGGCGACGATCATGAACAAAATTGTTTCGCCGAAAGGTATTGTTTCGAGTGAGTTGTCGAAGTTGTTCGGCGACGTTCCGAAGCCGGACCGCGCCGATTGGGAAAAGACACTCAAGGCGCTGAAGCCGTGGTTGAGCCCGGAGAAATTCGCGGAGACCGAGGCGATCCACTGGCGCATGTTCGAGCGTGCGAACCGTTGGCACGAAAGCCAAACACCGACATCGAACGGCTGACGCTCTCGAACGACTTCCGTTCTGCTCGTCATTGCGAGGAGCGAAGCGACGAAGCAATCCAGCTTCCCAAAAAGCTGGATCGCTTCGCGGAACCTGTCATTGGTCCGGCCATAGCGCGTCAAAGACGCGCGTAAACGCGCTTTTGGCGGACCCGTTGGCTCGCAATGACGACGTTGACGCCCCTGTTGTATGATGATCTTAGCGCAGCTGCGCTCACACGCCGCTGCTGGCCGGCGTCTCGATCGGCACGTCGGTCGCCCTGGTGCGATCCGGCGTCTCGTCCTTCCAGCGTACCGATCCCAGCGGCCGCTCCAGCATGCGATGAACCTTGATCGGTTCCGGCCCCAGATGAAACCCGATGGCCTTGAGTTGGATCTCGCGCTCGGACTGGGTCGAGCGGTTGCGCTGACGCAGATAGTCCAGCCATGTCGGGCAGTGATAGCGCTCGATCCACAGTTCGGGATCTGCGATGTCGCGTGCGATCGACCAGTCATAGGCGCCATTGCGCTGCCGGATGGCCTGGAGCTGCAGCATTGTCGTGTAGAACGCGCGGGCTTTCTGCTGGCTCACACGGTATTCGATCTCGACAACGATCGGCCCGCTTCGCTGCGAGATAGAAAGGTTCACCTCGGGCTCTTCAAGCGCGTCGACCGCGTCGTTGTTGGCGCCTTCGGTCGAGGGCATCCGCAGCCAGATCGCCAGCACCGGCGAAACGAACATCACCGCGCCGGCAATCAGCAGCGCGTTGCCGATGCCGACGCCGTTGGCGACATATCCCCACAACCAGCTTCCGATTGCGACGCCGCCGGCAATCGCGGCCTGATACGCCGCCAGCGCGCGGCCGGCGACCCAGCGCGGCGTCGAGAGCTGTACCCCGATGTTGAATAGCGTGACCGCGATCATCCACGACGCACCGGCCACGACCAGCGCTGCGCCGGTCAGCGCCGGCCAGCGGCTGAGCGCAAGCACGCCGATCGCGAGACCCATCGTCAGCGCGCACAACCGGACGGCATGCTCGCCGCTCAGGTGCGCGCGCACGCTGGAGATATTGAGCGCGCCGAGCACGCCGCCCATGCCGAAGCAGCCGAGCATAATACCGTAGGTCTGGGCGCCGCCGTGCAGGATGTCGCGCGCCACCAACGGCAACAAGGCCAGCACGGAGCCGCCGGCGATGCCGGTCACCAATGTCCGGTACAGCACGATGCGGATCGGCGGGGAGTGGACAATGTAGCGCACGCCGGACACGACGGCGCGGCGCAATCGCTCCGGCGGCAGCCGCGAGGGCTCCAGCGTCCGCTGCCAGAAGTAAAGCACGACGATCAGCGGAATATACAGCAGCACGTTGCAGACGAACGCGGCCACCGCGCCCGCCGCCGCCACGATGATGCCGCCGAGCGCCGGGCCGAAGCTGCGCGCGATGTTGTAGCTGATGCCGTTGAGCGCGACGGCCGAGGGCAGCGTCTCGGCGGGCACCTGCTCGCTGACCGAGGCCTGCCATGCCGGGCCGAACAGCGCCATGCCGCTGCCGATCATGAAACAGAACAGCAGCAGGCTGTTGGGGGTGATGGCGTTGAAATAGGCGAGGACGGCCAGCGTCACTGCGCCGACGAGCCCGAGCAGCAGTGCGATCAGGCCGACGACGCGCCGGTCGTACATGTCCGCGATGGCGCCTGCGGCCAGCGACAGCAGCATGATGGGCAGCATCAGGGCGGTCTGGACCAGCGCCACCATGCTGGCTGACGACGTCATCTGGGTCATCGCCCAGGCCGCGCCGACGCCGTTGATCATCAGCCCGAGATTGGTGAGCAGGCTCGCCAGCCAGATTCGCCGGAACACCGCGTGTCTCAAGGGCGCGGTGATCCCATCGGCCGACAGCAGGGATCGTTTGGCGGGCTTGTCGGTCGTCGTGCTCACAGGAGTCCTTTGAGGGGCATCATTCGAAAACGGGCTGGCTGAATCGCGACATGAAGCACGAATGTGTTCCAATCGGAGCGTGTTGGAAAGAGATTTGCTACCAGCGCCATTGTCCGTCATCGGTCCAGCGGGAACGGTATCCGATCAGGCGCATCCAGACCGTGACGATCTGGTCGAAGCCGGTGATGTAATCGCAGGCGGTATCGCGCGACCATTTCTTGTCCGCCTTGACGTCTGCGATGGTTTTCTCGCTGGCGTAGGAAAACAGCTGAAGCGGCTTCGACGAATCGCTGATCTCGGCGCGGTTGGCGATCAGCTCGCGGTCCAGCTTGTTGAACACCACGCACGGCGTGCTCGCATAGGTCAGCCGCTCCTCGTCGGCGACGACGCGCGCGTTGTCGGGCGGCGGTTCGATTCTATAGGACAGCAGGATCGCCGCCGCTGCGATCAGCGCGACAAGGACAACACCGCTCAGAACCGGCCAGATGAGCCGGGGCGGCCTGACGTCGTCTGCTGGAATCGGTTGCGCCATGACCTCGACAATAGCATGGCCGGCAAGAATGTTCCCGGCGCCGCAGCGGACGATGCCCGCCGCGGCGCCGGAACCGGGGTGTTACTGAGGCTCGATCTTCGCGAACTGCGCGACCTTGCCCCACTTTTCCATTTCCGAGATGACAAATGCCTGCATTTCCTCAGGCGTGTTGCCGATAGGCTCGCCACCGAGCTTGCGGATGCGCTCGATCCCGTCGGGCGACTTGATGTGCTTGATGATGCTCGCGTTGAGCTTCATCACGATGTCCTTCGACACCTTGGCCGGCGCCGCAACGGTGAACCACGACGCGGCGTCGTAGCCCTTCACGGTTTCGGCGATCGGCGGAATGTTCGGCAGCAACGGCCAGCGCTCGGCGGTGCTGATCGCCAGCGACCGCACGTTGTTGTTCTCGGCGAAGGGAAGCACCGCCGGAAGATTGTCGATCATGACATGAACGCGGCCCGCCACCAGATCGGTGAGCGCCGGTGCGCTGCCCTTGTAGGGAACGTGAACGATGTCGATGCCGGTCATCGACTTGAGCAACTCGGTCGACAGGTGCGCCGTGGTGCCGAGCCCCGGCGTGCCGTAGAACAGCTGGCCGGGTTTCGATTTTGCCAGCGCAAGGAATTCGGCGACGGATTTCGCCGCGACCTCGGGATTGACTGACATCAGGTTCGGGACACGCGCGATGATGGTGACCGGCTGGATGTCTTTGAGCTGATCGTAAGGCATGTTCTTCTGAACAAACTTGTTGATCGAATGAGTGCCGGGCGTGCCCACGATGAAGGTGTATCCGTCGGGATCGGACTTCGCGACGAAGTCGGCGGCGATGTTGCCACCCGCGCCGGTCTTGTTCTCGACGATGAACTGCTGGCCGTATTCTTCCGACAGCTTCTGCGCGACAAGCCGTCCGAGAATGTCGGTGGTGCCGCCGGGGGAGAAAGGCACGACAAATTTCACCGGGCGATCCGGCCATGCGGCGGCCTTCGAGGTCTGGCTCAGAAATGGCGTCGCTGCCAATGCTGCGGCACCGCCTGCGAGAACGGAGCGGCGGGTGATACGCGATGCTGAATGAGGTAGTACGGAAGTCGGTCGCTTAATCATATTCTTTAAGTCTCCATCCCGCCCGTGTGTTGTACGGGCCTTGCTTGTTGCGCCGTATGCTTCGACGCTATCAGCGTTCTAGAGCAAGCCGGTCACCTTGACCATGTGAGCCATGATGACAGATGGGCCGCAACCTTAATGGCAACCTTATCGTCGGGGTGCGGTGTTGCAGCCGCATGACGCGGTTCCTCATTGCAGCGCAGCAAAGCATTTCACCGAACGGTCTTCCCCTAGACGAACGTCTATGGCCGGCGACGCATTCGTAGTTCTTTCTTTCGCGTCCTTCGGATTGACCGGGCCCGCTCATCCGTCCAATTTCCCGCAAAATTCAAAACCGAAAATTGAGTTCTGAGGTGATGAAGTGAGCCTGTGTCTTGCTACCGCGGGCGTCGTCAAATCGCTGGCGATGGCGTCGTTCATGCTGACATGGACCCATTCGGTCGAGAAGGTCGAATGGCAGGAGGACTGGCGCGTGACGCCACAGGGTCTCGAAATCGTCGAGGTACGCGTCAACGGGGCGGGCGCGGGCATGGAGCCGCCGCCGGACGCGCGGCTGGTTGATGGCTGGTTTCGCTGGAAGCCGCAATTGCCGATGTTGCCGGAGGTCGCGCTGGGAAAATCCGGGCTCGCAGGCGAGCGGCGGCTCTGTATCGATGGAACGTGCCAGGAGCTGTCTGCGATTCTCGGACGGCCAGTTGGTGCGAGCGTTACGACGATGAGCGTGTGCAAGCCGGACCAGACCGCGAAGGCGCTGGACGCGAAAACGCTGCTGGCGCGCGGCGACGACTTCAACGTCAAGGGCGAACTCGACCGCGCCATCGCCGATTACGATGCGGCGCTGAAGGTTGAGCCGGCATTGGCGGAGGCGCTGAACGGTCGCGGCATGGCCTGGCGCGCCAAGGGCGATCGCCGCCGGGCGCTGGCGGATTTCGATGCCGCGCTCAAGCTGAAGCCGGATTTCGAAGCAGTGCGCGCCAATCGCAAGAGTCTTTTCAGCGAGATCGAGCGCGCCGGTGCACAGATGCCGCTGAAGGGGAAAGACGCCGGTAAGTAGGTTCAAAGACGGGAATCTCCCGTCTGTCATGCCCGGACTTGTTCCGGGCATCCACGTCTTCTACGTTGACGAAAACAAGGCGTGGATGGCCGGGACGAGCCCGGCCATGACGAAGGTGTCGCGCCCGGAGACCGTTCAATGACCACCATTTCCAACAGCCGCTACGCCGAAGTCCATGCGCGCTCGATGCGCGATCCGGAAGGATTTTGGGCTGAAGCGGCGCGCGAGATCGACTGGATCGAGCCGGCGACAAAAATCTTCGATCCCTCGCAGGGTCTCTATGGCCGCTGGTTCGCGGGTGCCGTGGTCAACACCTGTTATAACGCGCTGGACCGTCACGTTGCGGGCGGTCGCGCCAACCAGACCGCGCTGATCCACGACTCGCCGCTGACGAACACCGTCACAAAGTTCACCTACGCTGAACTGTTGCACGAGGTGCAGACGCTTGCCGCCGTGATGCAGGATTTTGGCGTGGTGAAGGGTGATCGCGTCATTCTTTATATGCCGATGGTGCCGCAGGCGATGGTGGCGATGCTGGCCTGCGCGCGGATCGGGGCGGTTCACTCGGTGGTGTTCGGCGGATTCGCGGCAAAAGAACTTGCGACGCGCATCGAGGATTCCGAGCCGAAACTCATTCTGTCCGCAAGCTGCGGCCTGGAGCCGGGCCGCATCGTGCAATACAAGCCGCTGCTGGATGAGGCGATCAATCTTTCAAGCGTGAAGCCGCAGGCCTGCATCATCCTGCAACGGCCGCAACAGACCTGCGATCTTGCCCCGGGCCGCGATCACGACTGGAACGAACTGCGCGATGCCGCGGTCAAGGCGAAGAAATCCGCTCCTTGCGTGCCTGTGCTGGCGACCGATCCGCTCTACATCCTCTACACGTCGGGCACGACCGGAAAACCCAAGGGCGTGGTGCGCGACAATGGCGGGCATCTGGTTGCGCTGAAATGGTCGATGTTCAATCTCTACGGCGTCAAGCCCGGCGAGGTGTGGTGGTGCGGCTCCGACATCGGGTGGGTGGTCGGTCACAGCTACATCATCTACGGCCCGCTGTTTCATGGTGCGACCTCGATCATGTACGAGGGCAAGCCGATCGGCACGCCGGACGCAGGCGCGTTCTGGCGGGTGATCTCGCAGCACAACGCCGTCGCGTTCTTCACGGCGCCGACCGCGTTCCGTGCCATCAAGAAGGAAGATCCGAACGGCGAGTTCATCCGCAAATACGATCTGTCGAAATTCCGCACGCTGTTTCTCGCCGGCGAGCGTGCCGATCCGCCGACGGTGGCATGGGCCGAGCAGCAGTTGAAAGTGCCGGTGATCGATCACTGGTGGCAGACGGAAACCGGCTGGTGTATCGCGGGCAATCCTGTCGGCCTCGGCGCTTTGCCGGTGAAGCACGGCTCGCCGACGGTGCCGATGCCGGGCTATCAGGTCGATGTGGTGGATGAAGCGGCAAAGCCGCTGCCACCGAACACCATGGGCTCGATCGTCATCAAGCTGCCGCTGCCGCCGGCCAACCTGCCGACGCTGTGGCAGCAGGACGAGCGCTGCAAGGAAGCCTACTTCAACGAATTCCCCGGCTACTACAAAACCTCCGACGCGGGATACAAGGATGAGGATGGCTACATCTTCGTGATGGGCCGCACCGACGACATCATCAATGTCGCCGGGCACCGGCTCTCCACCGGCGGCATGGAGGAGGTGCTCGCGTCGCATCCGGATGTTGCCGAATGCGCCGTGCTCGGCATCAAGGATGCGGTGAAGGGCGAAGTGCCATGCGGCCTGCTCGTGCTGAAGGCCGGCGTGACGCGGCCGGTGGCTGAGATCGAGAAGGAGATCGTCGCGCTGGTGCGCGACAAGATCGGCCCGGTGGCGGCGTTCAAGCTCGCGATCACGGTGGCGCGGCTGCCGAAGACACGCTCGGGCAAGATCCTGCGCGGGACGATCAAGAAGATCGTCGATGGTGACGCCTGGACCATGCCCGCGACCATCGAGGATCCAGCCGTGCTGGAAGAAATCAAGACGGCACTCAGTGGCCGGACCTAGGGTATGATGCACCTGAATTGAAACGCCTCTCTCCGCTCATTCCCGCGAAAGCGGGAATCCAGAACTTTAAAGCATGGGTCCCCGCTTTCGCGGGGACGAGCGGGAGTGGAATCCCATCGCTGTCACACCAGGAGATCACAATGAACGAGGATGTCTTCAACACCAGCGTGCGAAAGTTTCTCAAGCAGGTCGGCGTCACCTCGCAGCGTGAAATCGAGAAGGCTGTCCGCGATGCGGTCGCTTCTGGCCGGCTCAAGGGCAGCGAAAAGCTGCCTGCGAAGATGGTGCTCACGGTCGGCGGCGTCGATCTCACGTTCACGGTCGATGGCGACCTCGAGCTCGAATAAACCCGCACTGCGGCAGGTCTGCCGCGAGACCGCCATTGTCGGTCTGTAAGCCCCGCGTGCCGGATCGATGGTTCCCCATCCGGCAGGCGAACGAACCACAGGATTGTCGATGCGCGCGATGAAATCACCAATGGGACTGGCGCTCGCAACGGCCGCCGTGCTGCTGGGCGGCTGCGCCCAGTTCGAACGCAACCAGCCGGTCGCCACCGTGGATGACGATGCGTATTGCCGCGCCAACAGCGGCGAGCCGGGATCGTCGGCCTATGCGGCTTGCCGGAAAGACCGCGATGTCCAGAGCAGCCGGGCGTCCGGAGGCGGTTCGCGGATCGAACGCGCTCACCGCAATCTCGCGGAAGACATGCTCAACAATCCGCGATAAGGCTGGCTAGTGATCCGGTTCTGACATTCGTATTGTATTTTTCGCAGGCACTTTTACGAATATCAGAACCAAAGGATCACTAGAATTATAGTTTGCTAGTGTCCTTCCGTATCCGACGTTCGCTCGGAAGGCGCTGCGGAGGCAAGCGAACGTCGGATACGGGACACTAGCGCCGCACTGATGCCGCGCCTATCGGGGGACACATCATGGCGGTCAGGGACAGCAACGGCACCGAGCTGAAAGAGGGCGACACCGTCACGGTCATCAAGGATCTGAAGGTGAAGGGCTCATCCAGCGGTCTCAAGCGTGGCACGGTGGTGAAGAACATTCATCTTACCGACAACGAAGACGAGATCGAGGGCCGTACCGACAAGATCAAGGGCCTCGTGCTGCGCACGGAATTCCTCAAGAAGGCGTAACGTCCCGCGCTTTGAACTTTGAAAGCTGATCCTGATGAAACTTGTCGCTCGATATGCTCTTAGCCTCGCCGTCATGGCGCTTGCGGTGATGCTGCTGGCTTTCGAGTCCGCGCAAACCGCGCCGGCGCAGGAGCAGGGCGCCGCCTCCGATGTGCTGAGCAAGGACGCGGTGCTGCGCGACCCGGAGAATCCGGTGCTGGGCAATCCGCAGGGCGACATCACCATCGTCGAGTATTTCGATTACCAGTGCCCCTACTGCAAGAAAATCTCGCCGGTGCTCGATCAGGTGGTGAACGAGGACAAGAAGGTGCGGCTGATATTTAAGGACTGGCCGATCCTCGGCGAACCGTCCGGATATGCCGCACGGCTGGTGCTGGCCGCGAAATATCAGAACAAATATGAGGCCGCCCATCGTGCGCTGATGGCCAAGGTCGGCCGCCTGACCGAAGGTGTCATCGATGAAGCCCTGACGAAGGCCGGTGTCGACCTTGCCAAGGCCAAGGCCGATCTCGCGGCCAACAAGCCCGCGATCGATGGTCTGCTCAAGCGCAACAAAGAGCAGGCGGAAGAGTTCGGCTTTCGCGGCACGCCCGCGTTCGTGGTCGGCACCTTCCGCGTCCCCGGCGGCCTGACCGCGGAGCAGTTCAAGCTCGCGATCGCGGACGCGCGCAAGGCGGCGAAGAACGGGGCGAAGGGGAAGTAGGCCATTTGGCGTGCGGGCTGCGGATCATTGATCCATCGCCCGGCATCATTCGTCTCTCTTGAGTTCCGGCTTGTCGTGCAGAACCGCATGCAGCAGCGATGTGTGGACTTCGATTTTTCCATTGTAGCTGATGAAGCCGAGCTTGCGGAACTTGTTCATGAAGAAGCTCACGCGCGAGCGCGTTGTGCCGATCATTTCCGCCAGCGTTTCCTGACTGATTTTTGTGTCGATGGGCTGTGGACTCTTGTCCTTTCCGAAATTCGCCAGCAGCAAAAGCAGGCGCGCAAGCCGTCTCTCGCTGGAATTGAACAACTGATCGATCAGGTCTTCTTCAATCCGGTTGTTGCGGGTCAGCAGATACGCCATGAACAACTGGGAAAATTTGGGCTCGCGTTGAAGAGCGGTCACCATGGCCCTCTTGGTGATGGCGGTAATGTCACAGGCCTCCATCGCCTTGGTGGTTGCGATCCGGAGTGACTGCCCGTTGAGGCAGCCTTCGCCGAAAAACTGTCCTACACCCAGAATGGCTACGACAGCTTCCTTGCCCTCCTTGGACAGGACGATCAGTTTGACCTTGCCCTTTTGAATGTAGAATACCCTGTCCGCGATATCGCCTTGCGCGAAAACGCTTTGACCGGTGCGAAATTTCAAGTTTGTTTTGCCCGGCCCCACGCTGGCGAGGAACACTTTGGGATCGAACGGTATCTTGGCAGCTTTGCTCAACTTGTTTTCCCTGAAATCCTGTTGTCGCGACGCTGACCCTTTCAGCTTTGACGGTGCGCGACGACCACACGCGAATAGGAGCCCCGTGTTGGAAACGGGGCTCCCATTATATTCCAGACGGACGAGGTTTGGGGCGTGTTGTCACGCCTGGCGGCAGAAATTTTGGAGGATGCGAAGCTGGGAGTCTGAGCAATTCTGACCATATTGGCAAAATTCCGCCTCCGCGGCTGGCGTCTTTTGCGTTCGCGACAGCCTATTTGCCTGTCGTTACCTTGAACCCCGGCGATGCCAGCCACTCGTTGATGTGACAGGCCGTTGCCAGCTGCCGGGCCTTCTTGATCAGTGCATCCCGGTCTTTTCCCGGCGGTAACGTCAACGCTTCGTCCTTGGCGATGGTCGCTATTGCTTTCCACTTTTCCGAAATCGGATTGTGATTGGAGAGAGACATTTGGAGCACTCCCTTCGTGCCAAACCTCACGCAGTCTTTCACGCGAGGGATTACTTCGCAGGACGTCCCTTCGGCGCAAAGACCAGCCCATGCTTGTCTGCTGCGTTGCGAAGCATGCCGGCCTTCCTGAGCGCCTCGGTGCGCGCGGCGCCGTGCGGCAACTGCCGCGCATCCTCCAGCGCCTCGTCGGCCCTGGCGGCAGAGAGAAGTCCCTCCGAAGATCGCTGCGGCGGAAGCTTTTCCATTCTCAGCTTACGTCATGATCTCGGTCTGTTCGGTCCCGCAACTGTTGCACTCATAGACGATCGTATCCTTCCCCCGGAACACCGCGCGATGGATCGCCTTGATGTTCATCGCGGTCGGCTTCTCACAGTTCGGGCATTGGAAGAAAGCGGGAATGCGATGGCGGTTGCTTGAGTCCGGCGAAGGCGCCTGACTGTGCATGGCTGGTTCCTCTTGAGAGGCGGGAGCACAACGCTCTCAGTCACCGGTAAATTGCCGAGGACAGGCGGTGATGAGCCATCCTGCCGCCTTCGGTTGCGCCGCGATGATCAATATTGCTCACCGCACGAAATTGTTAACGGAAAACGAGACCGGCCGAGAGGCGCCCGTGCCGGTTGACAAAACCGTCTAACGGAATATAATCCTACGTCTGTCTTGAATGAATGATCGGCATTCGAGCGGCAAAGCGAGGTGACGACGGTGGAGCGCCGGGAGGCGCAGCGCCAAAGTCATTTGGCGCGCGTGGCCCTCGCTGCTTGTTTGCGCAGACTTCGTAAACTTGTCTGCGGGCTGCGCAGGCGGACCGATCGCAAGGTCCGCCTCCTTACGGGTGTCTCGCAAACACCCCGGCGCCTCCCGACGCTCCATCGCCTTCGCGCATCTGCGCGGAACACCATCGCAACTCGGACGCGTTCGTTCGCGCCGCGAGACCGTGTTGGTATGTCGGGATATTTTGCCTGATACAAATTCAATGTCGTCCCTGCGAAAGCGGGGACCCATTGATCTTCGCGACACATAAGGACGCCGCGTCATCCTTCGAGGTTCACAAGTGCTCGCACCTCAGGATGACGGCGATCCATTCTTCACGAGTGGTTATGGGTCCCGCTTTCGCGGGGACGACGAGGTGCGTCGTAGCTTGTTTGGGAAGGCCTTACTGCGGCTTGCCAGCCTACTTGTCGAAACACGCCGCCACGTACTGTGCCATGTCGCGCTTCTGAATTTTCGCGACCTTCGCGGCGTTGTTGCATTCGATCAGCTTGAACTGTTCGGCCTGGCGCTTCTCGGCGGCTTCGCGAAATTCGGGCGCGACCGTTTTGGGGTCCACGATCTTTTGGGCGCGCGCCGGGAGACCGCTGACGGTCGCGGCCGCTAGGCCGGTCAGGGTCGCCGCAACAAAAAGGAGCGTGACGCGGTGGCGCATCACACTCCTGTACCACTCGCCCCGCGGTTACGTCATACCCCGTTTGGGGCGAAGCTTATTCGTCTTCGGCCTTCTTGCCGCCGATGGTCTTCAGCTTGGCGAACACGGCATCGACATTCATGTCGTCGCGCTGTTTTTCGGTGGTGGTGGCGATCTCGTGCTCGGCTTCCTTGCGGGTGGTCTCGGACGCCGGCAGCAGGGTCGCGCCGCCATACTGCGTGGCCGCAGGCTTTTCCTTGGCCGCGCGCTGGACTTCGAAATCGAGTTCGATCTGCGAGCACAGGCCGAGCGTCACCGGGTCCATCGGCGTCAGGGTCGAGGCGTTCCAGTGGGTGCGGTCGCGCACGCTGGCGATCGTCGTCTTGGTGGTGCCGACGAGGCGCATGATCTGGCTGTCTTTCAATTCGGGATGGCTGCGCACCAGCCACAGGATCGCGCTCGGCCGTTCATGGCGTCGCGACACCGGCGTGTAGCGCGGGCCCTTCTTCTTCTTGGCTTCCGGCAGGATCACCTTGGATTCGCCGAGTTTCAGCCGGTAGTCCGGATCGGCTTCGCCCTTCTCGATTTCTTCGCGGGAGAGCTGGCCGGTCGAGATCGGGTCCATGCCCTTGATGCCCTGCGCCGCATCGCCGTCGGCGATGGCGCGGATTTCCAGCGGGTGCATCTTGGTGAACTCGGCGACCTGGTCGAAGGTCAGCGCGGTGTTATCAACCAGCCAGACGGCAGTCGCCTTCGGCATCAGCGGTGCATTGCTCATGGCAAATCTCCTTTACGCTTCGCCCGCCAGATTTTTTGGGGGGTAAAGCCGTCTGGTCATCGGTGATGACGGGAATTCGTCCCTATATAGTCTGCGGAGGGCAGACCGTTCAATGGTTTTGATCGCCCTTGACAGAACGGGGACCACGGCCCCAAGTCCCATCCATAACTCCGAAAATGCTTGATTCCGGCTCAAAAATGACCCCTGACGCTCAAAAACCGAAGCTTTCAGTCGTGCTTTGTTCCCCCCGGGGGTTCTGTGCCGGCGTAGTGAGGGCCATCGACACCGTGGAACGCGCCCTGAAGCTCTACGGCGCGCCGGTCTATGTCCGTCACGAAATCGTGCATAACCGCTATGTGGTGGAGAGCCTGCGCGAAAAAGGGGCCATTTTCGTCGCGGAACTGAACGAAATTCCCGAGACGAACGCCCCGGTGGTGTTTTCTGCCCACGGTGTGCCCAAGGCGATCCCCAACGAGGCCGTCAAGCGCAATTTCTTCACGCTGGACGCGACCTGCCCGCTGGTCACCAAGGTCCACCGCGAGGCGGCGATCCATTTTAAGCGCGGCCGCGAGATCATCCTGATCGGCCATGCCGGTCATCCGGAAGTGGTCGGCACGCTGGGCCAGCTGCCGAAGGGCGCGGTCGTGCTGATCGAGACCATGGATGCGGCGCGGACCTTCGAGCCCAAGGACGCCTCCAAGCTGGCCTTCGTGACGCAGACCACGCTGTCGATCGACGACACCGCGGAAATCGTTGCCGTGCTCAAGGAACGCTTCCCGGAGATCGACGGCCCGCACAAGGAAGACATCTGCTACGCCACCACCAACCGTCAGCTCGCAGTGAAGAAGGTCGCGCCGCAGGTTGAAGCCATGATCGTCGTCGGCTCACCGAACTCGTCGAACTCGCAGCGCCTGCGCGAAGTCGCCGAGCGCGAGGGCTGCAAGGTCTCCGTGCTGGTGCAGCGCGCGTCCGAACTCGACTGGTCGAAATTCGAAGGCATCAAGACACTCGGCATCACGGCGGGGGCTTCCGCGCCGGAAGTCATCGTCGAGGAAATCATGGATGCGTTCGCCGCTCACTACAAGCTGAGCGTCGAGACCGTATCCGCCGCGCAGGAAAACGAATTCTTCCCGCTGCCGCGCCCGCTGCGGCACGACGCAGCGGAGTAAGCCGCGTCGGACTTGAAGCTCTGTCGCTTTGTCGCGAATTCGTCTAGTAATTCCAAATCCTGACCACGAGTGGAGTGGATTTGACATTCGCGACCCAGTTCACCGCGAGTTCGCGACGCGAATGTCAAATCCAAAACTCCACTCAAAACTTATAATGCTAGTGCTCCTTTGATTCTAACCTTCGCAAGGATGTCTGCTGAGACGGGATGCGAATGTTAGAATCGGACCACTAGCGGAATCGAGACGCCAGATGGCGGTTTACACCGACGTCACCGCCGAAGAACTGACCGAATTTCTCGCCCCTTACGGGATCGGCGATCTGTTGTCCTACAAGGGCATCGCCGAAGGCGTGGAGAATTCCAACTATCTCGTGCACACGAGCCAGGGCTCTTTCATCCTGACGCTGTACGAGAAGCGCGTCGCCAAGGACGATCTGCCGTTCTTTCTCGGGCTGATGGGCCATCTCGCATCCCACAGCATCACTTGCCCGCAACCCGTCGTGAACAAGCAGGGCGAAGCGCTCGGCATGCTCGCCGGACGCCCGGCCGCGATCATTACCTTTCTCGAGGGGATGTGGCCGCGCCGTCCGAACGCGACGCATTGCGCCGGCGTCGGTGCTGCACTGGCGAAGATGCATCTTGCCGGCGCGGATTTCAAAATGTCGCGTCCCAACGCATTGTCGGTGAGGGATTGGCGTCCGCTGTTCGATCAGGCCGCGGCGCGTGCGGACGGCGTGCAGCATGGATTGTGCGCTCTGCTCGGTGCCGAACTCGATCATCTCGAACAGCATTGGCCGGGGGATCTGCCGAAAGGCGTGATCCACGCCGACCTGTTTCCGGACAACGTGTTTTTCCTCGGCGACAAGCTGTCGGGACTGATCGACTTCTATTTCGCCTGCAACGACATGCTCGCCTACGACGTCGCGATCTGTCTCAACGCCTGGTGTTTCGAGATCGATCACTCCTTCAATGTCACCAAGGCGCGCGCCTTCCTCAATGCCTATACCCGCGAGCGCAAGCTCTCCGCAGAAGAGCAGGATGCGTTGCCGCTGCTGGCGCGGGGTGCCGCGATGCGCTTCCTGCTGACGCGGCTGGTGGACTCGCTCAACGTGCCACCCGGTGCGATGGTGAAGCCGAAGGACCCGCTCGAATATGTTCGCAAGCTGCGCTTCCATCAGGGCGTGAAGAGCATGAGCGACTACGGCGTCGAACAGTCCGGGTTCGTGGCGTGAGCGACGCAAAGCCTTCTCATAAAGACCTGCCGCATGTGACGATCTTCACCGACGGCGCGTGCTCCGGAAATCCGGGGCCGGGCGGGTGGGGCGCGATCCTTCGTTTCGGCGATGTCGAGAAGGAACTGAAGGGCGGTGAAAATCCGTCGACCAACAACCGCATGGAATTAATGGCGGCGATTTCGGCGCTGGAAGCCTTGAAGAAGCCGGCGTCGGTCGATCTGACCACGGACAGCCAGTACGTCCGTCAGGGCATCACAAGCTGGATACACAACTGGAAGCGCAACGGCTGGCGCACCGCCGACAAGAAGCCGGTGAAGAATGCCGACTTGTGGCAGCGGCTCGATGCGGCGCTGAAGCCCCATCATGTGCGCTGGCACTGGATCAAGGGTCACGCCGGCCACGCCGAGAACGAACGTGCCGATCAGCTTGCGCGCGACGGGCTGGCGGAAAATCGCAAGTAACTTGTCATGGCCGGGCTTGTCCCGGCCATCCACGTCTTCATTTCGCCGATCGCAAAGACGTGGATGCCCGGCACAAGGCCGGGCATGACGAAGTTTAGAATTGGCAGCCGATCAAAGCTGCGACAGCAGCGTATCGCCGCCAGACACCTCGACCTTGCCGGGATTCGGCTCGAGGTTGAAGATCTTCACCACGCCGTCTTCCACCAGCATCGAATAACGCTTGGAGCGGATGCCGAGTCCGTTGCCGGACGCGTCGAGTTCCATGCCGATCGCCTTGGCGAAATCGGCATTGCCATCGGCGAGGAAAACCGCTTCGTCGCGCTGGTCGGTGTCACGCTTCCAGGCATTCATGACGAACGCATCGTTGACCGACACGACGGCGATGCTGTCGACGCCCTTGCCCTTGAGGGCATAGGCATTCAGGAAAATGCTCGGCATGTGCATCTTGTGGCAGGTGCCGGTGTAGGCGCCAGGCACGGCAAACAGCGCGACCTTCTTGCCCTTGAAAATATCATCGGTAGTTTTGACCTGCGGGCCTTCCGCGGTCATGACGCGAAATTTGGACTCGGGCAGCTTGTCGCCAACTTTGATGGTCATCGGTACTCTCCGTGGGATCGATGCAGTGTCATAGCGCGGTTTCCGCAAGGGTGGGAACACGTTCTGCGAATGGAAGATGCGCAATTCGCCGGCCGTCCGCGGCATGCTGCGGTGCGATCTCAGGCCGTCTGCTATGGCAGGGTGGCGTTGACCTCAACGGCACCGCCCGGTCCGGCGACCGTCAGCTTCAGCGTGGCGCCCTCGGCGCTTGCGCCCGAAGGAAGTCCGTCGAGTTCGAATTCGAAGCGCTGAACGCCTCCGGTGTCGTGCTTGATGAGCTTGGGGACGGGCAGGGCCCAGTCCGGCGTCGGGCCTTCAGCAAAGAGCCGGACGTCCTTGTCCTTGCCGCTCGCGTTCTTGTCGTCCTGCACGGCGACATCGACCAGCACCAGCTTGCCCTCGCGCCGGACATCGCGAATGGCGAGCGGGCCTGTGTCGCCGACCTTGGCCGGCTTCGGCACGGTTTCGAGAGCCGCGGCGATGGCGCTGTCCTCGGTGCTGGCGACGCTGACAAAGGCAAGCTCCGCCTGCGCTTCGACGGGGATGCAGAGCTTTTCGCACACCGCGTAGTTGATCTCGGCGCGCAGCGTCACCGGCTTGTCAGGACTCTTTGCAATGATCCGTAACGGCAGCAGCACCTGGTTCTGGTAGCCGAACGAGATACCGCCTGCGCCATCGGGGAACTGCATCGGCACCGGCCAGAGGATTTTGACGGATTCGACATTGTCGGATTTCGCGAAATCGATCCGCGGCGGCACGCCGGAATCTCCCGGTGTGCGCCAGTAGGTTTTCCAGCCCGGCTGCAGCTGGAAGCCGATGCCGCCGAGCAGCACGCCGCCGCTGCGCGAACCGGCGATCAGCCGCACCGAGGAGTGCGTGTCCTTGATCCACGGCGAGACGTCCTGTGCGCTCGCGCACAGGGGAGCGAGGCAAGCGAGTGTGGCCAGTGCGACGCTGGAAGCTGCGCGAAAGGGAACCGTAAGTGTCATCACACATCCTTACAGGGTGGTATCCCCGTGAACCATTGAATTGCCCGTGATCCGGTCTTTTTCGCGGCCAAACGTCGCTCACCGCGCCGCGTCGGCGCTTGATTGACAGAACAGACACCCGATATCAGGATGGTTGAACAGCATGAGAGTCGTTTGCGAATGAAGGCCATGCGCAAGAAGACCGAAAAGCCTGCTGGTGGTCAGATCGTGGCTGAAGGCGAGACATCCGGCGTTGGTTATCTCGACGGTCAGTTGCTGATTGCCATGCCCGTAATGGACGACGAGCGCTTCGCCCGCTCGGTGATCTATCTGTGCGCCCATTCGTCCGAAGGCGCGATGGGCATCATCGTCAACCGTCCCGCCGGTAGCATCGACTTCCCGCAACTGCTGGTGCAGCTCGACATCATCAACAAGGCCGATCAGATCAAGCTGCGCGGCAGCGCCGAGGACATGAAAGTCCTGAAAGGCGGACCGGTCGATACCAGCCGCGGCTTCGTGCTTCATTCGAGCGATTTCTTCATCAAGGACGCGACGCTGCCGATCGATGACGGCATCTGTCTCACTGCGACGCTGGATATTCTCAAGGCCATCGCCGCCGGATCAGGCCCCAAGCACGCCGTCCTGGCGCTGGGATACGCCGGCTGGGCGCCGGGCCAGCTTGAGAACGAGATCCAGCACAATGGCTGGCTGCATTGTCCCGCCGATGCGGATCTGATTTTCGGATTAGATGCCGAGGACAAGTATCAGCGCGCGCTGGAGAAGATCGGCATCGATCTGGCCATGCTGTCGAACCAAGCCGGCCACGCTTAGATTCTCACGAGCATAACCCCGTCATTCCGGGACGCGCTTTTGCGCGGACCCGGAATCTCCATCAGCATCGACGTGGGTTTGTTGCGCGAGATTCCGGGTTCGCTCGTTTCACTCGCGCCCCGGAATGACTCCGATTTCTTACGCCGGTCCGGGGCCGGGCACGGCGGCGGGTGCGGGTGCAGGGGCGGTTGTTGAAGCCGGCGTTGTGATATTGCGGATGCTTTGCCGGCGGTTGCGCGGCTGCGGAACCTTCTCGCCCGTGAGCAGCCGAACCGTGGCGTCGGCGTCGATCGGCTCGCCGAAGGCGAAGCCCTGCGCATATTCGCAGCCCAACTGAAACAGCTCGACCGCATCGGAGTCCGTCTCTGCGCCCTCGGCGACCACTTCCATGTTGAGGTCGTGCGCCAGCGCGACAATCGATTTCAGCAGCACCGGCCGCGCGCCGCGGCTGGAGGTGCGCACGAACGACTGGTCGATCTTGATGGTGTCGAACGGGAAGCGCTGCAGATAAGCGAGCGAGGAGTGGCCGGTGCCGAAATCGTCGAGCGACAGGCCGACACCGAGCTCCTTGATCCGGTGCAGCATCTGGGAGGCGTGTTCGGGGTTTTCCATCACCAGCGACTCGGTCAGCTCGAGCTTGAGTGATCCGCGCGCCACGGCGGAACGCGACAGCACGCCGCGCACGTCGTGGATGAGATCGTGGCGCAGCAATTGCCGCGAAGAGACATTGACGCTGGCGAAGATCGGCTCGCGCGACCGGACTGTGCGTTGCCAGATCGCAAGCTGCTTGGCGGTGGTGTCCATCACGAACAGGCCGAGCTCGACGATCAGGCCGATTTCTTCCGCGATCGAAATGAACTCCGACGGCGACATGCGGCCGAGCTTTGGATGATCCCAGCGCGCCAGTGCCTCGAAGCCCGCGATGGTGCGATCTTCCAGCCGCACGATGGGTTGATAGAGAATCGTGATCTCTTCGCGCTCGATGGCGCGGCGCAGTTCGGCTTCCAGTGCGAGGCGGTCGGTCTTGCGCGCGCGCATGGCCGGTTTGTAGACGTCGATGCGGTCGCCGCCGATGCGCTTGGAATGATACATCGCCAATTCGGCGTCCTTGATGATCTCCTCGGTCAGCGGGATCTGCGGATCGCTGAGTGCAAGGCCAATCGACGCGGTCAGGAAGATCTCGCGGCCGTCGAAGGCGATCGGTGCGCGGATGGTCTTGCGAATGGTTTCGGCGAACGCCGTGATCCGCGCGGGCTCATGCTCCGAGGTCAGGATCAGGCCGAACTGGTCGCCCGCCAGACGCGCCAGCGTGTCCTGGGGCTTAAGGATGCGCGCGAGCCGCCGCGCCAGCGTCAGCAGGATCGAATCGCCGACCGCGATGCCGACGGAATCGTTGACCTGCTTGAAGCGGTCGAGATCGATCACCATCACGGTGGGGCGCAGGTTCGGCGTGGTCTTGGCGAACATCGCAACCGAGCCGAGGCGATCGATGAAGAGCTGGCGGTTCGGCAGACCGGTCAGATTGTCGTGCACTGAATCGTGCAGCAGACGTTCTTCGGAATTCTTGGCTTCGGTGACGTCGGTGAGCGTGCCGACCACGCGGGACACTTCGCCATCGGAGCCGACCACCGGGCGCGCCTTGAGCGCGAACCACATAAAATGGCCGTCGGGCGTGCGCAGCCTGAAGTCCTGAACCAAACGTCCGCGGCGTTGATCGAGCACGCTGTCCAGCGCAGCACGGAAACGGTCCTGATCCAGCGGGTGCAGCACTTCGAGCCACTTCGCGGCAGGCCCTTCGAGGGTGCCGCGCTTCAACCCGAGCAGAACTTCGGTTTCGGGGCTGGTGAACACCTTGTCCGCCGAGACGTCCCAGTCCCAGATCAGGTCGCCGGAGCCGGTCAGCGCCAGCGCGCGGCGCTCGACGTCGGACACCACGCCGTTGGTGGCGCCGCCGCCTGCGAAGGCGTGCTGCATCACCGTGAATCCGATCAGCATCACGATCAGCACAAGGCCGCCGAGCAGCGCCGGTCCGACGATATCGTTGGTGACGCCGCCCGCGATGGTCATACCTGCGGCCATGACCCAGACGAGCAGCAGGAACCAGGTCGGGATCAGCAGCACGGCGCGGTCGAAGCCGTGGGTCGAGAGGTAAACGATCAGCGCGAAGCCAAATACGGCGATCAGCGCCAGCGAGATGCGCGCAATACCGGACGCGACCGCAGGATCGAACAAAGCGAGCGCGACCAGCGCGCCGAGAAACAGCAGCCAGCCCATGGTGATGTGCGAGTAGCGCACGTGCCATCGCGACAGGTTGAGATAGGCGAACAGAAACACCAGCAGCGTCGCCGCCAGCATGGCTTCACCGGAGGCGCGCCACACGCGCTCCGCGCCGGCCGACATGTCGAACACCTTGCCCCAGAATCCGAAGTCGACGCCGATGTAAACCAGAACCGCCCACGCCAGCGCCGCGGCGGCCGGGAACATGATGCTGCCCTTGACCACGAACAGGATGGTCAGCACCAGCGCCAGCAATCCGGAAATGCCGATGACGATGCCCTGGTAGAGCGTGAACGAGTTGACCTTGTCCTTGTAGGCTTCCGGCTCCCAGAGATAGAGCTGCGGAATCTTGTCGGTGCGCAGTTCGGCGACGAAGGTGATCACCGCGCCGGGGTCGAGCGTGATGCGGAACACGTCGGCGGTGGCATTGTCCTGACGCTCAGGGCGGTCGCCGGTCGAGGGCGTGATCGAGGCGATGCGCGACAGGCCGAGATCGGGCCACAGCAATCCTGATGACACAATGCGGTAATGCGGTACGACGATCAGGCGGTCGAGCTGGTCGTCGGTGTTGTTGGTCAGCGCGAACACGATCCAGTTCTGGCCGCCTTCGCGCGCGCGCACTTCGATGCGGCGGACGATGCCGTCGGTGCCGGGCGCGGTGGAAACCTGGATACGGTCAGTGTCGCTGCGCTGGAACTCGAGCACGCCGGTGAGATCGATCGCGGGCGCGTCGCCGCGGACGCTGATGGCGTCGAGCGCATGCGCCGGCTGTGCGGCGGCGAAGAGCATCAAGCTCAGCAGAAATGAGAGCGCTGCGATACGAAGCGAACTTCGGATGTGGAACACTTGCAGCGCGAAGCCTCTGATCGAGCGCAAAGTCAGCTCTCCGCGTTGGGCCCGGCGGGGTTAACAAGACCCGCCGGTAGGAACGCGATAAATGCCACGAATATGAAGCAAATCAAAGGGTTTCGATGGGTTCCCCAGCGTTAAAGCGTTAGCACAATTTTGCCAATATGTTGGCTGGTTTCCATCCGCGCATGGGCTTTTGAAGCCTCTTTCAGCGGGAATGAGCTGTCCATCAGGGGTTTGACGCGGCCATCGGCAAACCAGGGCATGGCCTTGGCCTCAATTGCACTGACCATAGCCGCCTTGTCGGCGACTGAGCGCGGGCGCAGCGTCGAGCCGGTGTGGTGGAGCCGCTTCATCATCAGCTTGGCGAAATTCGGCGTTGCTTTGGAACCGCCGAGGAACGCGATCTGGACGATGCGGCCCTCGACAGCGGCGGCCTCGTAGTTGCGATCGATGTAATCGCCGCCGACCATGTCGAGAATGACGTTGACGCCTGCGCCGTTGGTCAGGGCCTTGGTCTTTTCGACGAAGTCTTCGGTCTTGTAGTTGATCGCCGCATCTGCGCCGAGCTTGAGGCAGGCATCGACCTTGTCCTGTCCGCCGACGGTGACGAACACCTTGGCGCCATGCGCTTTCGCCATTTGAATGGCCATGGTGCCGATGCCGGACGAGCCGCCATGAATGAGAAGCGTCTCATTCGGTTTCAATCCGCCGCGCTCGAACACGTTGTGCCAGACCGTCATCAGCGTTTCGGCGACAGCGCCGGCTTCCGTCATCGAAAGCCCTTTTGGCACCGACATCGCGTGAGTCTCGTGGGTGATGCAGTACTCGGCGTAGCCGCCGCCCGCGACCAGCGACATCACCTTGTCGCCGATCTTGCGCTTGGTGACGCCGTCGCCGAGCGCGACGACTTCGCCGGAGATTTCGAGACCGGGAAGGTCGCTTGCGCCGGGAGGCACCGGATAGAGTCCCAGGCGCTGCAACACGTCGGGACGGTTCACGCCGGCGGCGGCAACCTTGATGAGGATTTCATTCGGTCCCGGCTTAGGCACCGGACGTTGTTCGGGCACCAGCACCTCGGGGCCGCCGGGTTTCGAAATCGCGATCGCGGTCATTTGTGCGGGCAGCTTGTCCATGAGGTGTCCTTGCGGCGGTGGGCGGGGAATGATGATGCAGCTATAATCGGGCGAGCGACGGGAGGGAAGCATGGCCGGCGATGACGACGACAAGCCAAGGAAGAAAATCACCCACGAACTCGGGCAGGACCTGTCGCTGCTGTCGTTCGAGGATATCGAAGACCGCATTGCAGCACTGGCGGCTGAGATCGAACGGTTGAAAGCCGACGCCACGAAAAAGCGCGCCAGCCGCGATGCTGCGAATGCGTTCTTCAAATCGTAAGCGCAGGAAATCGTGAGTGCGGGTTCCGAGCAATTGCAAAGGAACCGTAAAGGGAATCGTTCATTTACGGCGTATTAAGCTTTCGGGTTTATGACTTTGATTGTCCTTGTTTGGACACCGAGTGGCTCCTGTCCACTCTGTTTGACGCCTCCCTGTTATCAACTTTCAAAAGCCGCCGGAAACGGCGGCTCTTTTTTGCCCGCTCTGTTAATCTTTGCGGGCCCGTTTTGCCGCGCGCGGCATCCCGTTGGAAACCATATCTCCTCATTGTTATCGCAAGTGGCTGGACTCCCGGCCGCGGGCGCGCAATCATTTGTTCATCATAAAAAAATCAGCGTAACAGCGTGAGGCGTTAACCATGTCCGACCAGGGCGTAGCCGATCTTGTTCTTCTCAGTGAGAGGATCACAAATTCACCCGCCTTCGGGACCTTGTTCCGCGAAGGGATGGATCTCGTCGAAGAGACCGCTGCCTATCTCGACGGGCCGGGCCGTACCGAGGCCAAGGTGCTCGAGCGTTCGGTCAGCCTGAGCTATGCGACCGAAAGCATGCGGCTGACGACGCGGCTGATGCAGCTGGCTTCGTGGCTGCTGCTGCATCGCGCAGTCAAGGAAGGCGAGATGACGCTGCATCAGGCCAATCGCGAAAAGACCAAGGTCAAGCTGACGGCTGCCGATCCCTGCCCGGACGACATGCTCGCAAAGTTGCCAGAGCAATTGCAGGAACTCGTGTCGCGCTCGATGGCGCTGCAATCCAAGGTGCGCCGGCTCGATATGACGATCCATACGTCGGCCTCTGAGCATCTTTCGATCGGCAATCCGCTGGTGCCGCAGATGAACATGCTGAAGGCCGCTTTCGAGCGGTAAGCAGACGCAAGCCGTATCGCGACAGTTCCATGTTTGCGTCATGGCCGGGTTTATCCCGGCCATCCACGTCTTGTTCGAATTGTTCGAAACGTGGATGCCCGGAACAAGTCCGGGCATGACGAAACGAACCTTCCAGTCAAAATAAAAACGCCCCAGCACATGCCGGGGCGTTTGTATTTGTGCGCAATCCGAACCCTGAGAAGGATCAGTCCTTCTTGAGGAAGCCCGAAAACTTCTTCTGGAAGCGCGAAACGCGGCCGCCGCGGTCGAGCAGCTGCTGGGTACCGCCGGTCCATGCCGGATGCGACTTGGAGTCGATATCGAGGTTCAACGTGTCGCCTTCCTTGCCATAGGTCGAGCGGGTCAGGTACTCGGTCCCGTCGGTCATAACGACCTTAATTGTATGATAATCCGGGTGAATTTCGGCTTTCATGGCAAATCCTCTGGCGCCGTGCGCCCACAGATCGGGAATGTTCGGGACGAATTTGGCCGCTCTATATCGCAGGACAGGCCGTGAAACAAGCTGAGAACGTCATTTGCCAGCGCCTGCTATGGGGCCTATCTGAGGGCCAGAAAGCAACACGGCGGCCAATACAAGATGAGTGCAGTGGAACGCGTTGAAGATCCGGGTCTGCCATCCGCGCTGGCGCGGGAGGCGGGAGCGGTCAAAGGGGTCTCCACGCCTGCTGCGGGGCCGTCGCCTGATGCGCCGGAGACATCGCGGAAGAAATCCCGCGGCGTGAAGCTGCGGCCCCTGATGGCGCTGGTGCCCTACGTGGCGCGCTATCGCGGACAGGCACTCGGTGCGCTGGTGGCGCTGATCGTCGCCTCGGCGGCGACGTTGGCGGTGCCGCTTGCGGTGCGCCGCATGATCGATTTCGGGTTCAGCCCCGAAGGCATCGCGCTGATCAACAGCTACTTCGCGGTGATGATCGCGGTGGTGGCGGTGCTCGCCTGCGCCAGTGCCGCGCGCTATTACCTCGTCATTACCTTGGGAGAACGCATCGTCGCCGATCTGCGTCGCGACGTGTTCAAACATCTGACATCGCTGTCGCCGTCGTTCTTCGATACCGCGCACAGCGGCGAACTGGTCTCGCGCCTGACCGCCGACACCACGCAGATCAAGTCGGCGGTCGGCGCGTCGGTGTCGATCGCGCTGCGCAACCTCGTGCTGTTCGTCGGCGCGTCCGCCATGATGGTTATCACCAGCCCAAAGCTGTCCGGCATTGTGCTGGCGGTGATTCCGCTGATCGTGCTGCCGCTGGTCGCGTTCGGCCGCCGCGTGCAGAAACTGTCGCGCGGCGCGCAGGACACGCTGGCCGATGCATCATCCTATGCCTCCGAACTGATCGGCGCGATCCGCACGCTGCAGGCTTTCACCAACGAGCGGCTGGCCGAGGCGCGGTTCGGCAAGGAAGTCGATCGCGCCTATGTCGCGGCGCGCAGTTCGACCCGCGCCCGCGCGTTCCTCACCGCGACCGTGATCTTTCTGATTTTCACCAGCGTGGTGGCGATCCTCTGGATCGGCTCGCACGATGTGCTGACCCATCAGATCACCGCCGGAACGCTGGGCCAGTTCATTCTCTATGCCGCGTTCGCGGCGGGCGCGCTCGGCGAACTCAGTCAGGTATGGGGCGAGATTTCTCAGGCGTCCGGCGCGTCGGAGCGGCTGTTCGAAATCCTGCGCATCAAGCCGGACATCGCCGCGCCTGCTAGCCCGCGCGCGCTGCCGGTGCCGCCGCGCGGTGACGTTGTGTTCGACAATGTGCGGTTCTCCTATCCGACGCGGCCCGATCATCTTGCTGTCGATGGCGTGTCGTTCGCGGTGAAAGCCGGCGAAAAGGTCGCGGTGGTCGGACCATCGGGTGCGGGCAAGAGCACGCTGTTTCATCTGTTGTTGCGGTTCTACGATCCTGCCTCCGGGGTGATCTCGGTCGATGGCGTGCCGGTTCGTGAGGCCGATCCGTCTGCGGTGCGCTCACGCATCGCGCTGGTGCCGCAGGATTCGGCGGTGTTCGCCACCAGCGCCCGCGAGAACATCCGTTTCGGACGCCCCGACGCCAGCGATGCCGAGGTCGCGCGTGCCGCCGATCTGGCCCACGCCACCGAATTCATCACGCGGTTGCCGCTCGGCTTCGACACGCAACTCGGCGAGCGTGGTGTCACGTTGTCCGGTGGCCAGCGCCAGCGCATTGCGATTGCGCGTGCGATCCTGCGCGATGCGCCGCTGCTGCTGCTGGACGAGGCGACGTCATCGCTCGACGCCGAAAGCGAGACGCTGGTGCAGACTGCGCTGGAAGAACTGATGAGCCACCGCACCACGCTGGTGATCGCGCATCGCCTCGCGACTGTCCTGTCCTGCGACCGCATCCTGGTGATGGAAAACGGCCGCATCGTCGAGCAGGGCACTCACGCCTCGCTGGTCGCGGAGAACGGTCTCTATGCCCGGCTGGCCCGGCTGCAGTTCGAAGGCGTGTGATTTTTCCCTCTCCCTTGTGGGAGAGAGGAAGAACGCTCCTCCAGTCAGTCGTCATTGCGAGCGAAGCGAAGCAATCCAGTCTTGAGAACAGCAAGAACTGGATTGCTTCGTCGCAAGTGCTCCTCGCAATGACGGCTGATGAGCCGGAAGTTGATTTAAGTTTCCCCGAACACCGGCTTGCGCTTTTCGACGAAGGCTTTCACGGCCTCCTTGTGATCTGCAGTGCCTGCGGATCGCACCATGCGCTCGGCTTCATGATCGAGTGAGGTCATGAAATCGTTCATCAGCGCTTCGTCGAGATTGTCTTTGAGAAAGCGCAACGCGGTCGATGGACCTTCAGCAAGCTGCTTCGCCATGGAGAAGGCTTCCTCGCGCAGCTTGTCGTCCGGCACAACGCGATTGACGATGCCGAGCGCTTCGCATCGCTTGGCGTCAATCTTTTCGCCGAAGAACATCAGTTCCCGCGCGCGCGACGTGCCGACGAGGCGCGTCAGCAACCATGACATGCCGTAATCGCCGCTGAGCCCGATCTTCACATAGGCTGTGGTGACAAAGGCTGACTCTGCCGCGATGCGCAGGTCACACGCCAGTGCCAGCGATAGCCCGGCGCCGGCGGCCGGGCCGGGCAGCGCCGCGATGGTCGGCTTCCGCACATTAACTAGCGCGCCGGTCAGCGTGCGCTGACGTTCCTGCAGCCGCGCGACCTTCTCGTCGAAGGTCAGTTCGGGTGCGTTGCTGCCGCCGCTCTTGCCGCCCATGCCCTTGATGTCTCCGCCGGCGCAGAAGGCCTCGCCCGCACCGGTGATGAGAATGGCGCCGACATTCGCATCTTCGCCGCAGAGCTTGATCATGCGGCGCAGTGCCGGGGTCAGATTGTCAGAGAGCGAGTTGCGCGCATGCGGGCGATTGAGCGTAATGACCGCGACGCGCTCGCGCACCACGCAAAGCAGTTCCTCGGTGCCGGTGTCGATGACGGTTTCGGAGCCGGTCGCGGCGATGGCAGTCATGGTCGCTATTCCGATCGTTGGTTTCGAAACAGAACTTTGAACGCAAGCAAGGTCCGTTGCCAGCGAAACCTTGCGCAACCCTGTCATGTTCCGCATGGTTCACCCGGCCGGCGCGAGTGTGTATGCTCGTCGTCACAAGACCATCGTAGGGTCACCCGCCTGTTCGTTCAGTTTGCCGGCGTCCGGCGTTTTTATGGAGATCATTCATGCGCAAGATTTTGACGGTCCTCGCAGCGCTGGCGTCGCTGAGCCTCACCAATTGCGGATACAATGCGATTCAGCAGAACGACGAGTCGGTGAAGTCGGGCTGGTCCGAGGTCGTCAACCAGTATCAGCGCCGCGCCGATCTGGTGCCGAACCTCGTCAACTCCGTCAAAGGCTTCGCGCAGCAGGAAAAGGATGTGCTGCTCGGCGTGACCAATGCACGCGCCAAGGTTGGCAGCGTGCAGGTGACCCCCGAAGTGCTGAACGATCCGGCTGCGCTGCAGAAATTCCAGGCCGCGCAAAGCGAACTGACCAGCGCGCTGTCGCGCCTGCTGGTGGTGACGGAAAATTATCCGACGCTGAAATCCGACCAGCTGTTCCGCGACCTGGTGGCGCAGCTTGAGGGCACCGAGAACCGAATCGCGGTTGCGCGC
>JAUSAX010000036.1 GCA_030652315.1 Afipia sp. | reverse complement strand
GCGGCCGGTTTCGTGCAGCCATGAATGCTCGGGGCCGATGCCGGGATAGTCGAGGCCTGCGGAGATCGAGTGACCTTCCTGGATCTGGCCGTCGTCATCCATCAGCAAATAGGTCCGGTTGCCGTGCAGCACGCCGGGACGCCCGCCCGCGATCGACGCCGCATGAAGATTGGTGAGGCCATGCCCCGCCGCCTCGACGCCGAAGATCTCGATGCTTGGATCGTCGAGGAACGGATGAAACAGTCCCATCGCGTTGGAGCCGCCGCCGATGCAGGCGACCAGCGAATCCGGCAGGCGGCCCTCGGCCTCCTGCATCTGCGCGCGCGTTTCGGTGCCGATGATCGACTGAAAATCGCGCACCATCATCGGATAGGGATGCGGACCCGCCACCGTGCCGATGCAATAGAACGTGTCGGCGACATTGGTCACCCAGTCGCGCATCGCTTCGTTCATCGCGTCCTTGAGCGTGCGCGCGCCGACCTGCACCGGCACAACCTTCGCGCCCAGCATTTCCATGCGGATCACGTTCGGCTGCTGCCGCTCGACGTCAACCGCGCCCATGTAGACGATGCATTCGAGCCCGAACCGCGCGCACAACGTCGCGGTCGCGACGCCGTGCTGGCCCGCGCCGGTTTCCGCGATGATCCGCTTCTTGCCCATGCGCCGTGCGACCATGATCTGGCCGAGCACGTTGTTGACCTTGTGCGAGCCGGTGTGATTCAGCTCCTCGCGCTTGAAATAGATTTTTGAGCCGCCGAGATGTTCCGTCAGGCGTTCTGCGAAATAGAGCGGCGACGGCCGGCCGACATAGTCCTTCAGGTAGCCGTTCATTTCCTTCTGGAACGACGGATCGGCCTTGGCGTCCGCATAGGCCTTTTCCAGATCGAGGATCAGCGGCATCAGCGTTTCGGCGACGTAGCGTCCGCCGAAAATGCCGAAGTGCCCGCGCTCGTCGGGGCCGGAGCGGAAGGAATTGGGTTTTGCGAGACTCATGATTGTCCTTCGTCATGGCCGGATTTATTCCGGCCATCCACGTCTTGCTGTGAGCAGTAAAAGGCAGGCGTGGATGCCCGGGACAAGCCCGGGCATGACGACTGTGGCAACGCTGCGCTTTGGTCAAACATTAGAAACTGCCGGAACTGTTTCCGCCTCGCGCGCGGCGCGAATGAAGGCGCGGATCATATCGGGATCTTTCACACCCGGCGCGCTTTCCACGCCGGACGACACATCGACACCGCCGGCACGGGTCACGCGGATCGCCTCCGCGACATTGCCGGCGTTGAGGCCGCCGCCGACCATGAACGGGATCGTCAATTTGATGTCTTCAAGCAGGTGCCAGTCGAATGGTACGCCCAAGCCACCGGGACGGGTGGCGTCCTTCGGCGCGCGTGCGTCAAACAGGATACGGTCGGCCACCGCCGCGTAACCGGGAAGACCCGCAAGATCCGCTGCCGTCGCAACGGACAGCACCTTCATCACCGGTAGTCCGAATTTCTGCTTGATGTCGCGCACCCGCGCGACGCTCTCAGAGCCGTGAAGCTGCAGCAATCCCGGCTGCACGGCGTCGATGCAATTCTCAAGCGTGGCGTCGTCGGCATCGACCGTCAACACCACCTTGATGGCGCGGCCTTTCACCAGCCGTCCGAGTTCGCGGGCAACGCCCAACGTGACGTGGCGGGGCGAGGCCTCGAAGAACACGAAGCCCACCATGTCGGCACCAGCATCCAGCGCGACCTCAAGGGTCTCGCGCGTGGACAGGCCGCAGATTTTTACCGCAAGTGACATGGTCTCAGGCATTCCGCCATAGGCCGGTGTTCAGAGCGTCGGGCCTCAGGCTTTGGGGTGATCGGCGGGTTCTACAACGCCGCGCCGTGCTTGTCTCGCCCGACGGCCAGATATTGCGGGGCCAGACCGGGGCTCAGCGCCGGAACCTGCCCCTCGCGGGCCGCCGCAGCCAGCGCCCGCTCCCGCTGGGCAGCCAGTTCGGCGCGGGCATGACGCGCATCCGCCTCATGCAGCCGGGCTGCGCGGCGCCAATGGCGCTGGCCGAACCAGGTCGCGACACCCCCGGCGATAACCCCGAACATGGCGACGGCGATGATGACAACGAACAGCGGCAGCGAGACGCCGAGGGCTGGATCGCTGGAATTGAAAGGGTCGAACGACAGCGTGACGATGTGGCGGTTGGCAACCGCGAACACGACGAACAGGATCGCAAGCGGCAGGATCACCAGGACGTTGAAAATTTTCCGGAGCATGGCGTCCTCGCGACAGATTCTCACTCAAGGCAGCGCGACGAAATGTGAGCGAACGCTCTTTGGAATCGTTACAGCCGCCCGGATCAGGTCGCCGCAACCGGTTCCGCCGCCTCGTCGCGGTTAAGCCGTTCGCGCATTTCCTTGCCGGTCTTGAAGAACGGCACGCTCTTCTGCTCGACAGGGACATGCGCGCCAGTACGCGGATTGCGGCCTGCGCGCGCGGGGCGGTGCTTCACCGAAAAAGCCCCGAAACCTCGCAGTTCCACGCGATCGCCACGTGCGAGCGCTGCAACGATTTCGTCGAGAATTGCGTTCACGATGTTCTCGACATCCCGCTGATAAAGATGCGGGTTGTGCTCGGCGATGCGCTGAACGAGTTCGGATTTGATCATTGAGTATGGGGCCCGTGACGTGCGGTTAGACATTTCCTTGAAAAAGCCTTGGACTGTCAAGTCGCTAATTCAAAGCAGGACGAGGCTAAATCGCGTGACAAACACCGGAATTCGTTGTTGGTCCCGTCACCGCAATGCGGTGAAGACCCCCTGAAACCGGGTTCGGCACGGTTAGTTTGCAGCTGACGGATGCCAGAGCGCGAGCATGCCATCGAGGCCAAAGCGATCGACGGCCTGACTGACGCCGGACTGCTCAAACTGGCGCGAAAGCGCCCCGAGCCCCATCGCATCGAGAGCGACCGACGCGGTTGCCCGCAAAAAGGTCATGTCGCCGAAGCGCGGCGAGAGCTTGAAATCCCTCACCGGCACGCCCGCGCCGACTTTCTTTTGCGCAACCAGCCACGCCACGGCGGTTTTCTCGTCGCCGAGCTGATCGACCAGCTTGAGACCCACCGCCTGACGGCCGGTGAACACGCGGCCATCCGCAACCGTCTGCAACGTCGCGTCATCCATGCCACGGCGATCCTTCACAAGACCGCGGAACCACGCATAAGAGTCCTTCACCAGCGCATCGAGCGCAGCGCGCGCTTCCGGACTCGTGGGCTCGTAGCCGTTGGGCGCAGCCTTGAGCGGCGACGACTTCACTTCCTCGACCTTGACGCCGACGGTCTTGAGCAGTTCGGACACATTCGGAATCTGGAACAGCACGCCGATCGAACCGACCAGCGAGGTCTGCTGGGCGATGATCTGGTCCGATGCCAATGCGGCGATATATCCGCCCGACGCAGCGAGACCTTCCACCACCACGACCATAGGCTTCTTCGCCTTGAGGCGGGTCAGCGCGTCGTAAAGTTGTTCGGAGCCGGCCGTCGTGCCGCCGGGTGAGTTGATGTGGACGATGACCGCCACTGCGGACGAATTCTCCAGCCGCTCCAGCGCCTCGACGCGAGTTTGATCGCTTCGGATCAAGCCGTCGATCTTCACCCGGGCGATCGCATTCGATCCCGAGATCGCTGTGCGCACCGAAGGCGACGCAACCACCGCGACCGCGACCACCGCGGCAATGACGCCCAGCGCCGCCACCACGCGCCAGAACGTCAGCTTGCGGCGAATGCGGCGGCGATCAACGATCACATCGGAATCGAGCGACATGGATTTTCTCCTCAAGCATCAGATACTTTGCAACGACCATGAAGATCGTTGCTCTGAAAAATTATCCCGCGCTTTTGCGGGTGCAGCCTTGATGCATGGTAAACTCAATACATCAATTGCAACGCAATTTGAAGATAACAAGGCGACTGCATTTGCGCCCAATACTTACGCAATCAGACGCGCGCCGTCGTGACCGGCGATTCTGAGCGTGCGCACGGTGCCTTGTACGCCACCCGCCACCGCGACCGGGACAAAATGTTCTGTCCGTCCCTGAGTCGCGCTTTCGATCAGGACATCGCGCGAGGTTCCGACCTCCGACGCCAGCCGCCGTCGCAGCGCGACCTCGCCGACTGCGCGCAATCGTCGCGCGCGATCCTTGATCACGCGGCCATCGACCTGCGGCATCCGCGCCGCCGGCGTGCCGGGACGCGGTGAATAAGGAAACACATGGAGGAATGTCAGATCGCATTCGTCCACGAGGTCCTGCGATCGCGCGAACATCTCTTCGGTCTCAGTGGGGAAGCCCGCGATGATGTCCGCGCCGAACGCGATGTCCGGCCGCAGCCGACGCACCTGCCGGCAGAAATCGATGGCGTCGGCGCGCGAGTGCCGACGCTTCATGCGCTTGAGAATGAGATCGTCGCCGGCCTGCAGCGACAGATGCAGATGCGGCATCAGCCGCTCGTCGGTTGCGATCACATCGAGCAGATCGTGGTCGGCTTCGATGGAATCGATCGACGAAATCCGCAGCCGCTTCAGGTCCGGTACATGCTTGAGGATCTGCTTCGTCAGCATCCCGAGTCTGGGCGCGCCCGGCAAATCCGCGCCGTAGCTGGTGAGATCGACGCCGGTCAGCACGATCTCGGCGTGACCCGCCTCGGTCAGCGCCCGCACCTGATCGACCACCGCCCCCATCCCAACCGAGCGCGAATTGCCGCGGCCATAGGGGATGATGCAGAACGTACAGCGATGGTCGCATCCGTTCTGCACCTGCACGAACACACGCGGCAGTCCGCTCTGGTAGCCGGCAGCCATGTGCGGCGCCATCTCGGTGACCGCCATGATGTCGGAAACGGCGATCTTTTCACCCGGCATCTCGAACGCGGCGCGGGTGTCGCGCCACGCTGCGCTGCGCATCTTGTCGTCGTTGCCCAGCACGCGATCGACCTCAACCATCTGCGCGAACATCTGGGTCTGGGTCTGCGCCGCGCAGCCCGTCACCACGATGCGCGCATCGGGCCTGTCGCGCCGGAGCTTCCGGATTGTCTGGCGCGCCTGCGCGACCGCCTCGTTGGTCACCGCGCAGGTGTTGACGACGATGGTGTCCTGAAGGCCCGCGCTTTCCGCCTCGCGCCGGATCACCTCCGACTCGAAGGTATTCAAACGGCAGCCGAAGGTGACGACATCGACGGTGAAGGCTTGCCCCTCACCCGGACGTCGCTGCGCGCCGCCCGCCCTCTCCCCGTGAGACGGGGAGAGGGAAGAGGGATCGCGCGCGACAGCGGGCGGTCCCGAGGGTGAGGGGCTTTTGAACATGGCCGGTTACGCGGCAGGTACAGATGTAAACAGCGCCGGGTCGAAACGCCCTTCGAACTCGAACGCTGCGGGACCAGTCATCAGGACGTGATCGTCCTGCGCGCGCCATTCGATGGTGAGGTCGCCACCGGGCAGCGTCATGTGAACGGTGCGCCCGGTGCGCTTCAGCCGCGCCGCGGCCACCGCGGTCGCGCAGGCGGCAGAACCGCAAGCCTTGGTCAGGCCCGCGCCGCGTTCCCACGTGCGCATGACGATGTGCTCGCGGTCCTCGACATGCGCGAGCGTGATGTTGGCGCGATCCGGGAAAATCGGGTGATTCTCAAGCAACGGCCCAAAGCGCTCGAGATCGTAGGCTTCGATGTCATCGACCCAGAAAATCGCGTGCGGATTGCCCATGCTGACGACGGACGGCGAATGCAGGATCGGCGCGTCGATCGGCCCGATCTGCAACTCGATGTAGCGCGTGTCGCGGAATTCCTCCGCCAGCGGAATGTCCTGCCAGCCGAACTTCGGCACGCCCATATCGACGGTGTAAAGACCGGGGGACGGTCCCGCCCAGCAGTTCAGAAGGCCCGCGCGGGTCTCGAACGTCAGCGCATTCGCGCCGGTTTCCTCGAACACCTGCCGCGCGACGCAGCGCATGCCGTTGCCGCAGGCCGCGGCCTCCGAGCCGTCATTGTTGTAAATCCGGATGAAGGCGCTGGTGCCCTGAACGCGCGGCGGATGCAGCACCATCAACTGGTCATAGGGCACGCCTGCGGGCGACGCGACCGCGCGGGCCTCGTCGGGGGTAACAGTCGCGGCAGAATCGCGCAGATCGACAACAACGATCTCGTTGCCGATGCCGTTCATCTTGGCGAAGCTATGGTTGGCGAGCGCGCTCATGATCCCAGCCTATATGGCGAATGCAGAGCGACTTGGCCAGAGCATCGGCGCGGGCTGAACGTGCCTCGCGATTGCCCAGTTTCCAACGCATGCCAGTTCGCGGCGTTCGTGGTAACTTGCGTCCGCTTCAAGATATCCCCGCTGACGCCTCGGAGACCATCGAATGAGTAATACCCGTGTTGCCGTCCTGGTCGCCATGGCGCTGGTCGTCGCCGCCGCGGTCTGGACAAAAGTGCCCATCGGGTCGAATCCGGGATCGGTGACGGGGCCGGTCCCCTCGCCGCCGTCCAGTCCGACCGCCGCGGTCCCGCCGGCGGCAACCCCGGCTCCAACGCCAACTCCTGCCCCCTCTGCCGCGCCGACAGTCTCTGCTGACGCGCCTCCTGCCGCACCGGCGGCACCTGCTCCGGCAGCTTCAACAGCCACCCCTGCAGCACCGTCAGCGCCCGCAGCCGAAGCTCCGACAGCCATACAAACACCTGCGGCCCCGGCGGCCGAGGCACCAACGCCCGCCGCACCGAATGTGCAGGCCACCGATCAGTTCGGCGAGCAGCAGATCCTGACCGCGCGGAAAGTCGTGATCCTGAAAGGCAGCGCGACCTGGGACAACGCTTTCGAGACGCTGGTGGGCTCGCTGAAAACGCTGTCGGGATTTCTCGACAAGCAGGGCATCAAGCCTGCGGGCTCATCCCTGATCGTCTACACCTCGACCGACGACGCGGGCTTCACCTATCAGGCCGAAATTCCGGTCGACCAGGACCCGAAGAATCTCGCCAGGGGCATGAGCATCGGCACGTCGCCCGAAGGTCCGACGCTGAAATTCGTCCATCGCGGCTCCTACGACAACATGGACAATACCTATGAAGCGATCACCAACCACCTCGATGAGAAAAAACAGGAAGCCAAGGATACGTTCATCGAGGAATACGTCACGGACCCGCTGACGACGACAGAAGACAAGCTCGTCATCAACGTGTTCGTTCCCCTCAAGTAGAACTTGCCACTCAAGTAGAACTTGCCGCTCAAGTAGAGCCGCCCTCAATCAGAATCTGGAGTTTCAGAATGCGCGCCCGCACCGTCATCGCCGCGATTGCCCTTGCCGCCATGGCCACGTCTGCGTCCGGACAAACACTGCCGCCAACGGTTTCGGTCACCGGCGAAGCCTCGATCTCCGTGCCGCCGGATCTGGCGCAGATCGACAGCGGCGTCACCACCGAGGCAAAGACCGCGCGCGAGGCCTCGGAGGCCAACAACAAAGCGATGGGCGGCGTCTTGCAGGCGCTGAAGAACGCAGGCCTCGCCGAGAAGGACATCCAGACCTCGCGCCTGTCGCTGTCGCCGCAAAGCGCGCCGAACCGCAACGCCAACGCGCCGTTCCTGATCGTCGGCTACCGGGCGAGCAACCGCGTCACCGTCACCATTCGCGACATCACCAAAGTCGCCGACACCATCGACGTGCTGGTGGGCGCCGGCGCCAACGAGATCAGCGGCATGAGTTTCATGGTGTCGAAGGCCTCGAAGCTGCTGGACGACGCGCGCTCGGAAGCCATCGCTGACGCCAGGCGCAAGGCTGAAATCTACGCCAAGGCTGCGAACATCTCGATCGGCGCGCCGATCAGCATCTCGGAAGAAACCGCGCCGGGCCCGATGCCGTATCGCAAGATGGCGGCAGACATGGCCGCGTCCGCACCGGTGGCGCAGGGTCAGGAAACGCTGCGCGTCTCGGTCAGCGTGTCCTACGAGATCAAGCAGAAGTAGCGATGAAGCTCGTCATTGCGAGGAGCACTTGCGACGAAGCAATCCAGTCAGTCGTCATGCCCGGGCTTGTCCCGGGCATCCACGTCTTTGCCACGGAAAAGTAAAGACGTGGATGGCCGGAATAAATCCGGCCATGACGAGTTGAGAGCCTAAGCTAGATCTCCCACACCTGACCGGGCTTGAGCGCCAAAAATCTTTCCCGCTCAACGCCGGCCGCATCGAGTGCCGTCGCCAGATCGTTGACCGGCGCATCAATGGCCTCGTCGGTCAGCTGAAAGGTGCCGTGATGATGCGCCAGCGCCATCTCGGCTCCGCAATCGGCCAGCGCCTTCACGGCATCCTCGGGGTTCATGTGCATCTCGCGCATGAACCAGCGCGGCTCATAGGCGCCGATGGGCAGGATCGCCGCGCGCAGCGGGCCATGCGTTTCGCGGACGCGCCGGAAATGCGCGCCGGTGCCGTAGCCGGAATCGGCGACGAGGTAGAGCTTTCCGGCCGGGGTCTCCAGCACGAAACTCGCCCACAGCGCCTTGTTGCGATCGAACAGTCCGCGCGCGGTCCAGTGCCGCGTCGCCACCAGTGTGACCGCGACGCCATTGCCGATCTCGACGCGCTCGTTCCAGTCGAACGCTTCAGCGCGGATTGCCGCGTCGTTCGACGCCATCGTCACATCGTTGCCGAGCGGCGTGATCACGCGCGGCGAAAATTTCGCAACGAGCTTCGAAAGAGTCCGGGCGTCGAGATGGTCGTAATGCCCGTGCGACACCAGCACCACGTCGATCGGCGGCAGCTTGTCGAAGGCGATACCCGGATCGTTGACCCGCTTCGGCCCGGCGAAGCTCACCGGCGACGCGCGTTCCGACCACACCGGATCGACCAGAATGTTGAGGCCCGCGGTCTGGATCAGCCAGCTTGCGTGACCGACATAGGAAAACCGCACCTTGCCGCCGTTCACCTGCGGCGGCGGCGTATCGGTATAAGGGCTCGGCGCGCGCTTGGGCCATTTCGCAGCCTGTTTGGTGATCTGCCAGCGCAGAACCTCCCAGAGCTTCTTCGGCGGCGATCCATCGGGGTCGAAAAAATATGTTCCGTCGAAATGATCGGACAACGGCCCGGCATAGGTTTTCATGCTGGAAATCCAGACAGATGGCAGGCCCACGGCAACCGCGGCACCGGCAAGCAGACCAAAAACACGGCGGCGGGTGACTTTCATGGGGTCCCAAGGGCCCGAAACGGCCCATCGGGGCAACAGTTAGGTTCCCGGACGGTACACCGCAACCCGCCCCAGAATCAGCCTTTTTCGGTCCTTTCTTGACTTTTCGGGCTGTGGAGGCTTTAACCCCGGCACTTCTCGAAAAGACGTTCTTTTCGACCCGCCGCCCGGCACTGGATGCCGGAGGCCAACGCCCGACAGCGCTGTGCGCCCTCGGGCGTAAAAGTGTTTGGAATTTCACGTCCCCATCGGGACATGAGCAACGGGATACAGCGCGGCCATGTTCGACAATCTGTCGGAAAAGCTTGGAGGCATTCTCGATCGGCTGACGCGGCGCGGTGCGCTGTCGGAAGCCGATGTCGACGCCGCCATGCGCGAGGTGCGCCGCGCCCTGCTCGAGGCCGACGTCGCGCTCGACGTGGTGCGCTCGTTCATCGACAAGGTCCGCGAGCAGGCGATCGGCGCCACCGTCGTCAAGTCGGTGACGCCGGGCCAGATGGTCGTCAAGATCGTTCACGACGAACTGGTCGCAACGCTGGGCTCCGACGGCCAGCAAATCGATCTCAACGCACCGGCCCCGGTCGCGATCATGATGGTCGGTCTGCAGGGCTCCGGCAAAACCACCACCACCGCGAAGCTCGCGCGCCGCCTTACCCAGCGCGACAAGAAAAAAGTTCTGATGGCGTCGCTCGACGTCTATCGCCCGGCCGCGCAGGAGCAGCTTGCCGTGCTCGGCCGCGAGCTGTCCATCGAGACGCTGCCCGTCGTTGCGGGGCAGAAGCCGGTGCAGATCGCGCAGCGCGCACTGCAGGCCGGCAAGCTCGGCGGCTACGACATCGTGCTGCTCGACACCGCGGGCCGCACCACCCTCGACGAAGAGATGATGAGCGAAGCCGCGGAGGTGAAAACCGCCGCGAACCCGCATGAAGTGCTGCTGGTCGCGGACTCGCTGACCGGTCAGGACGCCGTCAATCTCGCGCGCGCCTTCGATGAGCGCGTCGGCCTCACCGGCATCGTGCTGACGCGCGTGGACGGCGACGGACGCGGCGGCGCTGCGCTGTCGATGCGCGCCGTCACCGGCAAGCCGATCAAGCTGATCGGCACCGGCGAAAAGACCGATGCGCTGGAAGACTTCCACCCGTCGCGGATCGCGGGCCGCATCCTCGGCATGGGCGACGTCGTCTCCCTCGTCGAGAAGGCGGCGGCGCATATCGACGCCGAGAAGGCCGCGCGCGTCGCCGAGAAAATGCGCAAGGGCAAGTTCGATCTTGCCGACCTGCGCGATCAGCTCGCGCAGATGCAGACCATGGGCGGCCTCGGCGGGCTGATGGGCATGATGCCCGGCATCGCCAAGATGAAGAACCAGATCGCTGCCGCGAATCTCGACGACAAGGTTGTGAAGCGTCAGATGGCGGTGATCGATTCCATGACGCGCGAGGAGCGCAAGAACCCCGACATCCTCAAGGCCAGCCGCAAGAAGCGCATCGCCGCCGGCGCCGGCCTCAAGGTCGAGGAAGTCAACAAGCTGCTCAAGATGCACCGGAACATGGCCGACATGATGAAGGCCATGGGTCAGGGCAAGCGCGGCCCGCTGGCGGGCATGGCGCAGGCGATGGGTTTTGGCGGAGGCGGCATGCCCTCGGCCGACGCCATGAAAGAACTGGCTGCGAAGATGCCCGGCGGAATTCCGCAAGGCGCGCCATCGCTGCCGAAGGACTTTCCGGGTCTTTCGGGTCTTGGAAAACCGACATTGCCGGGCCTCGGCGGATTTCCGGGGATCGGCAAGAAGAAATGAGAATTTCGTCATTCCGGGGCGCGAGCAACGCGAGCGAACCCGGAATCTCGATTGAGTAACACCGGGATTCCGGGCCTGCGTGCTGCGCACGCATCTCGGAATGACGGATGAGATCAGATTTATGAAACAGGAGAACTAGAATGTCAGTCGTTATCCGCCTCGCGCGCGCAGGCACCAAGAAGCGTCCGGTCTATCACGTCGTCGTCGCCGACTCGCGCTTCCCGCGCGATGGCCGCTTCATCGAGCGTCTCGGTTACTTCAACCCGCTGCTGCCGAAGGACAACGAGCTGCGCCTCAAGCTCGATATGGAAAAGGTCAAGGCCTGGCTCGCCAAGGGCGCGCAGCCGTCGGACCGCGTGATGCGCTTCCTCGACGCCGCCGGCGTTGCCAAGCGCACCGTGCGCAACAATCCGGAGAAGGCTGTTCCGCGCAAGGAGCGCAAGGCTGCCGCCGAAGCCGCTGCCAAGTAATCGCACTCCAGTGTGGTGGTTCGCAAGTCCGCATCGTTCTCGAAGCACGCCACGTTTGCGGACTTGCGAACCAAAACCACACAGGACTTGTATTTGGCTAGTGTCCCTTCGAATCCGAAGTTCGCTACGAAGGGCACCGCAAAATGAGGCGAACTTCGGATTCGGGACACTAGCGTGACGCGCGATCCGCGCATCTGCGTTGCAAGAATCGGCGCCGCGCACGGTGTGCGCGGCGAGGTGAGGCTGTGGCCGTTCACCGAAGACCCGATGACGGTGATCGATTACGGACCGCTCTCGACCAAAGATGGCGCGCGCCAGTTTGAAGTGGTGCGCGCCCGGATCGCCAAGGATCATCTGGTCGCCGTGCTCAAGGGCATCGCGACCCGCGAAGACGCCGAACGCATTAACGGCCTTGAGCTCTACATCGACCGCGACAAACTTCCCGAGACGGAAGAAGGCGAATACTACCACACCGACCTGATCGGACTGCGCGCGCTCGATCCGGCGGGCACCGAGATCGGCAAGGTGTTCGCCATCCATAATTTCGGCGCGGGCGACATCATCGAGATCGCGCCGCCGCAAGGCTCGACATTGCTGTTGCCGTTTACCGACGCGGTGGTGCCGACAGTCGATCTCGCCGGCGGCCATGTGGTGATCGTGATACCGCAGGAAATCGAAGGCGATTCTCCGCGCGACGCGGATATCTGAACGGGATAACCGAACCATGTGGCGCGCCACCGTGCTCACGCTGTTTCCGGAGATGTTTCCCGGCCCGCTCGGCATCAGCCTCGCGGGCAAAGCTCTGGCATCGGACCTGTGGGCGCTCGATGCGCGCGACATCCGCGACGCCGCCACCGACAAACATCGCAGTGTGGACGACACCCCGGCCGGCGGCGGACCCGGCATGGTGCTGCGCGCCGACGTGCTGGCAGCGGCCATCGACGCCGCCGACATTGCTCCGGACCGCCCGCGCCTCCTGATGAGCCCGCGCGGCACGCCGCTGACCCAGAAAAGGGTGATGGAACTCGCATCTGGCCCCGGGCCGCTGATCGTCTGCGGGCGATTCGAGGGCATCGATCAGCGGGTCATCGAGGCCCGCGGGCTCGAGGAAGTGTCCATTGGGGACTATGTCCTCTCGGGGGGCGAAATCGCAGCGCTGGCCCTCCTGGACGCCTGCGTCCGGCTTCTGCCGGGCGTCATGGGCAAGCTAAGCTCAGGAACCGACGAGAGTTTTTCGGATGGACTACTGGAATACCCCCAGTATACCCGCCCGCAGGTTTTCGAGGGCCGGACCATCCCGGACGTGCTGGTCTCGGGCGACCATGCCCGAATCGAGGCCTGGCGGCGGGCGGAGGCCGAAGCCCTGACCAAGGCCCGGCGGCCGGACCTCTGGACGGCCAAAATCGCCCAGAACGTCGCTCCAGGGTCACGAAAAGACACGACGAAAGGGTGACAACGGGGCGGCTATGGCGTATATGACCGGCCAATCCGTGCAGACGCTGGATACGAATTTCCGCGCAGCCCCTTCCGGGCGCGCCGCCGATGGAGTTTTGTGATGAACATCATTCAAGAAATCGACAAGGAACAGCTGGAAAAGCTTTCCGTCGGAAAGACGATTCCCGATTTCGGTCCGGGCGATACCGTCATCGTCAACGTCAAGGTTGTCGAAGGCGAGCGTTCGCGCGTGCAGGCCTATGAAGGCGTTTGCATCGGCCGCAACGGCGGTGGCATCCACGAGAGCTTCACCGTCCGCAAGATTTCCTACGGCGAAGGCGTGGAGCGCGTGTTCCCGATCTACTCGCCGATGATCGACTCGATCAAGCTCGTGCGCCGCGGCAAGGTGCGTCGCGCCAAGCTGTATTACCTGCGCGGTCTGCGCGGCAAGTCGGCGCGCATCGTCGAAAAGCAGGACAACCGCGAAAAAGAAGCGCTCAAGGCCGCTTCGGGCAAGTAATCGCGCAGCACTTGATGAATTACGTAAAAAGCGCGGCTCATCGCCGCGCTTTTTTGTTTTCTGAATCGGGTTCGGCAGCGCGCTATTTCTGCTTCAGCGGCCCGTTCATGATCCAGCGATGACCGAACGGGTCGCGCACGATCGCAGTCCGCGTGCCCCAGAACGAGTAGGTCGGCGTGACTTCGCCTTTCGCCCCTAATTGGGTCGCGCGCGTGAACATCTCGTCCACCTGTTCGCCTGTTTCGAATTCGAGACTGACCGACATGGTGACGGGTTCCCCAGGGAGGGGCGTGCGCGCGGTGCCGAATTCGGGAAACGCGTCGGACAAAAACAGCGCGCCGCCGTTGATCTCCAGTTCGCAGTGCAGAATGCGCAAACCGTCCATCGCCGGCATCAGCGCCTTCTGTTTGGCGTCGAAAGCGGCGGTGTAGAAGGCAATCGCGCCGGCGGCTGGCGAAACGGTGAGATACGGTGCAACCGGCGGGCGTGGAGACATTGTGCCATCCTGCGTAAGCTATTATCTCGTCAGGATACTTTCCCCTTCGAAGTTAAGCGAGTAAAAAGGCCGCCTGTGCTACCGGCGGCCCAAAGGCCCCCTAAACACCCATCCGGGCAGTTAAATCGGACGACGAAAATGGCCAAAGCGACGACCCTCTACGACAAGATCTGGAACGACCATCTGGTTGATGAGCAGCCCGACGGCACCTGCCTGCTCTACATCGACCGCCATCTTGTTCACGAGGTCACCTCGCCACAGGCGTTCGAAGGATTGCGCACCACCGGCCGCAAGGTTCGCGCGCCGCAGAAGACGCTCGCCGTCGTGGACCACAACGTCCCGACCACCGATCGTTCCAAGCCCAATCCCGATCCGGAAAGCGCCGAGCAGATCGCGACGCTCGCGGAGAACGCACGCGAGTTCGGCGTCGAGTATTTCAACGAGCACGACAAGCGTCAGGGCATCGTGCACGTGATTGGTCCGGAGCAGGGCTTCACGCTGCCCGGCAGCACGATCGTCTGCGGCGACAGCCACACCTCGACGCATGGTGCGTTCGGCGCACTGGCGCACGGCATCGGCACGTCGGAAGTCGAGCACGTGCTCGCCACCCAGACGCTGATCCAGAAGAAGGCCAAGAACATGCGCGCCACCGTCGACGGCACATTGCCCGACGGCGTCACCGCGAAGGACATCATTCTCGCGATCATCGGCGAGATCGGCACCGCCGGCGGCACCGGCTACGTGCTTGAATACGCCGGCGAAGCGATTCGCGCGCTGTCGATGGAAGGCCGCATGACGGTCTGCAACATGTCGATCGAAGGCGGCGCACGCGCCGGCCTGATCGCGCCCGACGAGAAGGCCTACGAATTCCTGAAGGACCGCCCGATGGCGCCGACGGGTGCCGCATGGGATGCCGCGATGCGTTACTGGCAGACGCTGCGCACCGACGACGGGGCGCATTTCGACGCCGAGATCCGGCTGGACGCGGCGAAGCTGCCGCCGATCGTGACCTGGGGCACGTCGCCCGAGGACGTCGTGTCGATCTCGGGCTTCGTGCCGGACCCCGCAAAGATCGCGGACGAAGCCAAGCGTTTGTCGAAGCAGCGCGCGCTCGACTATATGGGCCTCAAGGCCGGCACGAAGATCACCGACATCAAGCTCGACCGCATCTTCATCGGCTCCTGCACCAACGGGCGCATCGAGGATCTGCGCGCGGCCGCGCAAGTCGTCGCCGGTCACACCGTCAACGGCAACCTCAACGCGATGATCGTGCCGGGCTCGGGTCTCGTGAAGGAGCAGGCCGAAGCCGAAGGGCTCGACAAGATCTTCATCAAGGCCGGCTTCGAATGGCGTGAGCCGGGCTGCTCGATGTGCCTTGCGATGAATCCCGACAAGCTGTCGCCGGAAGAACGCTGCGCCTCGACCTCGAACCGCAACTTCGAAGGCCGTCAGGGCTTCAAGGGCCGCACCCATCTGGTGTCGCCCGCCATGGCCGCAGCCGCGGCCATCGCCGGGCATTTCGTCGATATCCGCGAGTGGCACGCGAGCTGAACCAGCCGCAGCGATCACGCTCGATCAAACAAGAACAGGCGTCCTTTCGGGCGCCTGTTTTTTTGACGTTTCGTCCGGGTTACCAGCCGAAGCCGATGCTGAAGCCGGGTCCATAGTAACCGCGGCCAAAGCCATACCCATAACCACGGCCGTAGCCATATCCTCCGTACGGATAGCCGTAGCCATAAGGCCGATAGTAAGCCGGCCGATAATAGGGACGATACGGCCGATAGCCATATCCGTAGCCGTAATACGGCCTGTAATAGGGCCGGTAGTAGGGGCGATAATACGGCCGGTAATACGGTCTGTAGTAACGCGGGCCATAATAGTGGCCGTAGCGCCGGTAATAGCGGCGGCGTGCGCTGACATCCGTCGGCTTGGCTTCATCCGCCAGTCGCGCATCATGGCCAGGCGAGACCGGCGGCGCGGCGCTCGCGGGCACGAGCGACATCCAGCCGGCCAATGAAAGAGCGGCAGCGACGGCCGCGGCTCCCACAAGCTTTCTCATTGCAGTTCTCCTCCGATCGTTGCTCGACACGTTGAAGATAACGCGCATCACCGATTTCCGTTCACCCGTCCGCCAACGGCACCGCTCTTGACCACGCCACCCGGGCAAAGCCGCCGAAGCGACCGTGCCCGGGACCGAGATGACGTCGGGTTTGCAGCAAGATCATGACATCAATCTTCACCGGTCCCTGATCATGCTGCTGCCCCGACCGAAGCGTCAATCAGGACCAGCCGCGGCGATACCAGTGGCGATGCCCGTGCCCGCCATGGTGTCCGTGCCAGCCATGGTGCCGCCGGTGCCAGCCGTGGTGGTGCCCGTGCCAGCCGTGATGACGATGCATGCGATGATGATGGTGGTGCCGGCGCCAGTGCACGTCCGTCGTCATGGTCTCGGAGGCCTGTTTCGCCGCCGAACTGGTGCCCGGATTGATCAGTGACATCGCCTCCGCGCGGTCGGCCGGCGCGGTCACCGCCAGCAGGCCGGCAACGGCTGCAAGTCCAAAAAACGTTCTGACATTCATCTTCATGAACACTCTCCTTGATGTGCAGGTCTCAAACGAATTCCGGCGCATCGCATTACCTTCACCCGAATACGTTGCGGTCAGGCTAGGCAGAGTGACGTGAATGCGTCCTGAATGTCCGTGCCGCATTGATGAACGTATCGACAGGCATGCGATTGCCCTTCGCGAAGGACTCAAGCGCAAAGCATCCGCGCAGAATCGCGATAACGGCAGACTCGGATGATGTGCTGTGGCCGATTGTCATTGGCGACCGGCACGCTTGAAAAATCGAAGCGTTTGGAAAATCGAAGCGCATGAAAAACCGAAGCGCCCGGATGTCTGCGCGTAGTCCAATCGCGAAAACCGATATCCGCTTTTGCGGACTACGCGCTAACCGCTCCAGTAGCAGTTCATGCGCGGCACGATCACGGTTCCGCTCAGGCGGTATTCCTGCTCGTAGTGGGCGCTGCAGACGCGCTTGGAATTCGGGCCGGGAGTATTCGAACCGCGATAGATCGGAACGCGCCGCGGCGCGCGGCGAACGACCTCACGGCTTTGCGCAGAAAACTCTTCTGCCGTGAGCCCGTGATGAACTGCCTTGACCTGCGGTGCATCGGACTGCGCCTGCGCACTCGCCGGAAGTGCCAGAATAACCAGACCTGCGAAGAGGCCCAAGAAAAGGCTCATGAGGCCGATGCGAATGGCCGAAGTCCCTGCCCGCGTCATGAAGCGCCGTCCCGTACTCTTTCCAATCGACCGGCGGCAACGTCTCCGATTGAGGCGCGCGCGTCAACAGGCGTGTCTCCGGCACGGCTGCGTCCTCGTCGCTCCTTGATCCCTTCCCGCCCCCTTGGCCCCGGCGGCCAAGCCTTCTAAACAAGACCAATGTGGCCAACCGCGAAATCCCCCAGCCTCGCCGACATGGAAGCCATCGCGCATGACGCTTTCGCGCGGCTGCCGAAACATTTCCGTGCGCTGTGCGAAGGCGTCATCATCCAGATCGACGATTTCCCTTCGGACGAGGTTCTCGAGGAAATGAAGGCCGAGAGCGAGTTCGATCTGCTCGGGCTGTTTCAGGGCGTCGGCCTGCCGTTCCAGTCAAGCGGCGATGTGGCCCCGATGCCGAACATGGTCTGGCTCTATCGCCGCCCGATCCTCGACTACTGGGCGGAGCACGACGAGACGCTGGGCAACATCATCACCCATGTTCTGGTGCACGAGATCGGGCACCATTTCGGGTTGTCCGACGACGACATGGAAACGATCGAGGCCTCGGTGACTTAAAGGCCTGGTCCCGACAAGCGGGAACCGATTTTCGGACAAATCACGCCTCTCTCAAGAGGCGTCGCAAGCCGCGGTATCCGCAGGACGGCGTTTCCTGGCCGCACCAGCCTCGTGCGACGGCTTGCATGATTTCGCCGCGCTGGCGCGCCCTAACGGCTCGCGCTCGCAGACGCCGCCCATGATACCTGCGGCTCTGACACAGTCCCGTGCGCTGCTGAACACACAGACCGGATTGTTACGATCGAAATCCCGCCGGCACCACATCTCGGCCTGGGCGCTACCGGACGGCATCAGCATGACGATACCAACCGCCAAAAGGAGCCCTTTCAGCAAGGAACGACCGTGCATGGCGTTCATGATGTGTCCTCCCTCAGCGCATAGCCTTGACGTCAGTCATGGTATATTTAGAACAACTCGAATTACATCCGGTTCACGGGAACATCATGGACAAGTTTACGACCCTCGAAGGCGTCGCGGCGCCGCTGAAGATCATCAATGTCGATACCGACATGATCATCCCGAAGCAGTATCTCAAGACCATCAAGCGCACCGGCCTCGGCAAGGGACTGTTTTCCGAGCAGCGCTACAAGGATGATGGCAGCGAGAACCCGGATTTCGTCCTCAACAAGCCGTCCTATCGCAACGCCAAGATTCTCGTGGCCGGCGACAATTTCGGCTGCGGCTCGAGCCGCGAGCACGCGCCATGGGCGCTCGGAGATTTCGGCATCCGCTGCGTCATCTCGACTTCGTTCGGCGACATTTTCTACAACAACTGCTTCAAGAACGGCATCCTGCCGATCCGCGTCTCGCAGGACGAACTCGACAAGCTGTTCGACGATGCGGATCGCGGCGCCAACGCCACGCTGACCGTCGACCTTGAAAAGCAGGAAATCCGCGGTCCGGACGGCGGCACGATCAAGTTCGAGCTCGATCCGTTCCGCAAGCACTGCATGCTGAACGGTCTCGACGACATCGGCCTCACCATGGAGAAGGCCAAGTCGATCGACGTGTTCGAGGCAAAGGAAAAAACCGAACGGCCGTGGTTGTAGCGGCTCGTTGCCGCAGGACTCCTGTCAAAACCGCTACGTCGTCACGGCGAAGGCCGGGACCCATAACCACCGAATTTGCTTTTGAGCAAGGTGGTCGAATGCCAATCTATGAAGCGGGACACAGGGAGTATGGGTCCCGGCCTTCGCCGTGACGACCGAATGAGATTTAGCGCGTCAACTTCCGACTTCAATTCGCCTTCAACGCCGCGATCGCATCGGCGATCGCCATGGTCCGCTTGGCCATTTCGACATGCAGCCGCTCGACCATCTGGCCGTCGAGCTGAACCACGCCCTTGCTGACGTTCTCCGGCAAATCGAACACGCCCATGATCTTGCGCGCGCGGGCGATCTCCTCGGCGGGCGGCGTGTAGGCCGCGTTGGCCGCATCGATCTGCCCCGGGTGAATCAGCGTCTTGCCGTCGAAACCCATGTCGCGGCCCTGCGCGCACTCCTTCGCGAAGCCTGCGACGTCGCTGATGTCGTTATAGGGACCGTCGAGAATCTCGATGCCCGCGGCCCGTGCGGCCACGATGCAATGCGTAAACAGCGGCAGCATCGCCGCCCGTCCCGGCAGCATCCGCATCCGCGTTTCACGCGCGATGTCATTCGGCCCCATGATGAAGCCGGCCAGCCGCTTGTCGCCTTCGCGCGCCGTGGCCGCGATCTGCTGCGCGGACAGAACCGCGATCGGGCTCTCGATCATGGCCCAGAGGGAAATTGCAGGAGCGGCCTTGAGCGCGCGCAGCCGCTCCTCGAGCTTTCTCACATCATCGGGGTGTGAGATTTTCGGCACCAGAATTCCGTCCGGCTGCGCGGCGGCGGCCATCGCCAGATCGTCCTGCCACCACGGCGACTCCAGATTGTTGATGCGGATGATGATCTCCCGCTTGCCGAAGCCCTTGGCGGCGACGGCGTCCGCGATCTGACCGCGGGCCATCGGCTTGGCGTCTGGCGCGACGGAATCCTCGAGGTCCAGAATAACGCCGTCAGAGGGCAGGTTCCGCGCCTTGTCGAGCGCCCGCGCATTCGAACCCGGCATGAACAGGACACTGCGGCGCGGACGGATCATGATTAGGTTTCCATTGGGGAAGCAGCCTGAGTAGCACTTCGGCCCTGCCGCCGAAAGGCTTGTTCCTGCGGCGCTCCTAGGCTAGCCAACCGGTATCCTGAATCAGAAGCTCGCCTCATTTTACGGCACGCTCCGTCGCGAACTTCGGATTCAAAAGGAAGATTTTGCGAGGCCCCATGTCACCCTTTCCCGAACACCTGCTCGCCGGCTACCAGACCTTTGTCACCCAGCGCCTGCCCACCGAACAGTCGCGCTACCGCGAACTGTCGCAAATCGGCCAATCCCCGGAAGTCATGGTGATTGGTTGCTGCGATTCCCGTGTGTCGCCGGAAGTGATCTTTGACGCCGGACCGGGCGAGCTGTTCGTCGTGCGCAACGTCGCCAACCTGGTGCCCGTCTTCCAGCCTGACGGGAACGCGCACGGCGTATCGGCGGCGCTGGAATACGCGATTCAGGTCCTGAAAATAAAACACATCGTCGTGCTGGGACACGCGCAATGCGGCGGCATTCGCGCCTTCGTCGATGACAGCGCGCCGCTGTCCCCCGGCGACTTCATCGGCAAATGGATGTCGATGTTCGTCAAGCCGGGCGAAAAGGTCGAACAGCGCGACCACGAAACCATGCAGCAGTTCGTGACGCGGATCGAAAAGGCGGCGATTCTGCGCAGCCTCGAAAACCTGATGACGTTTCCGTTCGTGAAGAACCTTATCGATGCCGGCAAGCTGCAGCTGCACGGCGCTTATTTCGGCGTCGCCGAAGGCTCGCTGTCCATCGTCGATCAGTCGACCAACGAATTCAGCCGCGTCTACCAGACGTCCTTGATAAGCTAGTGAGGTTGGCCGGCTAGTGCGCCTTGTCCGCGGCGCCGTGACCGCCGAGCCGGTCCGACCACACGATCAGCAGCGTCGAGACGACAAACACGAGATGAACGCCGGCGAGCCAGCCGAGTTTCTGGGCATCAAAAGCCACATCGATGTTCATGAAGGCCTTCAGCACCTGGATCGCCGAAATCGCGACGATCGAGGCCAGCAGCTTCTGCTTCAGTCCGGCGAAATCGACCTTGGTCATCCATTCCGGCCAGTCGGGATGGCCGCGCGGATCGATCCGCGAGACGAAGTTCTCGTAACCCGAGAACACCACGATCAGGATCAGATTGCCGGTGAGCGACACGTCGATCAGTGACAGCACGCCGAGAATGATGTCGGATTCCTTCGCCGCCGGCGCGTGCAGCACGAACTCGACCAACAGCAGGACAAATTTGAACAGCAGCACAACGAGGCTGACGACGAGCCCGAGATAGAACGGCGCCATCAGCCAGCGGCTGTTGAACAGCACAGTCTCAAACGCCTTCTCCCCGCGTTTGAGCGTGGGATTCGGCGAATACTCCGCAGCGGCGGGCCGGTGCTCAGATGGCTCGTTCGTCATCCTGGTCCCCGGCCCTCGTGTCCTGAACAGCTGCTCAGGCTGCTTTCTTTTTCGGCTGTAACAGCTTGCGGTTGACGAGGCATTCCGCGATCTGGATCGCGTTCAGCGCCGCGCCCTTGCGCAGATTGTCCGACACACACCACAGCACGAGACCGTTCTCCACCGTCGCATCCTCGCGGATGCGGCTGATGTAGGTCGCGTCCTCGCCGGCGGCTTCGTACGGCGTGACGTAGCCGCCGGGCTCGCGCTTGTCGATCACGAGACAGCCCGGCGCGATGCGCAGGATGTCGCGAGCTTCGTCCGCCGAGATCGGATTTTCGAATTCGATGTTGACCGCTTCCGAATGCCCGACGAACACCGGCACGCGCACGCAGGTCGCGGACATTTTGATTTTGGGATCAAGAATCTTCTTGGTCTCCATCATCATCTTCCACTCTTCCTTCGTGTAGCCATCCTCCATGAACACGTCGATCTGCGGGATGACGTTGAAGGCGATACGCTTCGGGAATTTATTATTGATCAGCTCGCTGTTGGTGTAGACGGCCTTGGTCTGCGAGAACAACTCGTCCATCGCATCCTTGCCGGCGCCCGACACCGACTGATAGGTCGAGACCACCACGCGCTTGATCACTGCCTTATCGTGCAATGGCTTCAATGCCACCACGAGCTGCGCGGTCGAGCAGTTCGGATTGGCGATGATGCCCTTCTTGGTGAAGCCGGCAACAGCGTCCGCATTCACTTCAGGCACGATCAGCGGCACGTCGGGATCCATGCGCCACGTCGATGAGTTGTCGATCACGACAGCGCCCGCCGCCGCGATCTTCGGCGACCATTCCTTGGACACGGCTCCGCCGGCCGACATCAGGCAGATGTCGACATCGCTGAAATCGTAATGCTCCAGCGCTTTGCATTTCAGGGTGCGGTCGCCATAGGACACTTCGACGCCCATGCTGCGGCGGGAAGCCAGTGCCACCACCTCGTCAGCCGGAAACTTGCGTTCGTCCAGGATGTTGAGCATTTCCCGGCCCACGTTGCCGGTCGCTCCAACTAGCGCAACCTTGTAACCCATCGTTGACTCTCCGAAGAAAAATGCTTCGCCACCGCCGTCTGCGGAAGGGAAGAGGGAGCGCTTTTATGCGAAAAACGGCCCAAATACAACGCAGAAGCAACTGCGGGGGCAGGTCGGGCGTCAAGTGGCAGGAGGTCTTCCGACCATAGCCACGGCGGCAACTCGTTCCCGTTTTCATGACCGGAACAGAACGTCCGCCACGAGCCATATATGAACCCGATCCTGCTCGATCAGCCCCTGCCGGATACCTCCAGCATTCATCCAGCGTTGCGCAGCTTCGCCGACGAATGCAGCGCCATCGCCGTCCGTGTTCTGGCTTATATCTGCGGCCTCGCCGTGCTCGCCGTTATCGTGGTGGATCTGGTGTCCGCCGTGCCGGTCGCCGCCAATACCGGACTTCCGGCGCTTCCATCCACCCCCGGCTGGACACCGGCCAGCCGCCCGCATCCGGCCTTCGCCATCAGCAAGCTGGATTTGTCCGACAGAACAGATGCTTACGAGATCCTCCGGCACCCGGAAGGCGGCCGCAAGGATATCCTGCGCTGGGCAGCGACCGCCGGCCAAGCCCCGACCGCGGAAGTCGAGATCTACCGTCCCGGCGGTGAGCTGGATGCATTCGCCGCCGTTGACGCCGACATCGCGGCCCGGATGGCCGGGCAAACGACGGACGCGACCGAGCCGGCCGGTTTCATCGACACCAAATTCGGCCACGTCCCCCTGATCCGTTTCAGCGGGGCTGCCCCGCACGGCAAGCAGGCCTGCCTGGGCTTTGCCAAGACCTTCACGGCGCCGAGTGTCAGGATCAGCGGATGGGCCTGCCAGGCCGATACCCTGGCCGGCCAGCGCGCCTTTGTCGGCTGCACCCTGAACCGGCTGATCCTGCTGTCGGCGGGCAATGATCCGAAAATGGCCGAGTTGTTCGCGCGCGCCGAACTCAAGCGCCACAGCTGCAACGCTGCGACAATTGCATCAGCGAATACAGCAACGAACTGGATCGCATCCAACGACGCTCCGCGGTTGCGCGGCGGGCTCACACAGAATTGAGACGATCAACGACAGGAATTTGAAAATGTCATTCGGTCAAAGTCACATGTCGAGCGTCGGCACCCACGCCGGCAGGGCGGTACGCTATTCCTTTTATATCGCGGGGACCGTGGCATTCGCCTTCATCGCCGTCGCGATTGTGCGCGTCTCGAGCTTTTTCAGTCCGCCATCGAGCGTCAGTTCCAAGGCGTCGTTCCAGATCAACGCGCCCGAACTCACCCGATTGTCGCCGACCGCCAGCTCCGCCCGAGTCAGCGGGGGCTGGCAGAATGTCCTGCAATACGGCCAGGTTTACGATCGCAACACCGACTTCACGCTCGTGATCAACATGCCGTCCAGTCCCGACACGCCGGTGGTCCGCGACTATTCGTCGGAGATGTCGAGCCTGCGGCCGCTGCTGCGCTCGGCGTATACCGGCATGGGCAGAGCAACGACCTACTACGATCTCGAGACGCGCTTCGGCCCGGTCCGCGCCGCGAACTTCCAGATCAACTCCGATGGTCAGATCAAACTTTGCGTGTCCTATCTCAGCCGCTTCGACACCACCGCCGTATATCTCAAGGGCTGGTACTGCGAGGCCAGCGGCGCGCGCCCGAATTTCCATACGCTGGCCTGCTTGATCGACCGCATCAGCGTGAAGGGCGTTCTCCCCACCGCCGCCGCGCAGGCCTTCTTCGAGGAACGAATGAAGCGTTCTCCGCGTTGCAGTGCCGAGCCGGTATCGCAAACTACCGACACCCGTCCGCCGCGCCCGCCCCGCCGGCTCTGAAGGCTGGAATCGAACCTTTGCCGCCCTATCTTGAGCAACGGGAGCGACGATCCTCTGGCAGTGTGGCCCATTGGTCCTTGTGGGAGACTGCCGGAAACGGGTATGGTGCGACGCAATTGGGAATGTGACGAGGATTCAATGGCTTTGAAGTACCCGGGCGCGAAAACACTGGCGATATTGCTGGCAACGGCCGCGATTGTGACCGCCGGATTCGGCGTTACCGCCGCCGATGCCCAGACCCGGAAGCGCGCCGTTCAGGACGACCCGACCTATGACGGTCCGCCGCGCAAGGCGGTCAACTCGTCCTACCAGCGCGGCCGGACCCGCGTTTACGTGACGCGCCGCTCATGGCTCGATGCCGGCACCGAAGTGCGGCCCGGCGAACGCAAGTTCACCGACTACGCCTTCCCGCCGGGCTATTCCTATGGCCAGCAGATCGACCGGCTGTACACCAGCCGCCGTCCGCTCGGCGATCAATGGGATACCGGCACGCCGTTCCCGTTCCCGCTCTACTGATTTCCGTTTTTCAGGACGATGGTTGTCAATCGGGCATGACCTGATCCGAAAACCGGTTTCCACTTTTCGGGGTCATGCCCCCACAAAAATGCCCGGCCAGAGCCGGGCATTTTTTATGGCGAATTGCATAAGGCGAAACAGCGACGAACTTCGCCCGAAAGGGCGAAATGGTGTCCAGCGCCGAAGGGCCCCGGAACCGCTCAGCGGCCCCATCCTCTGGCCTCAGACGCGCTTTTACGCTTGCGCCCACCGCCCCTGAGCTTAGACTTTTCGTCATATTTTCTGTTTTTCAGAACTTTTGATTTTCAGGGGTCTGCTTTGCGCATACGGCTTTCGATTCTCGTATGGACGATACTGGCCGCCGCGCTGACGCCGGCGCTCGCCGAGAAGCGCGTTGCGCTGGTGATCGGCAACTCCGACTATCAGAACGTCGCACCCCTCACCAATCCGTCCAACGATGCCGCCGCCATCTCGTCTGTCCTGACCAAGGCCGGTTTCGACGTCGTCGATACCAAATCAAACCTGTCCGGCATCGAGATGAAGCGCTCGCTGCGCGAGTTCGGCAACAAGGTCCGCGATGCGGATGTGGCGGTGATCTATTACGCGGGCCACGGCATCGAGCTTGAGGGCACGAACTACCTGATCCCCGTCGATGCGAAGCTCGAAATTGATACGGACGTTCTCGATGAAGCCTTTCCGTTGGACCGCTTCATTGTCGCCGCCGATCCCGCCAAACAGCTCCGCCTCGTCATTCTCGATGCCTGCCGCGACAATCCGTTCAACAAGACCATGAAGCGCACCATCGGCTCGCGCACGGTCACCCGTGGTCTCGCCAAAGTAGAACCGACAAATCCCAACACGCTGGTCGCGTTTGCCGCAAAGGCGGGCTCGACGGCCTCCGACGGCGAGGGCAAGAACAGTCCATTCGCCACGGCGCTCGTCAAGCACATGACCAAGCCCGGCCTCGACCTGCGCAAGGCTTTCGGCTTCGTGCGCGATGACGTACTGAAGGCGACGAGCAACAAGCAGGAGCCGTTCGTCTACGGCTCGCTTGGCGGCAACGACGTGTCGCTGGTGCCTGCGGTCGCAGTTGTTCCCGCCGCAGCGCCGCAGGCCGACGCGAATGCAGCCTTGCGCCGCGATTACGAACTGGCAGAACGGGTCGGCACGCGCGAGGCGTGGGACTATTTTATCGCGGCCCATCCCGACAGTTTCTACGCCAAGCTGGCGCAAGCCCAGCGCAACAAGCTCGCCGCGGAAGAAGCACGCCTCGCCGCCACCGAGAAGGCAAAGACAGCACAGGAAGAGCAGGCGCGGCTGGCACTCGAAGGCGCGAAGCGCGCCGAGCAGGCAAAAGCTGCTGCCGAAGCCAAGGCCGCCGAACACGCGCGCGTCGCCGCGGAGCAGGCAAAGAAGGCCGAAGACGCGCGTCTCGAAGCCGAGCGCGCCAAGGCGGTCGCAAAGGCCAAATCAACCGAGGATGCGAAAGCTGCGGCCAAGGACACGTCTAAAGATTCGTCCAAGGAAGCTCGCAAGGAAGAAACCAAGGTCGCGGCGCTCACGCCGGACCAGTCCGTGCCGAAAGCGGATGCGCCGGTCATGGTCGCCGACATTCCGAAGCAATTGCAGATCGAATTGCGCCGCGTCGGTTGCAACACCGCCGCCACCAGCGATACGTGGACGCCCTCAGCTCAGAAAGCGATGGAGCTGTTCAACAAGAATGCCGGGATGAAGCTCGATGTGAAAGTGGCGTCCGCCGATTCACTGGACGCCGTGAAGAGCAAACAGGGCCGGATCTGCCCGCTGATCTGCGAGCACGGCTACAAGGCCGATGGCGAGCGCTGCACCAGGATCACATGCCGCGCAGGGTACGAGGTCGGCGACGACAACGCCTGCGAAAAGATCGAAGTGAAGAAGAAACCCGCTCCGCCGGTGGCGAAGCGCGACGAGGCCCCGGGACAGACCAAGGCCGCAAGCACAAAGCCCTCGGCGGCTGCGTCTAGCGGGCAAATCTTTTGCGACGGTGGCGGTTGCAGGCCTGTCAGGAAAGGTTGTCGTATTTCCAGTGGAACAAACGCTCCCGGATCAAGCTCCGTTGGGGGCGGCGCGATGATGCCCCGCGAAATCTGCGACTGAGACCAAAGACACGTCCCCCGCTTCAGCCGATCCTGCTCGATCCAGGCCCACGCCCCTGCATCGGTTCGGCGGGACTTGCTTCACGCGGCGACACCTAGCGTTACCCCGTCAGCGCATCCAGTTCCTTCACAATCGCCTCGCCCATCTGCGACGTGGAGATGATTGTCGCGCCGTCCGACTTGATGTCGGCGGTGCGCAGGCCCTTGGCCAGCGTCGCGGCGATCGCCGCGTCGATCATGTCGGCTTCCTTCTGCAGATCGAACGAGTAGCGCAGCGCCATCACGAACGATGCGATCATCGCGATCGGATTGGCCATGCCCTTGCCGGCGATGTCCGGCGCCGAACCGTGCACCGGCTCGTACAGCGCCTTGCGCTTCCTGGTCTTCGGATCGGTCTCGCCCAGTGAGGCCGACGGCAGCATGCCGAGCGAACCGGTGAGCATCGCGGCAATATCCGAGAGCATGTCGCCGAACAGATTGTCGGTGACGATCACGTCGAACTGCTTCGGCCAGCGCACGAGCTGCATGCCGCCGGCGTCGGCCAACTGATGCTCAAGCTCGACGTCCTTGTATTCGCGCGCATGCACTTGCGTCACGACTTCCTTCCACAGCACGCCGCTCTTCATGACGTTGTGCTTTTCCATCGACGTCATCTTGTTGCGGCGCTTGCGCGCGAGGTCGAAGGCGACGCGCGAGATGCGCTCGATCTCGTAGGTGTCGTAAACCTGGGTATCGACGGCGCGCTTCTGGCCGTTGCCGAGATCGGTGATGGTCTTCGGCTCGCCGAAGTACACACCGCCGGTCAGCTCGCGCACGATCATGATGTCGAGGCCTTCGACGATCTCCTTCTTGAGGCTGGAGGATTCCGCCAGCGCCGGATAGCAGATCGCCGGACGCAGGTTGGCGAACAGCGCCATGTCCTTGCGCAACCGCAACAGGCCCGCTTCCGGACGCGCCTCGTAGGGAACGTCCGCCCACTTCGGTCCGCCCACCGCGCCGAAGATCACGGCGTCCGCGGCCTGCGCGCGCGCCATGGTGGCGTCGGTGATCGCGACCTTGTCGGCGTCGTAGCTCGATCCGCCGACCAGCCCGGTCTCGGTCTCGAACTTGGCAATGCCGCGCTTGTCCAGCCAGTCGATGACGCGCTTCACCTCCGCCATCACTTCGGTGCCGATACCGTCGCCGGGAAGAAGCAGGAGTTTATGCGATGCCATGAGTCACTGTCCTGAGAGTATGGTCATCACCGGGCTTGTCCCGGTGATCTCGATGACGGAAGCACGGTGTTCCGTTATCGGGATGCCCGGGACATAGCGGTCTTTAGAACGCCGTTCTTCGAACGGCTATGCCCGGGCATGACGAAAGAAAGGAAATTCGCGCGGACTTGCTAAAACGCCCTTGCAGAATTGGCAAGACACCATTGCCCTCTCGTGATTGGCCAAGCCTCACCGAAACTGCCAATGTGCCGCACCTGCCGGAGCTGCCCCGTGACACCCCCCGAGACATTCCCCAAGTCCGCCACCCCGTTCGCGCATCCGATGCGCATGATTCTGATCATCTCGCTGGCCGCCGCCATCGGGCTCGGCATCGGCCGTTTCGCCTATTCGCTGGTGCTGCCCGACATGCGCGACTCGCTCGGCTGGTCGTATTCGACCGCGGGCTTCATGAACACGGTCAACGCCATCGGCTATCTCGCCGGCGCGCTCGGCGCGGCGTCCTTCATCCGCCGCGTCGGTCTGTTTCGCGCGACATGGATCGGCGCTCTCGCCTGCGTCGTTTCGTTGGGAATCTGCGCGCTGTCGGGCAACGTGATCCTTTTCAGTTTCGGCCGCCTGCTCTCGGGCCTTGGGGCTGCGGCAACATTCGTCGGCGGCGGCACGCTGGCGGCCACCATCGCGCAATCGCGCCCCGCGAAATCAGCGGTGCTGCTCAGTCTGTTCTACACCGGGCCGGGCACCGGCCTGATCGTCTCGGGACTGGCCGCGCCGTTCCTGCTGCAGTATTTCGGCCCCGGCTCGTGGTGGATCGTGTGGACGGTGCTGACGGTGCTGACGGCCCTGATGATGATTCCGCTGCTGCTGAATCCCGTCGATATTCCCGCAACCGAAACATCGGCAGCAACGTCATCCGTCCCGCTGCGCCCGATCGCGTTTTATCTCGCCGGCTATTTCCTGTTCGGCGCGGGTTACATCGCCTACATGACCTTCATGATCGCCTATGTGCGCGACGGCGGCGGAGACGCGGCGGCGCAGAGCGGTTTCTGGTGCCTGATCGGACTGATGTCGTTCGTGGGACCCTGGCTGTGGCGCGGGCTGATGGCGCGCGGTCAAAGCGGCATGACGACCGCGATCATGATCGCCGTCACGTGCGTGGGCACCTTCATCGCGCTGCTTGGCACGTCACCGATGCTGCTGGTGGCGTCGGCGTTCGTGTTCGGCCTGTCGTTCTTCCCGGTGGTGGCGGCCACCACCGTGTTTGCGCGCCTCAACTATCCGCCGGAGGCGTGGCCGAAAGCGATCGGCGTCCTGACCATCACCTTCGGCATCGGCCAGACGCTCGGCCCGTTCGTCACCGGCGCCATCACCGACGTGATGGGCCTGTCCTACGCACTGACGATCTCGACGGCCGCGCTGGCACTTGGCGCGGTGCTCTGCGCGTTTCAAAGGCCGCTGAAGGCGTAACCCCGTCGTTGCGAGGAGCGTAGCGGGATTCAAATCCGTTCGTCCCCGCGAAAGCGGGGACCCAGAGCAAAGAACGGGATCCCCGCTTTCGCGGGGATGAGCGGAGAGAGTGCGCTTCGCCTCCGTAGCAGTCCTACGACGCCGATGTCTGAGCCGGGCGCGAGCGGCGGAACATGCCGCGCAGCCGCTCCAGCTTCGATCCCTTTTCAGGCGTGACCTCGCCGTCGCGTTCGTTCCTCGAGAAGAACTTCGTCACCGCGACGAAGAACACCGGCACGAACAGCAGCGCCAGAACGACCACCGCGATCATGCCGCCCATCACCGTGGTGCCGAGCGCCTGCTGGCTCCTGGCACCGGCGCCGGAGGCGATCACCATCGGCAGCACGCCGCAGACGAATGCCAGACCCGTCATCAGGATCGGCCGGAAGCGCAAGTGACACGCTTCCATTGTCGCCTGCATCAGCGGCGTCCCCTTGGCCCGCAGGTCCTTGGCGAACTCGATGATCAGGATGGCGTCCTTTGCCGCCAGGCCGATGATCGTAATCAGCGCGACGGTGAAATAGACGTCGTTCGACAGACTGCGCGACATCGCCGCGACCACGGCGCCGAGAATGCCGAGCGGCACCGTCATCAGCACCGCGAGCGGAATGGTCCAGCTTTCATAGAGTGCTGCGAGACACAGGAACACGATCAGCGCCGAGAGCGCGAGCAGGAACGGCGCCTGCGAGCCCGACAGCTTTTCCTGCAACGATTGTCCGGTCCACTCAAAACCGAAGCCGCGCGGCAGCTTCGCGGTCAGACGCTCCATTTCCGCAATCGCGTCGCCGGAGGTGAAGCCGGGCTTGGCCTCGCCGGAGATACGCACCGACGGATAGTAGTTGAAGCCGACGATCTGCGTCGGGCCGACAGTCCACTTGATGGCCGCGAACGACGACAGCGGCACCAGATTGCCGTGGCTGTTCTTGACGTTGTAGGACAGGATGTCCTGCGCGTTCATGCGGCCGATGCTGTCGGCCTGCACGATGACGCGCTGCATGCGGCCCCGGTTCGGGAAATCGTTGACATAGGCCGAGCCGAGATTGGTCGAGATCGTGCTGTTGATGTCGGCGAAGGTGACGCCCTGCGCGGCCGCCTGTTCGCGGTCGATAATGAGCTGCACCTGCGGCGCTTCGGGCAAACCTTCCGCATAGACATTCTGCAGCACGCGGCTCTGTTTGGCCTGCGCCAGCAGATCGTCCTTCGCCTTCATCAGCGCGGCGTAACCCTTCTGGCCGCGATCCTGAAGCCGGAACGAGAAGCCCGACGAGTTGCCGAGATTGTCGATCGGCGGCGGCTGCAACGCGGAAATCTTCGCATCCTTGATCGACTTCAGCGAGTTGTTGATGTCCGCGACGATGGCCGCGGCGGAATCGTTCGGGCCGCGCTCGGACCAGTCCTTCAGCGTCACGAAGGCCTGCGCCGTGTTCTGGCCCTGCCCCAAGAAGCTGAAGCCGGTGAGGAACGTCACTTCGTCGATGCCCGAGCGGGTTTTCAGGAACTGCTCGACCTTCTCCACCGCGGCCTGGGTGCGGTTGAACGACGATTCCGGCGGCGTTTGCACGTCCACCGTGATGAAGCCCTGATCGTCCACCGGCAGGAAGCCGCCGGGCAACTTTGAGAAGCCGAACACGAGGCCGCCGAGCAGCACCGCGTAAAGAATCAGCAACCGTCCGGTGCGCTGGATCGACCAGCCGACGACGCGGCCGTAGCCGTCCTTGGTGCGGTCGAGCCGCTTGTTGAACCAGCCGAACACGCCGGTCTTGGCGTGGGCATGCCCCGCCTTCACCGGCTTCAGCAGCGTCGCGCACAGCGCCGGGGTCAGCGACAGCGCCATCAGCGCCGAGAACGAGATCGCCGCCACGATGGTCACCGAGAACTGGCGATAGATGATGCCGACGGAGCCGGGGAAGAACGCCATCGGCACGAACACCGCGATCAGCACCAGCGTGATGCCGATGATGGCGCTGGTGATCTGCGTCATCGCCTTGCGGGTGGCTTCCTTTGGAGAGAGTCCCTCCTCCGACATGATGCGTTCGACGTTTTCCACCACCACGATGGCGTCATCGACCAGAATGCCGATCGCCAGCACCATGCCGAACATGGTCAGCATGTTGATCGAATAGCCGAACAGATAGAGCGTCGCGCAGGTGCCGAGCAACGCGATCGGCACCACGATGGTCGGAATCAGCGTGTAGCGGAAATTTTGTAGAAATAAGAACATCACGATGAAGACGAGGACGACCGCCTCGATCAGCGTCGTCACCACCTTGGAGATCGACGCCTCGACCACCGGGGTGATGTTGTAGGGAATGTCGTAGGTGATGTTGGACGGGAAATACTTCGACAGGTCCTTCATCTTGGCTTCGACCGCGCTCGCGGTCGCCAGCGCGTTGCCGGTCGGCGACAGGAGAACCGACAGGCCGGCGCTCGGCTTGCCGTTCAGCCGCGTGGTGAACTGATAGCCCATGCCGCCGATCTCGATGCGCGCGACGTCACGCAGACGCACGGTGGAGCCGTCCGGATTGGCGCGCAGCACAATGGCGCCGAACTCGTCGGCCGAGCCGAGTTGGCCCTTGACCAGGATCAGCGCGGAAATCGACTGGTCCTTGCGGCTCGGTTCCGAGCCGACGCTGCCGGACGCGACCTGCGCGTTCTGCGCCTGAATAGCCCTGGTGACGTCGTCGGCGGTGAGGTTGAAGCCGACCAGCTTGACCGGATCGACCCATATGCGCAGCGAGCGCTCGGTCGAGTACAGCGTGGCGCGGCCGACGCCGGGAATGCGGCGGACTTCGCCGAGCACGTTGCGGATCATGAAGTCGCCGAGGCCGACTTCATCGAGGCTGCCGTCGGTGGATTGCAGCGTGATGATCTGCAGCACCGCGCTGGAGGCTTCCTCGACGAGGATGCCCTGCTGGATCACGGCGCGCGGCAGACGCGCCTCGACGCGCTTGATGCGGTTCTGCACTTCGACGGAGGCGAGATTCGAATCGGTGCCAGGAACGAAGTTGGCGATGATTTCCACCTGCCCGAGTGAGTCACTGGTGGATTCGAAATTGAGAATGCCGGAGGCGCCGTTCAGTTCTTCCTCGATCAGCCGGGTGGTCGAGTTATACAGCTCTTCCGGCGACGAGCCCGGATAGCTGGTCGAGATCGAGATCGAGGGCGGCGCGATGATCGGATATTGCGCAATCCCGAGGTAGGGGATCGAGATCAGTCCGATCAGACAAATAAAGAGCGCAACCACCCAAGCGAAAATCGGGCGGTCGATAAAAAAGGCGGGCATGGATCGTCGCTTTCGAATCTGGTTCTGGGGCTCTGCCTCGGATCGGCGCAGAGGCATCAACTGTTGCTGACTTCGCCTCTCCAAATGGGAGAGGCCGCACGCTCGTCATGGGAAGAGCACTTGCGGCGAAGCAATCCAGTTCTTGACGCGGCCTTGGTCTGGAATGCTTCGCTGCGCTCGCAATGACGAATGAGAACGTCGCGCCCCCGCGACGACGTCCGCAGTAATTCTCAGCGCACCTGCGACGGAGCAGGAACGCTTGCCGTCGCTGACTTGTCGAGCGGCTGGCCGGTCTGTTCGGACACGCGCCAGTTGCTCGCCTTGACGGCATCGCCGACGGCGAACTTCTGGAAGCCTTCGACCACCACGCGCTGGCCGGGCTTGAGTCCTTCGGTGATCAGCCACTGCCCGTCGACAAGGCCGCCGGTGCGAACCGGCTGCGCGACGATGCGGTTGTCATCCTTCACCAGATAGACTTCGCTGGCGCCGGACGAATTGCGCTGGATCGCCTGCGGCGGCACCACGATGGCGTCGGGGTCGCGGCCCTGTTCGATCATGACGCGGACGAACATGCCGGGCAGAAGTTCGCGGCTCGGATTCTTGAACTCGCCGCGCAGCGTGACCTGGCCTGTGCCGGCATCGACCTTGGTGTCGGAGAACAGCAGCTTGCCCGCCAGCGGAAACGGCGTGTTGTCGTCGAGCACGAGGCGAACCTTGACGGCGTCTTCCGCGACGCGGTCGAGATCGCCGCGCTCGAAATCGCGGCGCAGCCGGTTGAGGTCGTTCACCGACTGGGTGAAGTCGGCATAGACCGAATTCAGCTGCTGGATCGTCGCCAGCGCATGGGCTTCGTTCTGCACGACCAGAACGCCTTCGCTGAGCAGGGCCGCGCCGTTGATGCCGCTGATCGGCGCGCGGATCGTGTCGTAGCCGAGGTTGAGCCGCGCGCGCGAGACGTCGGCGCTGCGGGCGGCGACTTCCGCCTTGGCCTGCGCCAGCGTCGCGATCGCGACCTCGTTTGAGGCCTGCGAGGCGGTGTGGCTCTTGGTCAGGGTTTCAATGCGGCTTGCATGCTGCGCGGCCTGCTGCATCGCGGCGTCGGCCTTGGCGAGCGCGGCTTCCGCCGCCTGCAATTCGACTTCAAACGGTTTCGGATCGATCTGGTACAGCGGATCGCCGGCCTTCACTTCGCTGCCCTGCTCGAACAGGCGCTCGACAATGATCCCGGACACCCGCGGACGGACGTCGGCCACCCGCAGCGGCGCAATGCGCCCGGGAAGTTCCCGGAAGATAGCCTGCGGCGCAGCCTTGACGGTGACGATGCTGACTTCGGGCGGCTCGGGAGGCAGGGATGACGCGACGCTCTGGTCGTTGCAGCCGGAAAGCAGGACTGCAGCCCCAAAAAGCAGGGCCAGTGACGGAATCGCGTGGGGACGCGCGTGCATTTCGTATCCTTCTTATTTTCGCATGGCCGGAAACCAGAGCGGCCGGGATTAACTCCCTCGCGCGACCTGATTCACGACCCTTGCTGATAGATATCAGCATGAATCGTGCCGGTGTGCATTGCAACAACATCGCAGGGCGACCCGATGTCGCGCCAACGCTAAGTGACTGTTTTTGCGGAAGTTAACGCGCATTAAGATTGCTCACAATTGCGTCAGCAAATTGTGAGGGCACGACTGCTTTTGAGGCAAAAGTATGCAGGTACGGCAAATGCCTGCTTTTGCAGCAATCGTATTCAGACGCGCGCTCTACGCATAGGTGGGAATCGGATAGCGCGAATCAACCCGGAAGACGTCGCCAAAGCGGTATTATTTAACCGTCGCGGCTAACTGCCGCTGAACGAGTTGTAGCCCTGGTCTTCCCAGTAGCCGCCCTTGTAGTCGTTGGTGACCTCCAGCGAGACCACGTATTTCGGGTTCTTGAACCCGAGCTTGGTCGGCACCCGGATCTTCATCGGGTAGCCGTAGGCGCGCGGCAGGATCTCGTTGTCGAACCTGAACGTCATCTGGGTCTGCGGATGCAGCGCGCTCGGCATGTCCAGGGGTGAATTGTAGCCGTCCACATCGGCGCAGTTGAACCAGACATACTTTGCCCGCGTGTCCGCGCCGACCAGTTGCAGGAAGTGACTGAGCCGGACCCCGGTCCAGCTCCCGATCGCGCTCCAGCCCTCGACGCAGATGTGCCGGGTGATCTGGTTTTCCTGCGGCAATCTATAGAGTTCATCGAGCGTCCAGGACTTCTTGTTATCGACCAGACCGCGCACCTCAAGCCTCCAGTCCTTGCCGTCGATCTTCGGCGCATCCTCCAGCGCGTAATAGCCGTTGAACGGGAACGGCCGCGTGATCGCGCTTTCCGGGAAGGTCGGCGCCAGCGTGTTCGGATTGAACAGCTTCGCCTGCACCGCGTCATTGAATTTCGAGATCTGCGTCAGCATCGATTCAGCCGAAAAGCTGTCGGTGACATCGCAGCCGGTCAGCAACGTCAGCGCACCGAGGCTGGCGCCGCCGGCGATGAAGCGGCGGCGCGACAGTTCGGGCATCAGCTTTGTCGCGTCCCTAACCAGCAACTGCTTATCGACGCCGGGGATCAGAAGTTTGCGGATGCGGCCCATAAGAGCTCTCCTTTGGGCATGACCTGATCCGAAAACCGGTGCCACCCACGGGTCGAGCCCGAGGGCATGCTTTTCGGGGTCATGCCCTATCTCCCAATAATCATGGCGCGCAGGCTTTTCGGCACCAGCAGCGCCAGCGCGACGTGAATCACCGTGAATCCGACGATCGCCGCCATGCAGAAGAAATGAACGTAACGCGCCGCCTCATAGCCGCCGAACATAGCCGTCAGCCATTGCAGTTGCACCGGCTTCCAGATCGCCAGACCCGACAGCACGATCAGGATGCCGACCACGATGATGCCGGCATACAGCAGCCTCTGCACATAGTTGTAGGTGGAGAGATCGGCATGCGACAGCTTGCCGGTCAGCGCGGCCCTGGTGTCGCCGACAACACCATCGACCGTGATAGGCAGCAGCTTCCTGCGAAAGCGCCCGGTGACGAGACCGAGGGTGACATAGACGAGGCCGTTGACCATCAGCAGCCACATCGCCGCGAAGTGCCACATCAGCGCGCCGCCGAGCCAGCCGCCCAGCGTGATCGAGCGCGAGAAGGTGAAACCGAACAGCGGCGAGGCATTGTAGATCTGCCAGCCGGACATGATCATCAGGATCATCGCCACCGCGTTGATCCAGTGCACGATCCGTACCCAGGCAGGCTGGATGGTCCTGTTTGTTGCTGCGGCCGGAGCCGCTGCCGACGAATGATCGGCGGGGATGCTGGACATGAGCGTTTCCGGTTTCACGATGTCACAAACACCATACGGATGCAGTTTAGTCCCGTTACACCGTACTGCCATAACATAACCGTGAAGAGTACGAACTGGCCATTGGTGTTGCGCGAGAAATTGCCCCATCGTCATTGCGAGCGAAGCGAAGCAATCCAGTCTTGGCATATCCAGCAAAAACTGGATTGCTTCGTCGCTGCGCTCCTCGCAATGACGAGCGGGAAACTGTCGCCTCCTCGCCTTCGACGGTCTTCAGCTTCTTGCCGCCGCTCATGTCAGCGGCGTTCGGCTTCCTATTCGATGATGCGGAACCAGGTGGCCAGTTGCGGGCCACTGTCGGACGCAGCCTCGAGCTCAGCTGCCGACTGTTTTTCAATTTGACGATTCACATCTCCGATTAACAACTCGGTTCCGGCGAGCGCCTGACGGGCGCACTCGTCCGAATGAGCATCAACCGGATTCTCAAGGAGCTTCTCAAATTTTCCCTTGTCTCGGGTCAATCGCGCGAGGATCTCACCAAGAACCTCCAGCTGCTCGCTCATGTGCGTCAACGCGATGGCGATGACGCCTGTTCCATAGCTCAAAAGGACTACGGTTGCGGCGCGGAGCTTGCTGCGATGCGCTCCCTCTCCCCGCATAGCACGTCGAAGACGGGCGTGAACGCCCTTTCGCCGGGGAGAGGGAGAAGCGTGTCGTCAGCCTTACGACTTCGGCATCAGCACCGTGTCGACAACATGGATCACGCCGTTGGACTGGTTGACGTCGGCGATGGTGACGGCCGATTTGCCGCCCTTGGCATCGATCAGCCAGACCTTCTTGCCGTCGAGCTTCACGGTGAGGGCTTCGCCTTCCACTGTGGTCAGCTTCTTGCCGTCGGTCAGATCGGCGGCGCTCAGCTTGCCGGGAACCACATGGTAGGTGAGGATCTTGGTCAGCGTCGCCTTGCTCTCAGGCTTCACCAGAGTGTCGACGGTGCCGGCCGGCAGCTTGCCGAATGCGGCGTTGGTCGGCGCGAACACGGTGAACGGGCCCTTGCTCGACAGCGTATCGACCAGACCGGCGGCCTTCACGGCAGCAACCAGCGTGGTGTGATCCTTCGAGTTGACCGCGTTCTCGACGATGTTCTTCGAGGGGAACATGGCGGCGCCGCCGACCATCACGGTCTTCTCGCCGGACATTTCGCTTTTGCCCATCTTGTCCTGCGCCTGAACCGGCACGGTGATGGAGGCCGTCAGGGCCAGCGCGCCGATTGCGGCGGCGGACAACAGAGCAACGCGGGTTGAAAGATTCTTGGACATGGTTTCGTCTCCCGATGAAATTGACAAGCCCGGCAGACATCCGCCGGGCGGCAACAGCAGCGGGGGTTAAGGAGGATCGACCGCGCCGCTATTGTCCCGAGCTACGCGGGTACTCGCAGAGCGTTTCAGAAAATAAATTTCCGGGAGTTTGAAACTTTATCGAGTTCCGTCCGTGGCGTGACCTTGGCATCGGGAACTCATCGCGTCATTGCGAGGAGCGCTTGCGACGAAGCAATCCAGTTCTTTTCTGCAGCACTGGATTGCTTCGCTTCGCTCGCAATGACGGCAAGAAAGTTACAACAGCGTCGGGTTCACGAAGCTGCGGTTGTGGGTCGGCGAAATCAGGATCTCGTTGATGCAGGCATGCGGCGGCATGCTCGCGACGAACGCGATGGTGCGGCCGAGATCTTCCGGCTGCAGCATCTTCGCCATGTCTTCAGCCGAAGGCGGCACCGGACGCAGCTTCAGGATCGGGGTTGCGACCTCACCGGGGGAGAGACAGCAGGCGCGCAAGCCGTTCTTGAATTCATCCATGTTGAATGAATGAGTGAGCGCCAGCACCGCGTGCTTGGTCGTGGTGTAGGCAGGCCCGGTCATTTTCGAAACATGACGTCCCGCCCATGACGCAACATTGATGATGACGCCATCCTTCTGCGCGCGCATCGCGGGCAGCACCGCGCGCATGCAGTACATCACGCCCGAAAGATTGATATCGACCAGCTTGTCCCAGCCTTCCGTCGTGATGTCGTCCCAGCTCCGCTTCGGCACGTTGACGCCGGCGCTGTTGACCAGAAGATCGATGCGACCATGCCTGGCGACGATCTCCTTCGCCACCTTCTCGGCATCCGCGGCGCTGCTGACATCGAGCGCCATCGCCTCGACCTTGCCGCCGGATTTGGCGATGCCTGCGGCCGCCTCGTCGAGCACATCCTTGCGGCGCCCGGAGATCACCACGGTCCATCCCTCCGCCGCCAGCGCCTGCGCGCCGGCGAGACCGATGCCGCTTCCCCCGCCCGTGATCCAGGCCACACGTTTCTTGTTATTGCTCATGCCGGTTGTCTCCGTTGCTGCGAGTTATGGTTTTGGTGTACTCAAAACCGGAAAAATCCGATCTCCCCAGACCTGCCCACTTGGAATGTTGCATGAACGCCGCCGCGAACGCCAACCTGTTCTCACGCCTGTTCGACGGGCTTGCCGACACCGGCAGGCTCGCCATCGAGACCATGGACGGAACACGCATCAGCTATGCTGATTTGATCGCGCAGTCGGGACGCGTGGCGAATGTCATCACCTCACGCGGCGTCAAGCCGGGCGACCGTGTTGCAGCGCAAACCGAAAAATCGGTCGAGGCGCTGGTGCTGTATCTGGCGACCGTGCGCGCGGGCGCTGTCTACCTGCCGCTCAACACCGCCTACACGCTCAACGAGCTTGAATACTTCATCGGCGATGCCGAGCCGTCGCTGATCGTGTGCGATCCGTCAAAAGCGGACGGCATCCGCGCGCTTGCCGCCAAGATCAATGCGAATGTCGACACGCTCGACGCCGACGGCAAGGGATCGCTGAGCGACGGCGCGGCGAAGGCTCCTTCGGCGTTCGCGGCCGTGCCACGCGCGGGCGATGACCTCGCCGCCATTCTCTACACCTCGGGCACCACCGGCCGCTCGAAAGGCGCGATGCTGACCCACGACAATCTGGCGTCGAACTCACACAGCCTTGTCGATTACTGGCGCTTCACGAAAGACGACGTGCTGATCCACGCGCTGCCGATCTATCACACGCATGGATTGTTCGTGGCGAGCAACGTCACGCTGTTCGCGCGCGCGTCGATGATCTTTTTGCCGAAGCTCGATCCCGAACTCATCATCAAGCTCATGTCGCGCGCCACGGTGCTGATGGGTGTGCCGACGTTCTACACGCGGCTGCTGCAAAGCGAGAACCTCACGAAAGCGTCCACATCGCATATGCGGCTGTTCATTTCCGGCTCTGCGCCGCTGCTGGCCGAGACCCATCGCGAGTGGTCGGCACGCACCGGGCATGCGGTGCTGGAACGCTACGGCATGACCGAAACCACCATGAACACATCGAATCCTTACGACGGCGACCG
>JAUSAX010000031.1 GCA_030652315.1 Afipia sp. | reverse complement strand
CGGTCGGCGCCCCCTTCAGGATTTCGGGGTTCCAATCAGATCACTCTCAAGCCGGAGCATCCTCGCCGCCTTCGAACAGCTGGATCGGAGCGCCCGGCATGATGGTCGAGATCGCATGCTTGTAGACGAGCTGCGAATGACCGTCGCGCCGGAGCAGAAGGCAGAAATTGTCGAACCATGTGACAATCCCCTGCAGCTTAACCCCATTGACCAGAAAGATCGTCAGTGGCGTCTTGGTCTTACGAACATGATTAAGGAAGGTGTCTTGTAGATTTTGTGCGCGGTCTGCCGCCATTGTTTTTGTCCCGCAGTCTTGTTTGCTTCTTTTTATTGAACCGATGGCTGCTCTCTGGTGGAGCCGTCCCCCGGTTGCCGGCCTCCCCTGAGATCCCCCTCCGAGGGCACGGCGGTACGATTAGAAGTCAGGCGCGCTTTTTAGGCAAGCCAGTTCGCGCGTCAGGCGCACAGAACACTGGTGCAATTCTCCGTAAAACCACGGAAAGAGATGAATTTTCTCAAGCAAATGCATGGAATAAACGCTGAGGTTACCTAACCGACGCCAAGTGCCTTGAGCTTGCGATGTAGCGCCGAGCGCTCCATGCCGACGAATTCCGCCGTGCGAGAGATATTTCCGGAGAAACGGCTGATCTGCGCGATCAAATAGTCGCGCTCGAATACCTCCCGCGCCTCGCGCAGCGGCAGTCCCATGATGTGTTCGCCATTGTTGCTGGTCGGCATCGCCGGCACCATCGAGCCCACATCCTGCGGCAGCATGTCGGCCGTGATGATGACCTCCGGACCGCCGCTGGCCAGGATCATCACGCGTTCGACGTTGTTGCGAAGCTGGCGGACGTTTCCGGGCCAGACATGCGACTGCAACACCGCCATCGCATCCTGGCCGATCTGGCGTTTCGGCAGCCCGGTCGCGATCGAAATCTGATCCATGAAATAGTCGATCAGTTCGGGGATATCCTCGCGCCGCTCCGACAGCGGCGGCACCCGGATCGGCACCACCGACAAGCGGTGATAGAGATCCTCGCGGAACCGGCCTTCGGCGATCTCTTCTTCCAGATTGCGGGCGGTCGATGAAATGATGCGCACGTCGACATGGACCTTGGTGGTGCCGCCCGAGCGCTGGAAGGTCTGGTCGACCAGCACGCGCAGGATCTTGTTCTGGGTCTCCCGCGGCATGTCGCCGATCTCGTCGATGAACAAGGTGCCGCCATGGGCCTCCTCCAGCGCACCCGCCTTACGCTGCTGTTCGCCATTGGACTGCTCGATGCCGAACAGCCCGACTTCCATCCGCTCCGGCGTGATCGCCGCGGCGTTGATGACGACGAACGGTCCCTCGGCTCGGGTCGAGGCGTTGTGCAGGGTGCGCGCCGCCAGTTCCTTGCCGGCACCGGACGGGCCGACGATCAGGATCCGGCTGTTGGCCTTGGCGGCCCGCTCGATGGTCTGCCGCAACTGGTTCATGCAGGCCGAGCGACCGGTCAAGACGCTGGCGGCTGGCGCCAGTTGCTTGAGTTCCTTCACCTCGCGCTTCAGCCGCGACGTCTCCAGGGCCCGTGTCGCCACCAGAATGAGCCGGTCCGACTTGAACGGCTTTTCGATGAAATCGTAGGCGCCGCGCTTGATCGCCGCGACCGCTGTTTCGATATTGCCGTGTCCCGAAATCATCACGACCGGCACTTCGGGGTGCTCGAGCTTGATCTGCTCAAGCAGTTGCAAACCATCCAGACGGCTGCCCTGAAGCCAGATGTCGAGGAATATCAGGTTCGGCCGGCGGCCCGAAATTTCCGCCAGCGCGGTATCGCTGTCGCGCGCGGTACGCGTCTTGAAACCTTCGTCATCGAGAATACCCGCTACGAGGTCTCGAATGTCTGCTTCGTCATCGACGATCAAAATGTCATTGGCCATAAATCATGCCCGCTCTGTCAATTGCCGGTTACGGCTACTGTTTTTATTGCATGGGATTCCTCGGCACCGGCGTCTTTCGCCTGGCCGAAGACGGAGAATCTCATTCGCACCCAGGCGCCCCGTGCACCGGGACGAAGGGCGGATGCGTCGTTCAGTTCGATGCGTCCGCCGTGATCTTCCAGAACACGGCCGACAATCGCGAGGCCCAGCCCGGTGCCTTTCTCGCGGGTGGTGACATACGGCTCAAGCAGGCGCGCGCGGCTTTCTTTGGGCAGCCCGATTCCGTTGTCCACAACGTCGATCACGATATCGTCGTTCTCGCGCGCGGCGATGACATTAATGTGTCCGCGCTCGATCTCGCCGGGAGGAACCGCGCCGATAGCTTCGGTCGCGTTCTTGATGATGTTTGTCAGCCCCTGCGATATCAGCCGCCGGTCGAACTTCGCGTGCATCGGCTCTTGCTTGATATCGGCTACGATATCGACATCCGGGTGCCCGACGCGCATCAGGAATACGGTCTGACGAACGGTGTCCGCGACATCCTCACCCTCGATAACCGGCTTGGGCATTCGCGCGAACTTTGAGAATTCGTCCACCATCCTGCGAATGTCATCGACCTGACGGATGATCGTATCCGTGCATTGATCGAAAATCGGCCGGTCTTCGGTGATCACCTTGCCGAATTTGCGGCGAATGCGCTCGGCCGACAACTGGATCGGCGTCAGCGGGTTCTTGATTTCGTGAGCGATGCGGCGCGCGACGTCCGCCCATGCCGAGGTGCGCTGCGCGGTTACAAGCTCAGTAATATCGTCGAGCGTGATGATGTAGCTCTCGTTGGATTGCCCGGTCTGTTCGGAGCTTACACGCACTGAAAGATTACGTTCGACGCTGTCACGGCTGATCTCGATCTGGCCCTGCAGCAGCCTTTGCGCACTGCTACGCGCCGTGGCCATCAATTCGTCGAGTTCCGGAACGATCTCGGACAATGGTTTGCCCATGACTTCGGATTCCGAATGCCCGATCAGCTTCTCCGCCGAACGATTGAGAACTGCAATCTTTCCGCTGCCGTCCACGCCAATGATGCCGGCACTCGCGGATGAGAGCACGGCTTCAATAAATCGGCGCCGGCTGTCGATGAGCCCGCTGGCATTGACGAGGTCGTCGCGCTGTGTGCGCAATTCCTGCGTCATCTTGTTGAAAGTCTCACCGAGGCTGGCGAGGTCGCCCTCGGATTTGATGACAGGGACCTGAACGTGGAGGTCACCGGTGGAGACGAGATTGGCTGCGCCCATCAGTCGGCGAATCGGAGCAACCAGCCAGTTGGCGAAATTCAGACCGATCAGCACCGACGACATCAGCACGGTCAGCGCGATCACGGTGAACATCAGTGCGAAGGCGACCTGAATTCCGAGACGCCGCGATTCGAGTTCAGCGTATTCTTTCACGCTCGCCTGTGTCTGCTGCAACTGCGCGACGACACGCGGGTCGAGCAGACGCGCCACATAGAGAAACGTGTCCTCGAATGCGCGCAGGCGGATGACTGCGGCAACGTAATTTTGTTCGATGAACACTGCGATCTGGGGGTCTTCCTCCGTGACGTTCTTGAGGAAGTCTGCGGCCGGTGTCTGGAAGTCCTGCCGGATGCCGGTTGCCGCCGTCTCGAGGATATTGCGGTCCTTGTCGATGATCATGGCGCCGGGAAGATTGCGCGACTTCGCGCTCGACGTCAGCACGTTGCGGAAGGTCTGCCGGTCCTGATCGTACAGTGGCCGCGCACGCGCAATGTCGTTCGACATCCCAAGGATGTCGCCGCGAATGAGCTGGGCGTGCTCGTAGACATAGGCATTGGCGACGATCAGCGAATTCTCGATCACCGCCCGGGTGCGAACCGAAAACAATCGATCCAGACCGCGATCGATGGTGACGTTGGCAACGATCGACACCAGCACCGCAGGCAACACCGCGATCACCGAGAACAGGCTCACGATCTGAACATGGAGGCGCGCGGCAGCCCGGCCGCGTCGCCGGGCCTGAACGACCTGCCACACCTCGCGCGCGATGATTCCCAGCAGCAACAGGATGGTTGCGCCGTTAATCAGGAGGAACGTGACAACGATTTCATGGGTCGGTGCAATCGGGGTCAGCCCGGTCAGCACCACGAAGGTCAGGAATGCCGACAGCAGCGCAAGCGCGACCGCAAACGGGGCCAATAGCCGATGCCACGGCCGGCCGGCTGGCTCGGCAGCCGACGGTTCAATGGATTGGGCCGACGCCTCTACTGCGCTCATGCGGGGATCGTGTCAGGCCAATTTGCCGGAACACGGCGGTTGCCGTATCCAGTGATGCATTCATATCACAATGTTGCTGAATTGCGACAATTCCTAGGCGCGCCAAGGTACAAAGCAACAACTTCAACCGGTTCTACCCCAGCAAAGGGCGTTCAGCACGGTCCAGTCACCGGAATGCCACGCGACCCGCCTCGAACAGATCCCACTGTCCAGGGGTCCCAAAGCGGACCAAGGAAGCAACTAGCTACCGCTGCGATAGACCTGAATATCGAGGTCCCGGATCTTCTTGCGGAGCGTGTTCCGGTTCAATCCAAGGAGGTCCGCAGCCCTGATCTGGTTGCCGCGATTGGCCGCCAGCGCCGCCGTGAGCAGCGGGATTTCGATCTCCTTCAGGATGCGATGATACAGCCCCGGCGGCGGCAGCCCGTTCGGGTAACCGGCAAAATGCGACGCCAGGTACATCTCAACCGCGCCACCCAGATTGTCGACGCTTTGCGGCATGCTGCCGCCCGAAACCACGGCAGGCGGCGCGAGTTCGCCCTCGATGACTGAGCCGGTAATGACGTCCTGCGGATAGAGCGCTGCAAGGCGGCGTGCGAGGTTTTCAAGCTCGCGGACGTTGCCGGGCCAGCGATGCTGCTTGAGCCGCTCGAGCGCCTGCGCGTCGAGTTTCTTCGGCGGCAGGCCATCCTTCTCCGCCAGCGTGAAGAAGTGCCGGATCAGGTCCGGCAAATCCTCGATGCGCTCGCGCAGCGGCGGAAGCCGCAGCGGCACCACGTTGAGACGGAAGAACAGATCTTCGCGGAACAGGCCCTGCTGAATCAGGATGCGCAGGTCCTTGTTGCTGGCCGCGACGATCCGCACGTCGGTCTTGATCGGGGTACGGCCGCCGACCGTGGTGTACTCGCCCTGCTGCAGCACGCGCAGCAAGCGGGTCTGTGCCTCCATCGGCATGTCGCCGATTTCGTCGAGGAACAGGGTGCCGCCCTCGGCCTGTTCGAAGCGGCCGGTCGCGCGGGCATTCGCGCCGGTGAACGCTCCGCGTTCGTGTCCGAACAGTTCGGACTCGATGAGGTCGCGCGGGATTGCCGCCATGTTGACGGCGACGAACGGGCCGTTGCGCCGCTTGCCGTAGTCATGAAGCGCGCGTGCAACCAGTTCCTTGCCGGTGCCGGACTCGCCGGAGATCATCACCGTCAAATCGGTCTGCATCAGGCGCGCGAGCACGCGATAGATTTCCTGCATCGCCGGCGAACGGCCGACCAGCGGAATGGAATCGAACTCGCCCTCGTCCTTGACGGCGACCGGGCGCTCCTTCGGCTCCGACAAGGCGCGACCGACAATCGCGATCAATTCCTTGAGGTCAAACGGCTTCGGCAGGTATTCATAAGCGCCACGCTCGGACGCCCTGATCGCAGTCATGAAGGTGTTCTGCGCGCTCATGACGATCACCGGCAGATTGGGGCGCATCTTTTTGATCCGCGGCAGCAGATCGAAAGCGTTCTCGTCGGGCATCACGACGTCGGTGATGACGAGGTCGCCCTCCCCCTGGCTGATCCAGCGCCACAACGTGGCGGCATTTCCGGTCAACCGCACCTCATATCCGGCGCGTGATAACGCCTGATTGAGGACGGTCCGAATGGCTGTGTCGTCGTCAGCGACAAGTATGCTACCTGCGGGCATTTTTATTCCTCATCTGCAGTCTGTGAGGCATGCGACGGCGTTCCCGGGCGCACGTCGCCATTGCTGTGGTTCTTGGCTGGGTTGAACATCGGCAGCAGCACGCGGAATACCGTTTTGCGTGGCAGCGATTCACACTCGATGATTCCGCCATGATCACCGACGATCTTGGCGACAAGAGCAAGCCCAAGGCCGCTTCCCGTCGGCTTCGTCGTCACGAACGGATCGAACAGGTTAGGCAGCAGATCGTCGGGAACGCCGTGACCATTGTCCTTCACGCAGAATTCCAGGGGCAGCGACACACGGGACTTCTTGCCGGGCACCGAGAGACGCACGCCCGGCCGGAAGGCTGTTGTGAGCTGGATCTCTCCGTCGGTGCCGAGATCGGCAACGGCTTCGGCAGCGTTCTTCACCAGATTCAAAAACACCTGAATCAATTGATCCTGATTGGCCAACACCGGTGGCAGCGACGGATCGTACTCCTCGACGAATTTCACGTTACGCGCAAAGCCCGACTGCGCGAGCCGTTTTACGTGATCGAATACGGAATGGATGTTGACGGGCCCCCGCGCCACAGGCCGCTCATCACCGAATACTTCCATGCGATCCACAAGGGTCACAATTCGGTCCGCTTCATCGCAGATCAGCCGCGTCAGCGTGCGATCTTCGGGGGACGCAGCCTGTTCGAGCAGTTGCGCCGCTCCGCGAATGCCGGACAGCGGATTCTTGATTTCGTGCGCGAGCATTGCGGCCAGCGCAATCACCGAACGGGCAGCGCTGCGATGGGTAAGCTGCCGGTCCATCTTGTCGGCGATGGTGCGCTCCTGAAGCATCACAACGATGTGGCCCGGATGTTCACCCAGCGGCGCGACGTGAAGATCGACCTGACGATCACCGCCGATTCTCGGCGTGCCGAGATCGACCTTGTATTCGTTCACAGCGGAACCGGTGCGACGCACCTGATCAATCAGAGCGAGGAGTGGACTGCCGAACGGCACCAGCTCGCGCAGCATCTGCCGCTGCAGATGCGGGATAGATGTTTCAAAGAAAGATTCCGCCGCGATATTCGCGTCGAGGATTTTGCCGTCCGGAGCAATCAGCATCACCGGATTAGGCAGCGCATTCAGAATCGCATCGCTGTTGGCGAGCTGCGGAGCGCGTTGTTCGGCGACGTTGCTCATGCAGCAGCGCTCCAGGAAAATTCGCCAAAGGCATCGTGAAGCGAGCGGCGGACGTGAACCGGGTCAGTTGCGGTCAGAATAACTTGCCGCCATCGCTTGAGGACATCGCCGGACGCAGTACTCCCCTTCGCAGCCACATCGAGCGCCCAGCCGAGATGCTTGCGCGCGTGGCGTGTACCGACACGTGCTCCGTAGTGCTCCACGACCTGATCGTAGAGATTACAGAGATGGTCCAGTTGCGTGCTGAGTTGCGGCACCTGTTCGGGCTCGCCGCCGTCGAGACGGCGGGCGATCTGTCCGGGCAGCCACGGCTGCCCCTGCGCGCCGCGTCCAATCATGACCGCGTCCGCGCCCGATGCTTCAAGCGCGATGGCGGCTTGCGCGAACGTTGTGATATCGCCGTTGACCACCACAGGCACGGTCACAGCATCCTTGACCGGCCGTACCGCGGTCCAGTCGGCGCTTCCCTTGTAGAACTGGCAGCGCGTGCGGCCGTGGACGGTGATCATTTTCACGCCTGCCGCCTCCGCGCGGCGTGCAAGCTCCGGTGCGTTGAGCGACGTGTCGTCCCAGCCCAGCCGCATCTTCAGCGTCACCGGGACGCGGACCGCAGACACCGTGGCCTCAACAAGCCGCAGCGCATGATCGAGATCGCGCATCAGCGCGGAGCCGGACTGGCCGCCGGTCACGTGGCGCGCCGGGCAG
>JAUSAX010000026.1 GCA_030652315.1 Afipia sp. | reverse complement strand
AGGTCGGTTTTGATCGTGAACGGAAACTTCGCCAGATCAGGAAGATCCTTGAACGAACCCGGGGTAACGCCCGCGGCATCGAATTTCGCGCGGTAGTGCGGCACGTTCTCATACGCGTGCCGCAACGACCATGCCAGGCGCTCGCGCTGAAGTGCGCGGATTTCATCGCGGGAGGCGATCTCGTAACGATCGAGTTCCGTCGGTTCGGGCGTCAACCGGTCGAGCTTGCGCAGCGGTATCTGAAGCAACGTTCTCTCCCAATCCTACTTGTTGTCTTGCGGGTGGCTGTCGAGCAACTGGCCCGAGATCGTTCGGGAATGGCCGCGAAATTCGGCGATCACCTTATTACTGCTGTCGCGGACCGTGACATCGTAAATCCCGCCGCGGCCGGCGCGGGTGCGTTCCACAGCGTGCGCGGTGAGTGTTTCGCCCTCGCGGACCGGCTGGAGAAAGGTCACCGCGCATTGCTGTGCAACTGTGCGCTGATCGTAGGTGTTGCAGGCAAACGCAAACGTGGAATCGGCAAGCGTAAAGATGAAGCCGCCATGGCAGATGCCGTGACCGTTCGTCATTTCCTTGCGAACCGTCATCGAGAGAACCGCTTCGCCCGGCGCGACCCGCTGCAGGCTCATGCCGAGTCCCTGACTGGCCCGGTCTTCCTGCCACATCTTGTTGGCGCAGGCCTCGGCGAGCGCATGCGGATCTTTGTTGCCGGCAATAGATGCGTCCATCAGATGCCTCCGACGAAACGAGGCGCGCGCTTTTCGAGGAATGCGGTCACGCCTTCCGCGAAATCCGGAGCACGGCCTGCTGCCCCTTGGAGATCGCGTTCAAGATCGAGCTGTTGATCGAGCGTATTGGTCTCGGACGCGTCGAGTGCCTGCTTGGTGAGCGCCAGCGCGCCGGTCGGCTGTTTGGCGAGATGAGCGGCGAGGCGATGTGCTTCCGCCATCAGGCCTGCATCGTCCACCACCTTCCAGATCATGCCCCAGGCTTCGGCCTGTTCGGCGGAGACGGGTTCAGCCAGCATTGCGAGGGCGCGTGCGCGCGCACTTCCTGCAAGGCGCGGCAGGAACCATGTGCCACCGCAATCAGGAACGAGGGCGATTTTGGAAAAGGCCTGGATGAACTTTGCGGATCGCGCGGCCAGTACGATGTCGCACGCAAACGCAATATTGGAGCCGCCGCCTGCCGCCACACCATTCACAGCGCAGACGATAGGCAGCGGCAGTTTTCGCAATCGGCGAATGAAGGGATTGTAGTGCCGATCCAGCGTGACAGTGAGATCTGGCTTCTGGCCGGGTGTGAAATCCACTTCCGACAAATCCTGTCCGGCGCAGAACCCGCGTCCCGCGCCTGTGAGGATCAATGCACGACATGCCTTGTCGGCTTCCGCATCGGTCAATGCTGCATCCATTGCGGCATGCACGCTTGCGTTGAACGAGTTGAGGCTGTCGGGCCTGTTGAGCGTGATGACGCGATATCCGTCGCGGATCTCGGTCAGGACTACATCCTTGTCCACAGCGTCCTCCAATCGGCCTGTTTCTGTCAGCCGTTGGGAAGCATATTACTATTGACCAACCGTTCGGTCAATTATATTGATGAACCAGAAGCGCATCAGATCACATGGGACAATTCGCCGATGTGACGAACAAGATGCGCCGGGCAAGCTCTCCAAAAAACGGGCGCCCATCATTCAGGGAGGAAACCATGAAGCCTACTTCAGCATTGAAACTTTTATTGGCCGCCGGCGCCGCCGGATTGGCGTTCAGCAGTTCCGCATTCGCGCAGCAGACCGTAAAAATCGGTTCCGTCCTTTCGGTGACGGGTCCGGCGTCGTTCCTCGGCGAGCCTGAAGACAAGACGCTTCGGATGTACGTCGATAAGATCAACGCTGCCGGCGGCGTCAACGGCAAGAAGATCGAACTTATCGTTTATGATGACGGCGGTGACGCCAACAAGGCGCGCACGTTCGCCACGCGTCTGATCGAGGACGACAAGGTTATCGCAATGGCGGGCGGCTCGACCACCGGCACAACCATGGCGATGATCCCGGTTTTCGAGGAAGCACAGGTTCCGTTTATTTCGTTTGGCGGTGCGGTCGAAATCATCGATCCGGTCCGCAAGTATGTCTTCAAGACGCCGCACACCGATAAAATGGCGTGCGAGAAGATTTTCGAGAATTTGAAGCAGCGCAACCTCACGAACATCGCCATGATCTCGGGCACCGACGGCTTCGGCGCGTCGATGAAGGCTCAGTGCACCAAGGTCGCGCCGAACTACGGTATCAAGATCGTCACTGAGGAAAGCTACGGTCCGCGCGACAGCGACATGACCGGCCAGCTGACCAAGATCAAGAACACCGCAGGCGTTCAGGCGATCGTCAATCCCGGCTTCGGGCAGGGACCAGCGATCGTGACCCGCAACTATGCGCAGCTCGGCATGACCGCGACGCCGCTCTACCAGAGCCACGGCGTGGCCTCGAAGAGCTTCATCGATCTCGCAGGCGCTGCCGCTGACGGCATCCGCCTGCCGGCAGCCGCGCTTCTGGTCGGCGACAAGCTGCCGGACAGCGATCCGCAGAAGAAGGTCGTTGTCGACTACAAGAAGACCTACGAGGACAGCGCGAAGAGCCCGGTCTCGACCTTCGGTGGCCATGCCTATGACGGCCTGTACATCCTGATCGACGCCATGAAGCGCGCCGGTTCAAACGATCCGAAGAAGATCCGTGACGAAATCGAGAAAACCAAGGGCTTCGTCGGCACCGGCGGCATTGTGAACATGTCACCGACCGATCACCTTGGACTCGATCTCTCCGCGTTCCGCATGCTGGAAATCAAGGGCGGCGACTGGTCGCTGATCAAGCCGGGCTCGTAAGCCCGCCGCGTATGTATCAATGCTCCCGGATGGTTCGATTGCTCCGTCCGGGAGCACCATCTCTCTGCCTGAATAAGTCATATCGCCGGGAACGGCAGCCCTCGGCTGCCATCGTTGTTCGTGGAGCGTGAATGCCAGAGTTTGTCCAATTTCTTGTATCCGGACTGACCGTGGGCGCGGTGTACGCGCTTGTCGCTCTCGGTTTCACGCTCGTCTACAACGCATCCGACGTCGTCAATTTCGCCCAGGGCGAGTTTGTGATGCTGGGCGGGATGGTGACGGTGTTCGCCGCTGCAGCGGGCGTACCACTGCCGCTCGCGGCTCTTTTGGCGGTGTGTGTTGCTGTCGTTGTTGGCCTCTTGTTGTACTGGCTGGCCATCGAGCCCGCGCGCGATGCATCGCCGGTCACGCTGATCATCATCACCATCGGCGCCTCGATTTTATTGCGCGGCGCGGCACAGATTCTGTTCGACAAGCAGTTCCACAAGCTTCCGAGCATCTCCGGCGACACGCCGGTCAATCTGCTCGGGGCGGCTATCCAGCCGCAGAGCTTCTGGGTCCTCGGCGGCACGGGCGTGATCGTGATCCTGCTGTATGTGTTTCTGGAGCGCACGGTGCTCGGAAAAGCCGTGCTGGCGACCGCCGCGAACAAGCTGGCGGCGCGGCTGGTCGGCATCAACACGGCGACCGTCATGGCGCTGGCGTTCGGAGGATCTGCCGCCATCGGCGCGGTCGCCGGTGTCCTGATCACGCCGATCACGCTCACGAGTTACGATGTAGGCACGCTACTGGCGCTGAAGGGATTTGCGGCGGCGATGCTCGGCGGCATGGGGAATCCGCTTGGCGCGGTTGCGGGCGGATTGCTGCTCGGCCTGCTTGAGGCGTTCGGGGTCGGCTACATCAGCTCGACCTACAAGGACGCATTCGCCTTCATCGTTATCCTTCTCGTCCTGTTCGCCATGCCGCAAGGCCTCTTTGGCCGGCGGACCGTGGAAAGGGTCTGAGCGGTGTTGCAGAAGATTGGCCATCGTTATCTGACATTGATTGTGCTTGCGGCAATCGTCGCGGCGTTGCCGCTGATATTTCCGTCGAGCTACTATTTTCGCGTTGCGTCATTAGTCTGGGTGTCGGCATTCGCGGCCATCGGTCTCAACATTCTGATGGGATCGGCCGGGCAGGTCAGCCTCGGCCATGCCGGCTTCTTCGGAATCGGTGCCTATGCCGTCGCCATCGGCCCCGCGCATCTCGGAATTCCAACATGGGCTGCGCTTCTCATCGGTTGCGCTCTCTCATCGGTACTGGCCTATCTCGTCGGCCGTCCGATCCTGAAGCTGAAGGGGCACTATCTTGCGATCGCCACGCTTGGTCTTGGCGTACTGGTGGCGCTGGTCATCACCACGGAGAGCCGTTGGACCGGCGGTCCGGACGGTATGCCGGTGGCCAAGCTGGTGCTATTCGGATGGCGCGTCAGCGGCTCGGACACATGGTACTGGATCTCGGGCGGACTTCTGCTGCTGGGAACATGGATCGCCCTCAACCTGAACAATACGCCGACCGGACGCGCGTTTCGCGCGCTTCATGACAGCGAGGTCGCAGCACGGGTGGCCGGCATCGATGTCGCGCGTTTCAAGCTTCAGGCATTCGTCATCGCCGCCGCCTATGCATCGATCGCCGGGTCCGTGCTCGCGCTGATGAACGGCTTCACAAATCCCGATCAGGCGGGCTTCCTGCATTCGGTGGAAATGGTGACGATGGTCGTGCTTGGCGGCCTTGGATCGGTTGTCGGGAGCATCGTGGGTGCAGCGGTGCTGATCACGCTACCGCAGGTTCTCACCGTCTTTCAGGAATACGAGCATCTGCTGCTCGGCTTCATCATCATCGTGTCGATGATCTTCATGCGCGACGGAATCGTCCCAACGCTGTCGCGCGCGCTGGCAAAGAGGACGCAAACATGACGATCCTCGCCGCCAAGGACATCGGCATTTCGTTCGGAGGCATCAAGGCGATTGATGGCGTGAGTTTCAGCGTCAGCCCGGGACAGATTCTCTCCATCATCGGACCGAACGGCGCGGGCAAGACCACGCTCTTCAATGTCGTTTCCGGTGTGTATGCGCAAGATCAAGGGCGGGTCGAGCTGTCTGGCGAAGACGTCACCGGATTGACGCCGGACAAGCTTGCGGCGCGGGGCCTGTCGCGCACCTTCCAGAATCTCCAGATATTCCAGCGCATGACCGCGGCGGAAAACGTCATGGTCGGCCGTCACCTGCGCGAGCGCTGCAATCTTCTCGCGGATATGTTCCGGCTGCCGTCGGTGACGCGACAGAACAGCGAGACGCGCGATGCGGCGCTGACCCTGCTCGACGATGTCGGCTTGCACGGCAGCGCCGATGTCACGGCGGGCTCGTTGTCGTATGGAGCCTGCAAGCGCCTTGAGATTGCCCGCGCCCTTGCCGCCGAACCGCGCGTGCTTCTGCTCGACGAGCCGGCTGCCGGATGCAACGCAGTCGAGACGGAGGAGATCGATGAATTGATCCGCCGCGTAGCAGCCAAAGGCATAGCGGTCGTATTGGTCGAACATGACATGAAACTCGTCATGAAGATTTCCGACCACATCCTTGTGTTGAACCGTGGCAAACCGATCGCCGAGGGCAAGCCGCGCGAGGTGCGCGACAATCCCGCCGTGCTTGAAGCCTATCTTGGCAAACATGGTGCGAGGGAGGCGGCGCGTGCTTGAGGTTTCCAATCTCCGCAGTGCCTATGGCCGTATCGAGGTGCTGCACGGCGTCAACCTCAACGTGCGTTCTGGCGAGGTCGTCGCGCTGATCGGCTCCAATGGCGCGGGAAAGACCACGTTGCTCCGCGCGCTGTCAGGTGTGCAGCCGATTACCGCCGGTGAGATCAGCTTTTTGGGCGACCGCATCGACCGTCTCCCGCCGCATCGGCGGGTGGAGCGCGGCATGACGCAATCGCCGGAAGGACGTCAGGTTTTCGGGCCGTTGAGCGTCGAGGACAATCTGCGGCTTGGGGCCTACATGCGCCGCGACAAGGACATCGACAGCGACCGCGATCGCGTTTTCGAGATGTTCCCGATTCTGGCTGAGAAGCGGAAGCTTCTGGCGGGAGGATTGTCCGGCGGCCAGCAACAGATGCTTGCGATCGGACGAGCCCTGATGGGTAAGCCGAAATTGCTCCTTCTGGATGAGCCATCGCTGGGTCTGTCGCCCACGCTGGTCGACCAGATCCTTGCTGCCATCGTCGATCTTCGGAGCAATGGTGTCACCGTGTTGCTGGTCGAGCAGAACGCCAGTGCAGCCCTTGAAATTGCCGACCGCGGTTACGTGCTGGAAACCGGCAAGGTCGCATTTGAAGGCGCAGGCGCGACGCTGCTGTCAGACCCCAAGGTGAAGGCCGCGTATCTCGGCGCGGCCTAGCACCCATTAACTTCGCGATGGCTCGATAACCGTTCTCTGCACTGCCGGCATCGAGACGGAATCTGCTTCGGCGTCTTCGCTCACCGGAGCGCGTCCGAACCACGCATAAAGCGCCGGCAACACAAAGAGCGTCAGCAGCGTCGCGCTGATGAGGCCGCCGATGACGACGGTTGCGATCGGCCGTTGAACTTCCGCGCCTGTTCCGGTTGCCAGCGCCATCGGGACAAACCCGAGTGACGCGACCAGTGCGGTCATGGCGACAGGGCGAAGCCGGGTGAGGGCGCCGACAAAGATAGCGTCCGTTTTCTCGTATCCCTTCGCGATCAACTGCTTGATGTAGGTCAGCATCACCAGACCGTTGAGGACGGCGACGCCGGACAGGGCGATGAACCCGACCGCGGCCGAGACCGAGAAAGGAATTCCCCGCAGCCACAGCGCGACAACGCCGCCGGTCAGCGCCAGCGGCACGGCGCTGAAGACCATGAGTGCATCTCGCGCCGTGCCGAGCGCGCCCATCAGCAACAGGAAGATCAGGACAAAGCAAACCGGGACCACGATTGAAAGTTTCGCGCGCGCCGCCGCAAGGTTCTCGAACTGGCCGCCCCATGACATCCAGTAACCGGCCGGTAATGTCACGGCGGCCTCGATCTGCGACCGCGCGTCATTGACGACCGCGCCGATGTCCCGGTCCCGCACCGTGGCGGTGACGACGACGCGGCGTTTGGCGTTCTCGCGGCTGATCTGATTGGGGCCTTCGCTGATTTTGAAGGTCGCCAGTTGCCCCAGCGGTACGGTCAATGGGGTGACGCTGGCCGTCGGCAGCGAAACCGGGAGATTCTTCAAGGCATCGAGATCGCCGCGGATATCTTCCGGCAGCCGGACCACGATGTCGAAACTGCGGTCTCCTTCAAACAAGGCTCCGGCGGTTCGCCCGCCGATGGCTGTGCCGATCACATCCTGAACCGCGGCAAGGCTAAGGCCGCGCCGCGCGATCTCCATCTTGTCCACGGTGATATCCAGCACCGACAGGCCGCTGACCTGTTCGATTTTGACATCGGTTGCGCCCTTGGTCTTCTTCAGGATATTTGCAATCTGCCCAGCGCTGCGCAGCAGCGGTTCGAACTCATCGCCGAAAACCTTCACGGCGAGATCGCCGCGAACACCGGCCAGCAGTTCGTTGAAACGCATCTGGATCGGCTGGGTGAACTCGTAATTATTGCCGGGCAACTCGCGCACGGCATCTTCGATCTGTTCAAGCAGCGCCGCCTTGCTCAATTTCGGATCGGGCCATTGGTCCTGCGGCTTGAGGATAATGAAGGTATCCGAGGCGCTGGGCGGCATCGGATCGGAGGCGACTTCGGCAGTGCCGGTCTTGGAGAACACGTAGGAGACTTGCGGAAACGCGCTGATGGCCTTCTCGACGTCGAGTTGCATCGTCTGCGATTGCGTCAGGCTGGTGCTGGGAATCCGCAGCGCGTGCATCGCGATGTTCTTTTCATCCAGCGTCGGGATGAATTCCTGACCGAGCCGAGAAAACAGCAGCAAGGCTCCGACGAACAGGACCAGTCCGGTCGCAACAGCAGGAGCAGGCCGTTCGATGGCGCGTTTGAGCAGCGGCGCGTAGGACGTCTTGAGGCTGCGCACGACACGGCTGTCGGATTCCGTGACCCGGCCCGTCACCGCGATGGCGATCAGCGCAGGAACGAACGTGAGGGACAGCACGAAGGCGGAGACGAGCGCAAGGATGACCGTCAAGGCCATCGGCTCGAACATCTTTCCTTCGACGCCGCTGAACGTCAGCAACGGAACATAAACCAGGATGATGATCGCCTGACCGTAGACGCTGGGGCCGATCATTTCTTCGGCTGACGTTTTCACCACCGCGAGGCGCTCGGGTAGCGACAGTGTTCGTCCGGTGGCTGTCTGCTTCTCGGCGAGGTGACGCAGCGCGTTCTCGGTAATGATGACTGCGCCATCGACGATCAGGCCGAAATCGAGCGCGCCGAGACTCATGAGGTTCGCACTGATCCGGCCTTGCAGCATCCCGAAGGCTGTCATCAGCATGGCCAGCGGAATGACGAGCGCTGTGATGAACGCTGCGCGGAAATTGCCGAGCAGAAGGAACAGGACGGCAATGACGAGCAGGGCGCCTTCGCCCAGATTCCAGGCCACTGTGGTGACCGTCGCATCGACGAGCTGCGTGCGGTTGAGAACGGTTTCGACAGTCACGCCGGCAGGGAGCGTACGGCGGATGTCCTGCATTTTGGCATCGACCGCTGCGGAGACCGTTCGGCTGTTGTTCCCGATCAGCATCAGCGCCGTGCCGACCACGACCTCATGCCCATCACGGCTGGCGCTGCCGGTGCGGATTTCGCCGCCGATGGCGACGTCCGCGACATCGCGAATCCGGACAGGAACCGCACCGCGGGTGGTGATGGTTACGTCGCCGATGTCGGCGAGCTTTTCCAGGCGACCGCCGGTTCGCACGGCGATGCCTTCGCCGTTGCGGTCGATGATGCTGGCCCCGCGACTGATATTGTTCACCTCGATGGCGCGCACGACATCGCCGAACGAAAGACCCAGCGCGATCAGCTTCGCAGGGTCCGGCTTGACCTGAAACTGCTTGATGAACCCGCCGATGGCGTCAACGCCCGCCACACCGGGCACGGTTTTGATCTGCGGGCGGATGATCCAGTCCTGCACCGTTCGCAGATATGCGCCGCGCTCGATATCGGTTTTCAGTAGTTCGCCTTCCGCCGTCAGGAACGAGCCGTCTGTCTGCCAGCCTGATTTGCCGTCGCCGGATTTGGCACCGAGCGAAACCGTCCACATGTAGATTTCGCCAAGCCCGGTGGAGATTGGCCCCATTTTCGGATCGGCCCCGGGCGGCAGGCTGGCGCGCACGTCGATCAGCCGCTCGTTGATCTGCTGTCGTGCGAAATAGATGTCGGTCTTCTCGCTGAAGATCGCGGTGACCTGCGAAAATCCATTGCGTGACAGCGAGCGAGTGGTTTGCAGTCCCGCGATGCCGGCCAGAGCCGTCTCGATGCGGAATGTGACCTGCTTTTCGATCTCCACCGGCGACAGCGCCGGCGCCGTGGTGTTGATCTGCACCTGTTTGTTGGTGATGTCGGGCACAGCATCGACGGGAAGACGCGCGAGCGACCACACGCCCAGCGCCACGAAGCCGAGACTGAGCAGAACGACGATCCAGCGGTGCTGAATGGACAGGTCGAGAATGCGCTTGATCATGATGATTGCCTAGTGTGCGTGTCCAGCTTCGCCGCGGCCGAGATCGGCCTTCAGGACGAAGGTATTGGCGGTTGCGATCCGGTCACCGGGAGTGAGGCCGGAGGTCACCTCGAATGATTTGCTGTCTTCGCGGCCCGTCACGATCTTGCGGGGCTCGAAGCCGTCGGATGTGCGGACGAAGACGGCGCTTTGACCCTCCACGCTTTGCACGGCGCTTTTCGGCACCACGACATCCGCGTGAATCTGCTGGAATGGAATGTGGGCGGTGACGAACATTCCCGGCCGCAGGACATGGGAAGGATTGTCGACCGAGGCGACGACGCGCGCCAGACGGGTATCCTTGTCCAGCAGCGGGCTGACGAACATGATTGTCGCGGGCAGGGGCTCCGCGCCCGAACCTGGTTGAACGCTGATTTGCTGACCTTCCCGGATCACGGCTAGGTCAGCCGCGGGTAGCGCCAATTCGGCCCACACCACGCGCGAGTCGACGATCACGAACAGTTCGCTTTCCTGACCTTCGCGGCCCACCAGCGATCCGAGATCGACGCGACGCTCGGCGATCCGGCCGCTCATCGGTGCACGCAGTTCCTGCAGCCTCAGGCTTTCGACAGGTTGCTTGGGCAGCTCTGCAATCTGGTCGCCGGTCAGGCCCAGCGCAAAGAGCTTCTGGCGCGCGACATCGAACTTGATCCGCATGTCCTCGTACAGGGTCTTCGCACGCAGGAAATCATTCTCGCTGCTGACCTTGGACTCGAAAAGACTCTTCGAGCGATTGAACAGCGTTTCTTGAAGTTCAAATGCGACACGTGCAGCGAGGTACTCGCTTTTGGCATCGGCAACCTCACGGCTTTCGATAATCGCCAGAACGTCGCCCTCGCGGACGGTGTCTCCGAGCCGTTTGCGCAGCTCCGCGACGGTGCCGAGCAATCGCACGGAGACCTTGGCGAAATGCTCGCCGCTGGGAACGATTGTGCCCGGTACGACGATACGCTTGCTCAAAGTTCCAGCGGTCGCCTCGCGGATCGCGAAGTTTCCGGCGGCGATCTGTCGTTCGCTGAGCTTCAAGCCGCCTTCGTCGTGGTGCTCATGTTGCTCGGGTTTGCTTTGCTCGGACTTGCTTTGCGCCTTTGGAGCTTCATGCGCGTGCGCGGCGGTGAGAAAAATGGTCGCGAGTGCGCCAAGAGCGCCGCCTGCGACACGTAATCGGAGTCTGGTCATTGTTAAAATCCCGCGAGCGGTCAGGCTCGTGCCATGGTCAATTCAACGAATTGCTGTGCCTGCAAAAGTTGATGCAGACAGGCTGTCGCGCAGCCGTCGCGGCTGCGGACATGCCAGCGGGCCTTTCGGCCTCGGGATTTAGGCGCGGGGTGGTTTGAAAAGGGGCAGGCCGGCCAGCGACGGGGGCGTCTGTTCCCGGCCGATGGGCGGTGCTTGGTGGCTGATGTCAGCCGGGAGACTCACGGCAAAGGTCGCTTGCCCGGTGACGTGGTTCAGGCAGTGGCCGCAATGCGCGGGCATCTTTTGATCGGCTGTGTCCGGCGGGGTGCTCCCGTCGAGATCCATCGCGATCACCGTGGTGTTCGAGCCCGCGAAGGCTACATCGTGGTTTCCGCAATGAAACAGCGATGCCAGCAGGCCAAGCATCAATGCCAGGACAAGCGACAGACGGCGTCGCCGTCCATTGCGTCCTGAGCTGAAGCCCGCATCGAGTTGAAGACCGCTGGTCATGTTCTATCAGTAGATTTTCTGTCGGGCCTTTTCAAGGCCGGTTAAACGGCCCGATCGGGGGCCAGCGCGCAAGCCGTGACCGGACTGGTCACGATCTGGATGGTTGTGTGCTGGATGCCGAAATCTTCACTTAAATGATGTGTCGTCTCCACGAGGAAGGCGTCGCCCGGATGCCCGGACGGCATGACCAGATGGCAGGTCAGCGCAACCTCGGTCGTGCTCATGGGCCAGATATGAAGGTCGCATACCTCCGTCACGCCGGGACGCTGTTCAAGGTAACGGCGGACTGCGGCGGGATCGATGGTTGACGGCACCGCGCCAAGCGACATCGCCGTGCTGTCGCGCAGGAGCCCCCATGTGCCCCACACGATGACCGCGACGATCGCGAGGCTTGTGACGGCGTCGATCCACAGCCAGCCGGTGAACATTATAATCAATGCCGCGATAACGACGCCGGCAGACACGGCGGCATCAGCCGCCATGTGCAGGTAGGCGCCCTGGATATTGAGATCGCTCTTGCGGCCGGACGCGAACAGCAAAGCCGTGAATCCGTTGATGAAGATTCCGATGGCCGCGACGATCATGACGGTCATTTCCGCGACCGGTTCGGGATTGAACAATCGCAGCACGGCCTGCCAGCCGATCGCGCCGACCGCGATCAGCAGGAAGACCGCGTTGAACAGCGCAGCCAGGATCGAGGATCCGCGCAGACCATATGTGTATCGCTCAGAAGGCGGCCGCTTCGACAGAATGACCGCGATCCAGGCGACGATAAGCCCCAGGACGTCGGAGAGATTGTGCCCGGCATCCGCGATCAGGGCTGTCGAATTGCTGATATAGCCGTAGACCGTTTCGATAACGATGAAGATCGTGTTGAGCACGATCCCGACCGCGAAGGCCATTCCGAAGTTCGCGGGCGCGTGCACGTGTCCGCCGGGCCCGTGATCATGTCCATGGGCATGGCCGTGATGCTGATGACCAGCATGGTCGTGAGCGGCGTGATGCGAATGCGTCATGCGGTTCCCATACAGGGCTGCGCCTGAAGCGCCGGTTGCTGCAAGGGATATGCGTCATCCGGAAACCGAATACTATCACAGCGGGGAAATAATCAGACGGCGCTAATGGCGCCGGGGTCTTACTGGAACGGCTTCACACCCGCGACGGCGCGCGATCGGGCAACGGTGGCCGTGATGTTTTCAGCAAGCAGACGCGCGAGGCAGGAGTAACCCCAGTCGTTCAGATGCAAGCCATCCGCGGTGATGAACCGGTCGAACGCGATGGCCTGATCTTCATGCCAGTGCCGCATGGCGACGTAGCGACGAAACAGGGGGACGTGCGTCTGCTTTGCGACGTAGGCGATCAGCCCGACCATTTCGCTGACCGCGGGCTTGGCGTTCACGCGCGGCGCAAATTGCGGGTCGATCAGCAGCACGTCCGCGCCGCTTTTCTTGATCCGCGCGATCCCGGCCTGCAACACGTTCCCAGTCTCGGGGATGTTCCCGTCGCGAAGCACGGTATTGGTGCCGAGCTGCCAGATCACCAGATCCGGGTTAGGCTCTAGAACAGCGTCCATCCGCGCCATCATTGAGTTCGCGTCTTCGCCGTTGATGCCCTGATTGATGACGGTCACACGCGTTTCCGGAAACCTTTGGCGCAACTCGCGCTCAAGGCGGCTGGGATATGAGAATGCCGGTGTACTGGCGCCCGCACCGCCGGTCGAGGAAGAACCGACAGCGACGATCGTGACGGGATCGTGCGCTTCCAGACGTTTGGCGACGCGCGCGAGCGGAGCATCGAGCTGCGAGAGCGACTTCGCCTGCACGCACGGTTGAGTCTTGAAGACGCTGTTCAGATCGTCGGATACGGAAGAATTGGTCTTCGCCTGTTCGGCGCGCGAGGCGGCGGGGCATACGACAAGCGCCGAGATGCCAAGCGCAAGCGCACCAACGCTGGCGGCGATCGTCGAAGCCGTTTTCCGGCCGGGCGAGGGGCTGAGCATCAAGAAGCGAACCCTGGCGTAGCGGCCATCGAAGGTCCGCGTCGATCAACACCTAGCCAAATTTACCTCCGTGTTCAATGCGCCCTTCGGAGGTAGGGAACTCATGCTTAATCAAAATCATCCGCCAAAACAGCGGGTTGGGTTCATGTTCCGCGTGCTGCGATGCACAAGAGTGTGAACGGGGTGCCGTTACACGTCCTCAGAGGGTCTTGCCGAGCAGGGCGCTGCATCCGTTCCAGATGATCTGAATGCCGATACAAAAGAGGATGAAGGCCGACAGCCGCATCACGACGTCCGTTCCGCGCGCTCCGAGAAACATAATTATGCGATCGGCGAAGCGATAACTGACGAAGATCGTGATGGCGATGGCCGCCAGACCGGCCACGGCTGCGCCACCCAGCATTGCCAGTTGCGTGAGATCGTCGGTCGCTATTGGCCGTTGGCTTCCCAACGTGACTGCAACGGAAATCGAGCCAGGTCCAACCGTCAGCGGCATAGTCAACGGATAGAACGCATCGATCGTAGGGCCGGTGTCCACCTTTGGGTTACTCAGATCCGGCTCTTCAGGCGCGTGGAGCAGCCGCCATCCGAACGCCGCGACCACCAGTCCGCCGGCGACCCGGACGACGGGCAGGGTAATGCCGAAGAATTCGAGAACGTGAGAGCCGATAAACAGCGAGCCGAGCAGAAGGAAGAAACTGTTGCGGGCCACGTTCAGGGCCAGGACGCTGCGTTCGGCTGTGGTACGTCCGCGAGTCATGCGCAGGAAGAGCGGCGCGCTGCCGATCGGGTTGACGATCGGAAACAGCGCGGCATAGACCAGCAGAAATGCGTTGATGATGTTTTGCACGACGTCCGTCCCGGCGGCATCTGGCCCGATCACTAATTTCGAACAGAGATCGCGGATATTTGCAACTCGGACGGATGGCCCGAACTCGCCGGACGTTTCGCCGAATGGCCACCGTCTATGAAGCGCTCGTCTTGGGCGAGCGGTCTTGATACCCTGTTGACGGAAGCAATGACGGTCGATTCATGCAGCGCAAACTGGTTGTGATTTTTCTGACGGGCCTGATCGGAAGCCTGCCATCTACGCTGTATGCGGAGCCGGTCCCGATTACCTGTACGATCCTGCCGGGCGCGGAATCGGCAAGCGTGCGGCTGACCAACTCGCTCAGCTATGCCGCGTCATGTCAGGCGAATTGCAAATTCTCGACTGCCGTGTACGACGATAATCCTCAGATCATCTGCGCAAAGCCGGTGCCGGCCGGAAAGCAAGTCGAGATGTGCATTCTCAAGGCCGCCGGAAACAAGCTCGTCAAGCTTGTCGAAGCGACCGCTGATTGCAAAAAACCCTGAGCGGCCGCGCGTGGAATCAACTTACAGAAGCGATGAAAGCCCCGCATGCGCGGAAGCTTTCATATCTGTGCGATTAGCGTCCGAAGAACAGCCAAAGCAGAATGATTACTGGAATCGGCACACCCACCAGCCACAACAAAAGTCCGCGTCCCATTTTATCCTCCATATCAACTGCAATGACATGGAGAACGTTGAAGCGAGGGCGATGTTCCGAAAATAGTCACGAACTGATATGCGGATTACCAATGTCCGGTATTGGGCATTGAACTCCAGGGCTCTTTCGGTGCGAGCGCATCGCCCTTCTGCAACAGCTCGATGGAGTGCAGATCGGGAGAGCGAATGAATGCCATCTGACCGTCGCGCGGCGGACGATTGATGGTGATGCCGAGCTTCATCAGCCGATCGCAGGTCGCATAGATATCGTCGACCTCGTAGGCGAGATGTCCGAAGTAGCGATCCTCGCCATATGTTTCTTCATCCCAGTTGTAGGTCAGTTCAACCAGCGGCGCTCCGCGTCCCTTGACCTGCTTGAGCAGGTGCTCGTCTTCGGCCGCGCACAGAAACACCAGCGTAAATCGGCCTTTCTCGCTTTCGGTGCGGCGGACTTCCTTCAGCCCGAGCGCGTCGCTGTAGAACTTGAGCGCAGTGTCGAGATTGCGGACGCGCAGCATGGTGTGCAGGTAACGCATGGTTCTTATCCTTCTTCGGACATTGCCGGAGTTTGATGTCGTCAAGCGAGAGGGTGATCGAATAGCAGCAAAAGGGGCCGGATGGAGGGGAACTTTTATGCTGCGTCGCCGTTGTCTTTCACAACTTCGAGATGATGGAGGCGTTTTTTGAACGAGGTAATTGACCGGGTTATCCATACGTTCGGGATGATGCGTAACTTGAGCGAAGACGCACTACACGAAGCCAGAGAGAGTCTCGGTAGTTACATCGAAACGCTTTCGTCCGCCGGCGAAACCGATCCGCAACGCTTGGCGGTGTATGGCTTGGCCTATCTTCGTAATCGTCACGAGGGTCTGTCGCCTAAATACACGGGCTGCTGACGTTTTGGGCTGCCCGCGGCCGTATGACAGTGGATAAGAAATCGCGTCCGCTGGCGAGGCATGGTTCTTCTTGGTACCTCCATGAGCATTCAACGGAGACGACCATGCAAAAAGTAGATCTGGATTCGATGTCGATCGACGATCTGGCGAAACTGCGCGATCAGGCGAGCGAAAAGCTTGCCGAGAAGGTTGCCGCACGCCAGCTTGAACTCGCCGCAGAGATGGAAAAGCTCGCTGCGTTCGGTGGCGGCAAGAAGGCCAAGGTCGTTGTGCCGAAGAAGGACCTGAATAATGTCAAGGAAGCCCTGAAGCCGCAGCTTCAGGAGGCATCGAAGCCGCAGGCGACCAAGGCCGCTTGAGCCGTCACGATCCGTGATCGATAATCAATGGGGGCTTCGCGCCCCCATTTTTGTTGAGTTATACTCCCGCAAATCGATCTTTCAGGGCGGAAAAGATGATTGCATCCGATCTTCGCAGCGGAATCGAAATGCTCGGCGACATGATCGCCGAAGCACGGACGATCGTGCCGTTCACCGGCGCGGGCATCTCCACGGAATGCGGAATTCCCGATTTCCGGTCGCCGGGTGGTTTGTGGACACGTAACCGGCCGATTCCGTTCGACGAGTTCGTCGCGAGTCAGGAGGCGAGAGACGAAGCTTGGCGCCGCCGATTTGCGATGGAGCCGAGCTTTGCAGCGGCGCGGCCGGGGCGAGGGCATCGGGCGCTGGCTTCGCTGTACAAGGCCGGCAAGGTGCCGGCGATCCTGACGCAGAACATCGACAATCTGCATCAGGCATCAGGATTTTCCGCCGAGCACGTCGTGGAATTGCATGGCAACACCACCTACGCGCGGTGCATCGGATGCGGAACGCGTTTCGAAATTGCCTGGGTCAAGGAACGGTTTGATCCGGAAGGAATTGCGCCATCCTGCACGGCATGCGGCGAGCCGGTAAAGTCAGCTACGATCTCCTTCGGACAATCGATGCCCGAGGAAGAAATGCGCCGCGCAACGGAGCTTTCGCAGCACTGCGATCTGTTCCTCGCAATCGGATCGTCACTCGTGGTGTGGCCTGCGGCCGGTTTTCCGGCGTTGGCGCGGAACTGTGGAGCCAAGCTGGTGATCATCAACAATGAGCCGACGGATCAAGACGATATCGCCGATCTGGTGATCCGCCACGACATCGGCGAGATACTCGGACCGTTCGTCGGTAATTGACTAGTGGAGTGGATTTGGCATTCGCGCTCCACCCAGCCGAGAATCTGCAACGCGAATGTCAAATCCAAAACTCCACTAGAAACTTGTATTTGCTAGCGGTCCTTTGATCCTCGCATTCGCAAAATGCTGGCAGAGGCGGGATGCGAATGTGAGGATCGGACCGCTAGCTCAATCGATTCGCATCGTTCAAGGCTGTTCATAGGTCGCGGCTGATTTCTTTTTTGTCTTTCAGCATTGTTCCGGAGTGTTATCGTTCAATCAAGGATTCGCGTTTCTCAGTTTTGATTCGTCACGGCGAGAAAATGCGAAGCGAGCTTCGTCGCATAACGTACTTGGTCACGCCGTTGGGCTGACCGCAGATTTTGTTTGGGGTCCGGGGGTCATGGGTTCGGACGCATTTGAGTCCAAGAAGGCAGGCGGTTCGCTGATGGGAGCTGGACCCGACAGGTTCGCTCCAGGCGATTTGGCTGCCGACAGCTTCGCAGCCGCCGATGGAGCGGCCGTCAACCTCGTCGAGATTTCCGGCGTCATCAAATGGTTCGACGCCTCCAAGGGTTACGGCTTTATCGTCCCCGACAATGGCTCGCCTGATGTGCTGCTCCACGTCACGGTCCTGCGCCGCGACGGCTATCAGACTGCCTATGAAGGGGCGCGCCTGGTTTGCGAATGCGTGCAGCGCCAGAAGGGCTATCAGGCCTTCCGCATTGTCTCGATGGACGAGTCGACGGCCATCCATCCGGCGCAGATGCTTCCGGCGCGAACCCATGTCAGCGTCACCCCGACGAGTGGTCTGGAGCGGGCGCAGGTCAAATGGTTCAACCGGCTGCGTGGCTTCGGCTTCCTCAGTTGCGGTGAGGGCACGCCGGATATTTTCGTCCACATGGAAACCCTTCGCCGGTACGGCATGACCGAACTGCGCCCCGGCCAGTTCGTGCTGGTCCGCTTCGGGCCCGGTTCCAAAGGCATGATGGCGGCTGAGATCCAGCCCGAGACCGGCGCACCCGGACTGTCCTCACACTAGTCCCGCGTAAAACTGGCTGCCTGCTCTGGTCTGCCATGACCACATCCGCGTGATCCTCCAGCAAGGCCAGACCTGTGTCTGGCCTTTGCCATGATTGCCGCGCTAGTGTGCAGTGCTCATTGGTTCAGGACATTGCTTGCGAATGCTGTTTGGTCGTCTGCCGAAATCCCCAAATCTGAAAACGAATATCCGGATCGTCCTCGCTGCGGTCATGGCGTTGCTTGCAGCGACGGTGACCAACGCAGTCGCCGCCGAGATGCAGCCGCTGGAGATCGTCACCAAATCCGGCGTGCACGTGTTCACCGTCGAAATGGCGAAGACCGAACAGGAGCGGGCCACCGGCCTGATGTACCGCAAGGAGCTGCCCGAAGGGCGCGGCATGCTGTTCGATTTTTCCCCGGAGCAGCCGGTTTCGATGTGGATGAAGAACACCTTCATCCCGCTCGACATGATCTTCATCCGGAGCGATGGCCGGATCCTTCGGATCGCGGAAAACACCGAACCTCATTCCGAGAAGATTATTTCGTCCGGAGGGCTGGCCAAGGGCGTGCTGGAGGTAATCGGCGGCACAGCCCGAAAGTACGGAATTCAGGCCGGTGACCGGGTTGCCCATCCGCTGTTTGGAACCCGGTGAACCCGCGCACGGGTAATCACCCGGAGACACGCCTCGGCGTCGGGTAAAAGTGCATAAAATGCGCGGGAACGCCGAAAGAACCGGCTGTCAGAATCGCGTCAGAATCACTTTGGGAAAGTTTAGTAGATTCAATAATTTAGTTGGTCGGGGCACGAGGATTCGAACCTCGGACCTGCAGTACCCAAAACTGCCGCGCTACCAGGCTACGCTATACCCCGATGAATGCAGTCGATACACGCTTCGCGTGGCGTCAGCAAGGCGGAATGGCGCATCGCGGGCGGCAAAAAAACCGCCCGCGCATGCAGTCCTCCAGCCACGGATCAGGCCCCCGGAGCCGCCGAGGCTTGGGTCGCGGCTGCCTTTGGAGGTGCGGTGCGTGCCGACGGCTTGTCCTGCTTCTTCGACCAGCTGCCGTAATATGCAACCGCGGTCAGGATGGCGACGCCACCGATGCTGACACCCAGCTGCGCCCAGACGGTGCCCCAGCTCAGCATCAGGATGAAGTGCGCGACAAACGACAGGAAAATACCGACGCAGAACACCTGCAGCGACTGCTGACCGCATTTGATCAGCGGGTCGAGCCACTTCGATTCGAGCAAACTCCAGTCCTTGGGCACGAAGCGTGTGATGAAAAACGCGATCACCACGAAATGGATGACGCGATACGGCGCGAGGAACGTCTTGTCGTTCGGGTTGAAGGCGTCATAGAGCCACTTCGGAAACAGCGCGCCGAAGGATTCAAAGCGCCCGGCCATCGTCATGATCATCGCGAAGATGAGATAGATCGTGCCGGCAATCAGCAGCCATTGCGACTTGATCACCGAGCGGGACTCGTTGGCGCCGCCCAACGCGAACCATGCGCCGAACACGAACAGCAGCTGCCAAGTATAGGGATTGAAGTACCAGGAGCCGGTCGGATAGGCCGAGAAATTCCAGCCGAACTGACGGGCCGCGAAATACAGCACCAGCGAAGCGATCATCACCATATCGGGCTTGCGCAGCATTAGCCACAGCACCGGCGGGAAGAATCCCATCAGGATGATGTAGAGCGGCAGCACGTCCAGATTGACCGGCTTGAACCGCAGCATAAGGCCCTGTGTCAGCGTCTGGATCGGATTTTCAATGAGACCGGCGACGTTGAACTCGTTGAGGATGTCCGGATCGGCGTATCGCAGCGCGACCCAGCCGATCGCGGCAATATAGATCACGAACAGAATGACGTGCGCGACGTAGAGCTGCCAGACGCGCTTCCACAGCCGTGTCGAGCCGACGATAAAGCCGCGATCGAGCATCATCTTGGCGTACACAAACGACGCCGTGTAGCCCGAGATGAACACGAACAGATCAGCCGCGTCGCTGAAGCCGTAGTTTCGCGGGGTCACCCAGTTGATGACATTGTTGGGAATGTGGTCGAGGAAAATCCACCAGTTGGCGATGCCGCGGAAGAAATCGAGCCGCAGATCGCGGCCTTTTTCTGGGAGTGTTGCCTGAATTTCCATGGGTACCGTTTCGTGAATGCGATCGAACTAAAATAACTTCAGCGGCGCGTATCCGGACCCAAGCGGTCCGGCGTTGTCACCGCGTTTCGGACAGACTATACCAGAACCTGCCGCAATAAAGTCTCCTTCGGGGCCCGCTCAACATCTTGATCTTGGCCAGCCACCGAATCGCATGCTTTTTACCTATCTGATCGATGCCACAGCGAGCAGGCCAGGACCCCGAATCCATGACAGCCAGAATATTCAAACCTGCCAAGAACGCGATGCAGTCCGGGTCCGCCAAGACCAAGGCGTGGCAGCTCGACTATGAGCCCGAACAGCCGCGCGTGATCGAGCCGCTGATGGGATGGACCAGCTCCGGCGACATGAAGCAGCAGGTGACCCTCCATTTCCACACCAAGGAAGAGGCGGTTGCCTATTGCGAGCGGGAAGGTATCCCGTACCAGGTGCTTGAGCCGAAGGAATTGCAGCCGCGCGTGAAGGCCTATGCGGACAATTTCGCGTTCCGCCGCGTCGAGCCTTGGACGCACTGAGCCCGCAACGGGTCTTGTCCGATTTGTTCTGCGGGAGACGCGCCACCGGCGGGAGCGCGTCCGGCCTTTGCATCCGGACCTGGGATCTGGCGCGGGTGAAATTGCCCCAACAAATGTCAGGGACATGACATTTCAGACTATCGCTTTGCCCTATTGAGGGCGTCTGACCCGACGCAAGTCTCTTTAATGTCGTCGCAAAAGTTGTGGTTGCATTCAGCCGCCAAGCAGTGACACCTTGCGGGTCGAAGCCGTCTTTAATGGACGGAAGCAAGCAAGATCAAAACGTTACGCGGCGGGAAACAATGGCACTTCGTTCCGGACTCGATCCCAAATCGTCCGATTTCACGCGCAATGCGGAAGCGATGCGGACGCTGGTCGCGGACCTGCGGGACAAGCTTTCGCAGGTGGCGGGCGGAGGCGGCGAGGCGTCCCGCGCCAAGCACTCGGCGCGGGGCAAGATGTTGGCGCGCGACCGCGTCGATCTGCTGATCGATCCCGGCACCGCGTTTCTGGAATTCTCGCCGATGGCCGCCTACGGCCTGTATGGCGGCGCGGTCCATTCGGCCAGCATTGTCACCGGCATCGGCCGCGTCTCGGGCCGTGAATGCGTGATCGTCGCCAACGACGCCACCATCAGCGGCGGTACTTATTACCCGATAACGGTGAAGAAGCATCTGCGCGCGCAGGACATCGCGCGACAGAATAACTTGCCTTGCATTTACATGGTGGATTCCGGCGGCGCCTTCCTGCCGCAACAGGATGAGATCTTCCCGGACGAGAAGCACTTCGGCCGCATCTTCTACAATCAGGCCAACATGTCGGCGCAGGGTATTCCGCAGATCGCCGTCGTGATGGGATCCTGCACGGCCGGTGGCGCGTATGTGCCCGCCATGTCGGACGAGAGCATCATCGTTCGCAATCAGGGCACGATCTTCCTCGGCGGTCCGCCGCTGGTGAAGGCCGCGACCGGCGAGGTCGTGACCGCGGAAGAACTCGGCGGCGCTGACGTGCACAGCCGCCAGTCCGGCGTCACCGATCACTACGCCCAGAACGACAGCCATGCCATCGGTATCGCGCGGCGGATCGTCGGTAATCTCAATCCTGCGACATCCTCGGCGACCGGCCTGCGTGAGCCGCGCGATCCGCTGTTCGAGCGCGAGGACATCTACGGCGTGGTGCCGGCCGACGCGCGCAAGCCGTTCGACGTGCGCGAGATCATCGCGCGGATCGTGGACGGCTCGGAGTTCGAGGAATTCAAGAAGTTGTACGGAACGACTCTGGTGTGCGGCTTTGCGCACATCTGGGGTTATCCGGTCGGCATTATCGCCAACAACGGCATCCTGTTCAGCGAGAGTTCGCTGAAGGGCGCGCACTTCATCGAACTGTGCTGCCAGCGCGGCATCCCGCTGCTGTTCCTGCAGAACATCACCGGCTTCATGGTCGGCAAGAAGTACGAAGCAGGCGGCATCGCGCGCGACGGCGCCAAACTGGTCACGGCGGTCGCGACAGCGTCGGTGCCGAAGTTCACCGTGGTGATCGGCGGCTCCTACGGCGCCGGCAACTACGGCATGTGCGGCCGCGCCTACAGTCCGCGGTTCCTCTGGATGTGGCCCAACGCGCGCATCTCGGTGATGGGCGGCGAGCAGGCGTCGATGGTGCTGAGCCAATTGCGCCGCGACAACATCGAAGCCAAGGGCGGAACGTGGTCGGCCAAGGAGGAAGACGCTTTCCGCAGCCCGATCCGCGAGCAGTACGAAACGCAAGGCCATCCGTATTACGCCACCGCGCGGCTGTGGGACGACGGCGTGATCGATCCGGCCGACACGCGGCTGGTGCTCGGACTTGGTTTGTCTGCCGCTGCAAATGCACCGATCGAGCCGCCGAAGTTCGGCGTGTTCAGAATGTGATGCAAGGCATAACGATGAGCGATCTTGTCCGCATTGAGCGCGATCACGACGTGGCGCGTGTCACGTTGAACCGCCCGGAATTGAACAATGCCCTCAACAAGGCACTGATCGAGGAACTGCGTGCGGCGTTCGAGAGCATCGCCGCCGATCGCTCGATTGCGACGCTGGTGCTTGCGGGCGAGGGCAAGAGCCTCTGTGCCGGGGCCGATATCAACGCGATGCGCGAAGCGAGCACATACACACGCGACGAGAACATCAAGGACGCGTTGCCGCTGGTGCGGATGCTGTCGGCGCTCGACCGGATGCCGCAGACCACCATCGGCCGGGTGCAGGGTCCGATCTACGGCGGCGGGGTCGGCGTCGTCGCGGCCTGCGACATCGCCATCGGAACATCGAGCGCGACGTTCTGCCTGTCCGAGGTCCGTCTTGGCATCGTGCCGGGCATGATCAGCCCCTACGTGCTGCGCGCTATCGGCGAGCGCACCGCGCGGCGTTACTTCCAGACCGCGGAAGTGTTCGATGCGAACGAGGCGATGCGGATCGGCCTGCTGCATGAGGTGGTGGCGCCCGATGCGCTGGATGAGCGGATCGCGAAACTGCTGAAGCAGTTGAAGTCCGCGGCACCGGGTGCGCGAGCCATAGCCAAGAAGCTCGCCGGCGACATCGCCGGTCGCCCCATCGATGATAAGCTGATGGACGAGACCGCGCAATTGATCGCCGATGTGCGCGCCAAGCCAGAGGCCCGCGAAGGCCTTTCGGCATTTCTGGAAAAGCGCAAACCGTTGTGGACCTGATCCGATGAACGCCAAAGCCGCTACCAAGCCTGCCGCGCTGTATCGCCGCTTCAACACATTGCTGATTGCCAATCGCGGCGAGATCGCCTGCCGTGTCATCAAGACCGCGCGCGCCATGGGGTTGCGAACGGTCGCGGTCTACTCCGAAGCCGACGCCGATGCGCTTCATGTCGCAATCGCCGACGACGCCGTCCTGCTGGGACCGGCCCGCGCCCGCGACAGCTATCTTAATGTCGATCGCATCATCGAGGCGGCAAGGAAGACCGGCGCCGAAGCGATTCATCCCGGATACGGTTTTCTCTCGGAGAATGCCGAGTTCGCGCGCCGCTGCGCTGCGGAGGGCATCGTGTTTGTCGGGCCGACCGCCGAGATGATGGAGGCGATGGGGTCGAAGTCCGGTTCCAAGGCGCTGATGGAAAAAGCCGGCGTGCCGCTGGTGCCCGGCTATCACGGCGAAGCGCAGGACGAGAAAACGCTTGCGGAAGCCGCCAACAAGATCGGTTTCCCTGTGCTGGCGAAAGCGTCCGCCGGCGGCGGCGGGCGTGGCATGCGCGTCGTCAACAGTGCGGATGAACTGGCCGCGGCGATCGTCAGCGCCAAGCGCGAAGCGCTGGCGGCATTCGGCGATGACCGGATGCTGATCGAGAAATTCGTTCAGAACCCACGCCACATCGAAGTTCAGATCATCGGCGACAGCCATGGCAATCTGCTGTCGCTGTTCGAACGTGAATGTACGCTTCAGCGCCGCCACCAGAAGGTGATCGAGGAAGCCCCGTCGCCGACGCTCGACCCGGCGCAGCGCGAGGCGGTGTGTGCGGCGGCGCGCAAGGCGGCAGCGGCGGTCAGCTATGTCGGCGCGGGAACCATCGAGTTCGTCTCGGACGGCCGCGAGGTGTTCTTCATCGAAATGAACACGCGGCTTCAGGTCGAGCATCCCGTCACCGAACTGATCACCGGCATCGATCTGGTCGAATGGCAGTTGCGGGTTGCGTTCGGCGAAAAGCTGCCGCTGACGCAGGATCAGATCAAGCTCAACGGGCACGCCATCGAGGCGCGCGTTTACGCCGAGAACCCGAACAAGAACTTCATGCCGTCGGTCGGCCGCATCAGGACGTGGCACACGCCCGACGAAGTCGATGGCCTGCGGATCGACGCCGGCTACGGCGAAGGCAAGACAGTGTCGCCGAACTACGACGCCATGCTGGCCAAGGTGATCGCATGGGCGCCGACGCGCGATCTGGCGATCTCGCGGCTCAATCGCGGCCTGCAGGAGACCGACGTTCGCGGCATCGTCACCAATATCCCGTTCCTGTCGGCGCTGATCACGCATCCGGATGTGCGCGCCAATAAGATTGACACCAGCTTCATCGAGCGCGAGTTGGCGAAGCTGACGCCCGCCGAGGCCGAGCTGACCGAACTCGAACTCGCGGCAGCCGTGGCCTCGATCCTGCGCAGCGAAGAAATCGCCGCGGGCCGCGACGTGAACTCGCCATGGCGGGCGTCGTCGGGATGGGCCGCTGTGGGCGCGCGTCATCGCCGGTTCCTGTTCCGGCAGGCGAGCGGCGAACGCAAGGTGTCGCTGCGCTACGGGCAGGGTCCCTCGACGCTGGCGATCGATGGAAAGATTCTGAACTTCGCAAGTTCAGCATCGCCGCGCGGCGGCATCGATGTCGTGCTCGACGGCGTCAAGCATCACATCACGGGGCTCCTTGACGGTCATGAGGTCTATGTCCGCACCCGCAACGGACGGTTCGAAGTGCACTGGGTCGATCCGTTCGGCACCGAGGACGAAGAGCAGGTGGGCGCCGACCGCGTGGTCGCGCCGTTGCCGGGCACTGTCGTTGCGATCCTTGTGGAGGAGGGCGCGACGGTCGAGAAGGGCGCCGCGATCCTGACGCTGGAAGTGATGAAGATGGAGCAGACGCTGCGCGCGCCGTTCGCGGGCACCGTCAAGCAGTTGAAGTGCAAGGTCGGCGACATCGTCCAGGAAGGCGTCGAACTCGCAGAGATCGAGCCCGCTAGCGATCCTTCAAAGGCGTAAGATGAGCGATCAGGTCCGCATTGTTGAAGTCGGCCCGCGCGACGGGCTGCAGAACGAAAAGACCCCGGTGACCGCCGAGGCGCGGATCGCATTCATCGAAAACCTCATCAAAGCGGGCCTTCACACCATCGAGGTCGGAAGTTTTGTTTCCCCCAAGGCCATTCCGCAAATGGTCAATTCGGACCAGGTTCTGCGCGCGGTGAACCACCATCCTGATCGCGAGTTTCATGTGCTCGTCCCCAATGAGAAGGGATACGACGGCGCGAAAACAGCGGGCGCGAAAGTGATCGCGGTGTTCGCTTCCGCCTCGGAAGGTTTCTCGAAGGCCAACATCAACTGCACGGTCGCGGAATCGATCGAGCGTTTCGTGCCCGTGATGGAGCGCGCCAAGGCCGATGGCATCAAGGTTCGCGGCTACGTCTCCTGCGTGCTCGGCTGTCCCTATGATGGCGAAGTGAAGCCATCAGCGGTGGTCGCTGTGACGAAGAAGCTGTGGGATCTCGGCTGCTACGAAGTTTCTCTCGGCGACACCATTGGCGTCGGCACGCCGTCGAAAGCGCGGCAATTGCTGCGCGCGGTCGCGGCGGAAGTCCCGATGCAAAATCTCGCCATGCATTTCCACGACACTTATGGACAGGCGCTCGCCAATCTCTATGCCGGGCTTGAAGAAGGCGCGCGCGTGATCGATTCCGCAGCGGGTGGTCTCGGCGGCTGCCCTTACGCGCCCGGCGCGACCGGCAACGTCGCGACCGAGGATGTGGTCTATATGCTGGAAGGCATGGGCATTGCGACCGGCGTGGACATGAAGCAACTCGTTGCCGCCACCAATGGGATCGCCAAACTTCTCGGCAAATCGCCGGTGAGCCGGGTGGCTTCGGCGCTCAATGCCAAGGCACGCAACTAACCGATCTGCCTTCGTTAGCGGATCGTCTGCTCCAGTCGCGCATGCGGCCGAAGGTTGTTGCGCTGCACTGATCCGAGAATATTTTCTCGACGCGATGTAACGAAGTTCAGTCTGTCACCGAACATCCTCAAGCGACCTTCGTCGCACAGGAAACTCGGACCCAGAGGACGAACTTACATGGCACGCACCACCCATTTCGCGCTCGGCGCAGCGGCACTTCTTTCGCTTGGCCTGGCGTTTGCGCCGGCCGCTCTTGCTCAGGACAAGATGTCCAAGGATGGCATGAAGAAGGAAGACAGCATGTCCAAGGACGGCATGAAGAAAGACACCATGTCGAAGGATGGCATGAAGAAAGATTCGATGGCGAAGGACGGCACGAAAAAAGACGAGATGAAGAAATAATCTCCATCTCGTCTTTTGCCTTTCTACAGGCTCGCTCTCATCGGGCGGGCCTGTCGCGCTTTGAATTCGTCGCGGGACGTGTCCGCGGTGTTACTTCTTTTTCTTACGCGCGGCGTAGCGCGCGTCGCGAGCAGCCTTCTGCTGAGCCTTCAGTTCCGCTTCCGCAGCCTCTTTTTCAGCCTGCAGGCGGCGTGCTTCCGCGGCCGCCTGGGCTGCGAGTTCGGCTTCGCGCGCGAGCTTTTCGACCCGGGCTGCCTCGCGCAGCTTCTGGGCCTCGGCGCGGGCGGTGGCTTGCGCCTGCCGCTCGGCAGCCTTTTTCAGCACAGCAGGATCGTCAGGCCCCGGCTTGGCCTTGAATTTTTCGACGATGTTCTTCCTGGCGTTCTGCGCGGCAGCCTGCCGGTCCGCAAAACTCGGCTCCTTAAAACCCATAAGGTCGATGTCTTTCTGTTCAATGATGTGTCGGGCGGCTTGTAGCAGATTTCGAGCGCGCGCAATGAGCTAGCGAGCCAATCTGGAGGCTATTTTTGGAGCCGGAGGCCAAAATTCCCCAAATTGGGGCTCAAATCGCCGAAAGGTGTGGCCCGCCGGCTACATCG
>JAUSAX010000017.1 GCA_030652315.1 Afipia sp. | reverse complement strand
GCAAATCGGTTTCCGGCATCACGATGACGAACTCCTCGCCGCCGTAGCGGCAGGCCAGATCGATGCCGCGGATCGACTTACGGATGCGCACCGCGAATTCGCGCAGCACATCGTCGCCGGCATCGTGGCCGTAGTTGTCGTTGATCGATTTGAAGTAGTCGATGTCGAGCATCATCAAGGCCAGCGGCTTGGCCCGCATTGCCGCCTGCTCTGCCAGCGTCGCGAGATGGCTTTCCATATAGCGGCGGTTATGCAGCCCGGTCAGCGGATCGGTGATCGCCATTTCGATGGAATTCTGCACGTTGTCGCGCAGATGATCGGTGTAGCGGCGCTTGCGGATCTGGGTGCGCGCACGCGCCAGCAATTCGTTCTTGTCCACCGGACGCAGCAGGTAATCGTTGACGCCGATCTCCAACCCACGCAGCAACCGCGCGTTGTTGTCGGCATCGGCAATGGCGAGAATCGGTACGCTGCGCGTCCGCTCCAGCGAACGCGCCTGGCTGCAAAGCCGCAATCCGTCGAAATTCTCCAGACCCAGCGACACGATCAGCAAATCGTAGTTGCCGTCGGCGGCATGAAATAGCGCTTCGGCGGGATTCGGCTCAACATCGACGCTGTGTTCGGTGGCCAGCACGGGAGCGAGCCGCTCATAGGACGATGGCCTGTCATCGACCAGCAACACGCGCCCGCCCCTGCCGGTGTCAGCGACCGCATCGCGCTCGGGGGCGTTGACGCCAATTTCCAGCGACGTGATCGCGCGCATGCGCAACTCGTCGGTCATCATCTTCAGCCGGGTCAGCGATCGCACGCGCGCGATCATCACGACGTCGGAGACCGGCTTGGTAAGAAAGTCATCGGCGCCGGCGTCGAGCCCGCGCACACGATCGGACGGGCTGTCGAGTGCCGTCACCATGATGACCGGAATGAAATGGGTTTTCGGATTCGACTTCAGGCGGCGGCAGACTTCGAATCCATCGATGTCGGGCATCATCACGTCGAGCAGCACGATGTCGCAGTCCGCGCGCTCGCAAATCTCAAGTGCCTGTGTCCCGCAATTCGCCGTCACCACGTCGAAATATTCGGCGGACAGGCGTGCCTCGAGCAGCTTTACGTTGGCGAGAACATCGTCAACGACCAGAACGCGCGCGGACATCAAACTCTCCTAGCCGACAAACCGTCGAACCGTCTCAATAAACTTCCCAACCGAAATCGGTTTGGACAAATACGCTTCACAGCCGCCTTCGCGGATGCGTTCTTCATCGCCTTTCATGGCAAAAGCCGTCACCGCGACCACGGGGATCGCGCGCAATTCGACATCCGCCTTGATCCAGCGTGTCACGTCGAGACCGGAAACCTCGGGAAGCTGAATATCCATGAGGATGAGATCGGGCCGGTGCTGGCGGGCGAGGTCGAGTGCCTCAACCCCGTTGCGCGTGCCGACTGTCTGATACCCATGGGCCTCCAGCAGATCGCGAAAGAGCTTCATATTGAGCTCGTTGTCTTCCACGATCAGGACGGTTTTGGCCATCCTGGCCCTCCAATTCCCGTAAAATGCCCGTACGTGCTGAAACCATGAATTCGCCACGCCACCGTGACTCGGGCATGATGGCTCAAAATAGAGACCATAGGTTACGGAAAGGCAAACACGACCGATGACAAAAGGCCCTTCGACACCTCAGGAAGTCGCTGAATTTGTTGCGATTCAGGCCCTCTCCTTCCTGGCTTCAGACCCTGAACGATTAGGGATGTTCCTGACCGAAAGCGGTATTGGCCCGCAGACCCTTCGGACCTCGGCCGCTGACCCGAAGTTCCTCGCCGGCGTGCTCGATTTCATCGTGCGTGATGACGCAACCGTGAAGGCTTTTGCCGACGCGTCGCAACTCACGCCGCAGGCCGTCGCCAACGCGCGCGAGGTACTGGACCCACGCTGGGAGTGACGCATTGAGCGACCGTCCGCCAGCCGATCTGACAGGATTTTGCCGCGACTGCCTGTCGGACGCCGCGGCAAGGTCCATGCGTTGCGCTGAGTGCGGCTCCCCCCGCCTCATCCGCCATCGCACCCTCGGCGCGCTCACACTCGCGCATATCGATTGCGATGCGTTCTATGCAACCGTCGAGAAGCGCGACAACCCGGACATCGCCGACAAGCCTGTCATCATCGGCGGCGGCAAGCGCGGCGTGGTGTCGGCAGCCTGCTACATCGCGCGCACCTATGGCGTGCGCTCGGCCATGCCGATGTTCAAGGCGCTCGACCTCTGCCCATCAGCCGTCGTCGTGCGTCCTGATATGGCGAAATACGTTCGCGTCGGACGCGAAGTCCGTCATGCGATGATGGCGCTGACGCCACTGGTCGAACCCCTCTCCATCGACGAAGCGTTCCTCGACCTCAGCGGCACTGAACTGGTGCACGGCATGATCCCCGCCAAGGTGCTCGCGCGGTTTGCGTCCCGGATCGAGCGCGACATCGGGATCACCGTCTCGGTCGGGCTGTCCGTGAACAAGTTTCTCGCCAAGATCGCATCCGACCTCGACAAGCCGCGCGGCTTCGCGGCGCTCGACCAGGAGGAAGCACGCGCGATGCTCGCGGAGCGGCCGGTCGGTTTCATCTACGGAGTTGGCCCCGCCTCGCAGGAAAAACTCTCGCAGCGCGGCTTCCGCCTCGTGAAGGATCTGCAGCGGGCGGACGAAATCGACCTGATGAAGCAATTCGGTCCCGAGGGACGGCGGCTGTGGCGGCTGGCGCGCGGCATCGACGACCGCAAGGTGGTCGCCGATCGCGGCGCCAAGACGATTTCAAATGAAACCACGCTTGAGTCCGATGTGCGGGATTTCCCGACGCTGGAGAAAATCCTCTGGCGGCTATGCGAAAAGGTGTCCTCGCGCCTCAAGAGCGGCGACCTCTCCGGATCGACCATCACGCTGAAACTAAAAACCGCGGACTTCAGGCAGCGAACCCGCTCGCAGTCGCTTCAGGTTCCGACGCAGCTCGCGACACGCATTTTCGCGACCGTGCGCGAGATGCTTAGCCGCGAGATCGACGGCACTGCGTTCCGGCTGATCGGCGCGGGCGTCAGCGCGCTCAAGCCCGGCGCCGAGGCCGACGATCAGGATCTGCTGGATCGGCGCTCGGCCCACGCCGAGCGCGCGATGGACAATGTCCGCAAGAAATTCGGCAACGCCGCCGTGATGCGCGGGATTGCATATGACGGACCTGCGAAGCCGGAATGACGGCTCCACACCTTACTTGCAGGGCTTGGTTTCCTTGACATCGATCTTGCCCATCGCGCCCGCGATGACGAAGTCGTTGTAGTCCAGCGACAGCGCACGCGAGACGCCGTCCTCGTACAATTCGAACGACATCGCATAGATCGGGGTCTGCTCGCCGGAATTGGATTTCGTCGCACGATCATAATAGCTGACCGTGACCGGCCATCGCGTCTGGGACTTGAATTTCTCGTTGTCCGTCGTGGCATCCGGCTTCGCCGGGGCTTTCGTTCCCGGAATGGGTTGTCCGATCACCGTGAGCGTGTTGTAGACCTTCTCGCCGTCGTCCGATCCGTCATAGATCACGAGTTCGAGCACCGATTTGCCTTGGCGCGCGGCCTCAATGATCAGCTTGACCTGCTCCGTCGGAAACACAGCGCCTTCGATGGTGAAGGTCTTGGCCTTGGGTTTCTTCAACTTGACCTTGACCGTCGTACCCTCGCGCTCCGCGATGCCATCGACCGACGTCACGTCGGCGTCGTTCATGCGAGTCTCGATCTTGAAGCGATAGCTCTTGCCCTCGCCATCCTCCCAACTGGTGGAGCGCAGATCGCTCAGCGTGGTCTTGCTTTCGCCGGCGTCGAGCCGCGACACCTGCCGGAATTCGGTGGTATAACCCTCACACGCGCTGCCCGCGAAGTTATACAGAATACGGCCGGTCGCATTGTTGACGCTGGCATTGCCCCGCGATGTCTTCAGGCTCAGATCGTAGACCGCCTGATGCGCGAGAAAAGCAACGCTGGGCGCAGCCATCGCGCTGCCCGTAGTTGGCGCGAGAACCGCAGCAGACAGCAGCAAAGACAGGGCAAGCGATCCACAACCTGAAATCCGGCGCGCGCGACGCATGGCGTCTCCTTGAAAGCGTGAGAATCGAAGAATAATAGCCGCAGCATTGCGCCGCAACCGGGGCAAAGTCGCGGAATCGCTCAAAATATCCGGCCTAAATCACACACCTTGCGCGCTTGCATGTGACGGCACGATGGGTGAAATATGGCTCGCCCGGTTTATTGGTGACAATGCCAAACATCGTCTGCGGGCAAACATCAGAACAACATCGGGGACTGACATGGCGGGAACGGTCGAGCAGAAGTTGGGCGAGTTGGGCATCGTGTTGCATGAGCCAAATCCGCCTGTTGCGAACTACGTCGGATTCGTGCGCACCGGAAATCTGCTGTTCGTCTCCGGCCAGGTCTGCAACACCCCGGAAGGCAAGTTGATCGCAAAGGGCAAGCTCGGCGCAAGCGTAACCACCGAGCAAGGCGCCGCCGCCGCGCGCGGCTGCGCGATCAATCTGCTGGCGCAGGTCAAGATGGCGCTCGGCGATCTCGACAAGGTGGCGCGCGTCGTGCGTCTCGGCGGTTTCGTCAATGCGATGCCGGATTTCCTCGACGGACCGAAAGTGCTCAACGGCGCATCGGATCTGATGGTCGCCGCATTCGGCGACAAGGGGCGGCACGCGCGTACCACCGTAGGCGTGGCTGCCCTTCCCTCGGACGCCGCGGTCGAAGTCGAAGGTATCTTCGAAGTTTTGTGAGCATGATCCCGACCCGAAGGGCCGCGTTAGCGAAAAGTGGGCACCGGTTTTCGGACAAGATCATGCTCGAGATAGTAAGCCAATGACTGCGCGTGCACCTGATTGGCTGACGGCACGACCAATCGCCCATCGCGGCCTGCACGATCGCACGCGCGGCATCATTGAAAACATGCCCTCGGCGATCGACGCTGCGGTCGCCGGCAACTTCGCCATCGAGGTCGATCTGCAACCCAGCGCCGACAATGAGGCGATGGTGCATCACGATTATGAGCTGGGCCGCCTCACCCAGGGGACCGGCGAGCTGCTTTCGCTCACAGCTGAGCAACTCAAGCAGGTCGGGTTCAAGCACACATCCGATCGCATGATGACGCTCGGCGATCTCTGCGCGCGCGTCGCCGGGCGGGTGCCGCTGGTGCTGGAGATCAAAAGCCGGTTCAACGGCGATCGGCGGCTGGTGACGCGGATGGCGGAAGTATTGGTATCCTACACCGGTCCGGTGGCGGCGATGTCGTTCGACCCCGATCAGGTGACTGCGATCCGCGACCTGATGCCGGACCTGCCGCGCGGCATCGTCGCGGAACGCCATTACACCGACGGCGAATGGAAGCAATTGCCGCCCGAAAAAATCCGCGAGATGATCGGCCTGCGCCACGCCTTCCGTACACAACCGCATTTCGTCAGCTATCGCGTCGACGATTTGCCCGCACCTGCGCCATGGATTGCGCGCAACATCTTCGGTTGTGCGCTCATCACATGGACTGTGCGGACGCCGGAACAGCGCGCACGGACCCTGCGGTACGCCGACCAGATGACCTTCGAAGGTTTCATCCCGGAGTAAGCCGAAAGGCGCGATGCCAGATACTTGAAGTCATCCGCACGAAGGCCGATCTATACTGCTGAACGGTTTCGGTTTTCTCTCGGCCACGGTGCCGTTCGTGGAGTGGATTTGACATTCGCGCCCCGCCATCCGCGAGTTGCAACGCGAATGTCAAATCCAAACTCCACGAGAAACCTATAATTACGAGTGGCCCTTTGATTCTAACATTCGCAAAGGGCGCTGCTGAAACGGAATGCGAATGTTAGAATCGGACCACTCGCCTTTGACGGATTCCTGCGAGATCACCCTTGAGGCAGTTTCATCGATCGTCCAGCTCACGGCCGGCGAATGGGATTCGTGCGCCACTCCCGACGGCACATACAACCCATTTGTGTCCCACGCAATTTTCACCGCACTGGAAGCATCCGGCTCCGCCATCGCGCGCACCGGCTGGGCCCCGCGTCATCTGGTGGCACGTATCGCGGGCGGCGTAGTGGGCATCGTCCCCTGCTATCTGAAAAATCACTCGCAGGGTGAGTACGTGTTCGATCACGGCTGGGCCGATGCCTATGCGCGGGCTGGCGGCAGCTATTATCCAAAACTGCAGGCGTCCGTTCCGTTCACGCCTGCAACTGGACCTCGCCTGCTGGTGCGCCCGGGTGACGAGGCCGCACGCGTCCGCGAACACCTTGCAGCCGGACTGATTGCGCTGTGCGGCGCGACCCATGCATCATCCGTCCACGTCACCTTCGCGCAGGAAGACGAATGGGCGTTCCTTGCCAAACATGGATTCCTGCAACGCACCGACCAGCAATTTCACTGGCGTAACGAAGGCTACGGCACATTCGAGAATTTCCTCGCCACCCTCGCCTCGCGCCATCGCAAGGGCATCCGCCGCGAGCGCCGCGACGCTCTTGCCAACGGCATCACCGTCCACCCCCTCACCGGCAGCGACATCACACCGGACGCGTGGGACGCGTTCTTCGAGTTCTACATGGAGACGGGGTCGCGCAAGTGGGGGCGGCCTTATCTGACCCGCACGTTCTACGACATGGTCGGCGAGACCATGGCGAAAGACGTGCTGCTGGTGATGGCGAAGCGCGAAGGAAAATGGATCGCGGGCGCCATCAATTTCATTGGCTCCGATACGTTGTTCGGCCGCCACTGGGGCGCAATCGAGCATCATCCGTTCCTGCATTTCGAGGTCTGCTACTATCAGGCCATCGACTTCGCGATCCGGCGCGGATTGAAGCGTGTCGAGGCCGGCGCGCAGGGCGAACACAAGATCGACCGCGGCTACCTGCCGCAAACCACCTACTCCGCGCATTACATCGCCGATCCATCGCTGCGCCGCGCCATCCGCGATTACCTTGCGCGTGAACGGACCTATGTTCAGGAAGCCGTGCGGGAGTTGACCGAAGCCGGGCCGTTTCGCAAGGCGGACGGGGAAGACTAGCCCGGCGGCGTTGTGACCGCCCCGCAAGCGGCCTAACCTGATCCACGGATCACGCCGCTACCGCAGGAAACGCCTTGAGTTCAATCGCCCGGACCCGCGAGTTTCTGACGCGACGCGCCCCAGAGCTGCGTCAGACCGTCCGTGTCACCATTGCAGTCGGCGCGGCTTATGCCGCCTACAAATTGCTCGGCCTGCAACAGGGCTATTGGGCGGTGTTCACCGTGATCATCGTGATGCAAGGCTCGATCGGCGGGACGCTGGGCGCGGCCACCGAGCGAATGATCGGCACCCTTGCCGGTGCGGTCGTCGGCGGGCTGGCGGCCGCCTTTCATTCGAACACTTCCCTCGGCATTGGCATCGCTCTTGTGCTTGTCACCGGGGTTACCGTATGGGGCGCAGCGGTTCGTCCCCAATTGCGGGTCGCGCCGGTCACGGCGGCGATCATGCTGCTGACGGAGCCTGCGGGTGCGCCGGTGGAGCAATTCGTTCTCGACAGGATTATCGAGATCGGACTGGGCGGCCTGATCGGCGTGCTGGCGATGGTGCTGATATTTCCGGCGCGGTCCCACGCGGTCGTGGTGGCTCGCTCCGTGGCCGTGCTCACACGCATCCAGAAATTGTTGTTATCGGAAGCCGATGCGCTCGATCGCGGCGAAGCGCTGGTCCCGTCCACCGAACATCCGGCCCTGCGCCAGGCACTCACCGCCGTCGAACAGGCCTTGAAGGACGCCGACAGGGAGCGCGCCTCCCGCCTTGCCGATCATCGCATTCCTCCGGCGATTCCGCGCACACTCTGGCGCGTGCGCAACGATCTCGTCGCCATCGGCGGCGTGCTTCGAACGCCTCTTCCGACTCAGATCGCATCGACCCTGGCGCCAGCGGCGGCCCGCCTGCTGCGCGCCCACGCCGAACTGACCGAACGATGCGCGACCGCGCTCAACGCTGTTACCGTCGTCTCGCGCAACGATGTCACCGCCGCGCACCTCGCCTTCACCGAAACATTCAGCGGGCTGCGCCAGTCCGGGGTGATGCGGGCACTCGACTTCAATGCGGTGGGACGCGTTTTCGGCCTTGCATTTACGCTGGATGGACTTCACCGCGACTTGACGGATCTTGCCGACCGGATCGATGAAATCTCAACCGGCATCCCCGAGCGCACAGTGGATTCCTGACATGCGCGCCGCTCACACAACCCGGCTTGACCGCGCCGCGCCGGGCGGCGATTGTGAACCGCAACTTTTCCGGGATCGACCATGACCGCATACGATACCAACAACATCTTCGCAAAAATCCTGCGCGGGGAAATCCCCTGTCACAAAGTCTATGAGGACGAGCATACCTTCGCCTTCATGGACATCATGCCGCGCTGCCCCGGACATACTCTGGTGATCCCGAAGGAGCCGGCCCGCAACATTCTCGACATCTCGCCGGAGAGCCTCGCCCATGTCGCGCGGACGGCGAAGAAAATCGCGGTCGCAGCCATGAAGGCCTTCAACGCTGACGGAATTACTTTGCAGCAGTTCAGCGAACCGGCCTCGGGCCAGGTCGTCTATCATCTTCACATGCACGTCATGCCGCGTGTCGAAGGCGTTATGCTGCTTCCTCCTGCGACCCGCAAGGAAGACGTCAAGGCGCTGGAAGATCACGCCACGCGGCTGATCGCGGCGCTAAAGGGCTGAATCTTCGTTTGGGCATGATCTATTCCGAAAACCGGTTTCCACTTTTCGGGATCATGCCCTAACCCATCCACCACTTGCCTGCGAGCACGACGATTTCACCGGCGATCACGCCGGCGAAAACCGATTTGCGCATCGCCAGATAGACGCCAAACCCAACTGCGGCAGCGCCATATCGCACGATGTCCGGCACCGTCGCCAGCGCGCCGGGCGGTGAAATCAGGATCTGCGCGATGACGCCGGCAAGGATCGCGGCGGCGACCGCCCTCACCCAGATCAGGAATTCAGAACCTTCGTCGATACCGCCGCCGATCACGAGGCCAAGCGCCCGCCAGACCTCGTTCGACAGGAAGCCCGCGAACAACAGCAGCGCGATGGCGTGCGTATCTCCAAGAAGGCCGCTCATGCGCGCCTCCGCAGGCGATGGACACCATAGGCAATGGTGCCTGCGGTCAGGCCGCAGATCATGATATCGACCCCAGTCTGCAGCAGTTGCACCAGCGGATAGAGCGCCAGCCCGAGCGCCAGCGCCAGCTTGTCCACCAGCTTGTGTGCATTGCGTGCCGTGGACAGCAGGAACGTCAGCGGCGTCAGCGCCAGAATCCCAGCCGACAGAATCGGCGGCAGGCTCGCCGCCAGGCCGTATCCGAGAACGGTCGCCGCGCAACTCAGGAACACCAACGCGCCGCCGAGCCCGTTCACGAAGGCGATCCGCCGTTCGCGCGGCACATGTGGCAGCAGGCGAAAGCTCTCGACCCAGACTGTCACCGCCACCAGATGCGCAGGCAGCGCGAGCTGGCGCATCTTCGTTTGCGGCGTCCGCAGCATCGGCAAGACCGAGACCACCATCGGCAGCAGGCGGATCGCGCTGATGGTCACGGCCAGAGCCGATTCCAGCAACGTCGCTCCGGCATGGGAGGTCGAGATCAGGATGATTTGCGCTGGGCCGGCCCAGACCAGAACCGTGGTGGCGAGCGCCCAGCCGAGCGTGAAGCCGGTGTCATGGGCGAATGCACCGACTCCGACGAAGGTGCCGAACAGCACCAGCGCCAGAATCGACGACAGCGCGGATTTCACCCCGAACGCGAATGCCGCGAACGAGCTTTGCCATTTCGGAGAATCAAGGGCGGGAAGTGCCAAGGGGTGCAACACCGGATGAATCGTTTGGTTCATCACGCGGGTGAAATGCTCCCCTCGTCAAGGGATCGGGGCCGCCAATTTCGGGGTCGTCCGCGTCCTTCGAGGCTCGCCGCTGAAGCGGCTCGCACCTCAGGATGACGCTATCTCGTTTCCGTCACCCTGAGGCGCCATCGCAAAGCAACAGGCGTTCTAAGAACGCCGTTCTTCGAACGGCTATGGGCCTCGAAGGGTGAAGGCGATGTTGAAAATCAGATCGACGGCTCGCGCGCAGACGACGACAGCGAACCGAGAACGCACAAGGTTGCGAATGCAATACCGATAATCCCAAACGTCAGCACGACGGCCTCCTCACAGAATGCCGCGAAACATTTTCGCTGCACCCGATCAGATGATTGGAAAACGGTTTCACAAAACTTAAGCGAAAAACGTCACGACGGCGTTAGCATTTCGTTGAGCATAACGCTCTCCACACCGATTCAAATAATGCCTGCAATTATTGGGTTTCTTTCTGCATGCGACCGGTCTGCGACGTTAACCGTTTCAAGAGATTTCCTGGATTGTCGTCAGCGTTCAGCACTCGCGCCGGTCAACCACGCCCCTGCGCGTTCTTCAGCACGATGCAAGCCTGCCCTGTCCGCCTGATGCGATCGCATAGTTCGTTGGCGGCGGCGCGCGTGTCGGCTCCTACACGCACCTGATAGAACGGCCGCGTGCCGCGACTGCGGAAGATCGAGCTCAAAAGACTGGGATCGCGATCGCCGATGATCGCACCCAGGCGCTTCATGGAGCGGGCATACATCGCGAGCGCCTTGTCACGCGAGAATCCGGCGGCAAGCTGCACCCCCCACGCCATCGCCGCACCGAGTTTCACGCGCTGCTCAAGTTCGGCGATGAACGGGTTTGGCGCACGTTTCAGCATTGCCATGAGTTCGCGGCAGCCTGTCGGCGGCGCGCGATCCTTGACTGCGCCATTCTTCCCGGCGGCAGCCCAGTCATCCACCGGCGTGCCGGTGATCGCGTAAACGTAGTTCCGTGTCTCGAAAGGCATGTAGCCGGTACCCGCCAGCCATTCCTGCACGCGTCGCGGCCCCGCGTTATAAGCCGCCGCAGCGAGCCCGAGATTGCCGAACTGTTCGCGTAGCTCTTTCAGGAACTCTGCCGACTTGGGCAGCGCCTGCACGGGATCGAATGGATCGAGCAGCCGGCGCTCGGTCGCGGTGCCGGGCATGAATTGCGCAACGCCCTGCGCGCGCTGGCCGCTGCGTGTGACCGGCCCCACCGCATCCGGCTGAAAGCGGCTCTCCTGCCAGATCACGCGCGCGAAGAATTCCAGCGGCAGGTTATGAGCGGTCGCCGCGGATTCGATCATCAGGCACATCGCCTCACTTGCATTGGCGTCTTTCGCATCCTTCGCATCGGCGGCTGGCGGCGGCACCTCGGCAGCAGGTTTTGTTTCGGTTGCAGCAGGAGGAGTTGGCGGACTTTCCTGACCTTGAGTCTTAGGTTCGGATGTTGCCGGCGGAACGTCTGGCGTCGCAGTGGGCGCAAGGTCGTCACCACGCGCAACTTCAACCTCCGCCGTCAGAATCACGCTGACGGCCAGGCACAGTGTCCAACACAACGGGAACCGTCGTCTCATCGCCACCAACTGCCACACGAGGATGTCGAAAAGCGGATCGCGCGAGGAGACGGCGTAAGAGAAGTCCGGAAAATCGCGACACGCACAGAACTTGCCGTGGATCGCTTATCCATCGGATGAAAACTGTCGGTCATCTCGCACGCCTATGCGCCGGATTTGTTTACGTTAACGGAGTCTTTCCATCGCCCTTCATAGCCCCCATCGGGCGGCCAGCCTATGGTTAGCAAAGAATGAAGTGTGACGGCATGAGTAACGTGGTCGTGCGTATCGAGGCGGCGCCGGACGAAGCGATGGATACGCCGTCCGTGGACAGCCGCGATCTCGCTTTGCCGGATCTACCGAATGATCCGGAATCTCCCGCACTCGCCGCAGACAGCCATCCCGACGTTGAAATTGATACTCCGCAGGAACCGCCTCGCGATAATTTCAAACGAACAGGCGCGTTCAAACGAATAGGCCGTGGACTGCTGAAGCCACTGATCGCCGTGGCGACTGCTCAATATTTCATTGTCACGGTGCTGGCCGGATTGGCGGCATGGGTGGTTGCTTCCGAGGCAGGCGAAGCAATCAATGCAAAGCTCGAGCCTCTTCTCACGGCGTTGAAACGTTTTTGATGCAGCGCAGATAGCAAAAACCCGGCGATCCTGAGATGGCCGGGTTTTGTTCTGTATCGCGTTAGCTCCGCTCAGACCTTCATGAGCGGCGGCTTGGCCGGACCTTTCGGACCATCCCCGCCACCCTTCGGCTTGCGCGGCGCGGCGCGTTTGCGGGTGCCGGGCAGCTTTTCGGGCTTCGGGGTCACCGGTCCTTCGACGAACTCGAAACCGATCTTCTCGGCGCCCGTTTCGCTCGTCTCGTCCTTCACCAGGACGACGCGGACGTGACCGCCACCCTTCAGCTTGCCGAACAGCACCTCATCCGCCAAAGGCTTCTTGATGTGCTCCTGAATGACGCGAGCCATCGGCCGCGCACCCATCTGCTCGTCGTAACCTTCCTTCACCAGCCACGTCTTCGCAGGCTCGGACAGCTCAATGGTCACATCGCGATCCGCGAGCTGGGCTTCGAGCTGAAGCACGAACTTCTCGACCACCATGCCGATCACATCAGGATTGAGATGTGCAAACGATACGATTGCATCGAGACGGTTGCGGAACTCCGGCGCGAACTGACGGTTGATCGCCTCGTGATCCTCGCCTTCCCGCTTGCTGCGCGTGAAGCCGAATGCGGCCTTCGCCATGTCGGCGGCGCCCGCGTTGGTTGTCATGATCAGGATGACGTTGCGGAAGTTGACCTGCTTGCCGTTGTGATCGGTCAGCTTGCCGTGATCCATGATCTGCAACAGCACATTGTAGAGATCCGGATGCGCCTTCTCGATGTCGTCGAGCAGCACCACGCAGTGCGGATGCTGATCGACACCATCGGTCAGCAGGCCGCCCTGGTCGAATCCGACATAGCCCGGAGGCGCGCCGATGAGGCGCGAAACGGTGTGCCGCTCCATGTATTCCGACATATCGAAGCGGATCAGCTCGACGCCGAGAGATGCCGCCAGTTGCTTGGCGACTTCGGTCTTGCCGACGCCGGTTGGGCCCGAGAACAGATACGAGCCGATCGGCTTCTCCGGCTCGCGCAGGCCCGCACGGGCGAGCTTGATCGACGCGGCCAAAGCCTCGATGGCCTTCTCCTGGCCGAACACAGTTCGCTTCAACGTCGTCTCGAGATGCTTGAGCACCTCGGCGTCGTCCTTGGAGACCGACTTCGGCGGAATCCGCGCCATCGTCGCGATGGTGACTTCGATTTCCTTGATGCCGATGGTCTTCTTGCGCTTGTTCTCCGGCACAAGCATCTGGGCCGCGCCGGATTCGTCGATCACGTCGATCGCCTTGTCCGGCAGCTTGCGGTCGTGAATGTAGCGCGCCGAAAGATTCACCGCCGCCTCGATGGCGTCGTTGGTGTACTTCAGCTTGTGATATTCCTCGAAGTACGGCTTGAGACCCTTGAGGATGCCGATGGCGTCTTCCACGGTCGGCTCGTTGACGTCGATCTTCTGGAACCGCCGCACCAGCGCGCGATCCTTCTCGAAGTGCTGCCGGTATTCCTTGTAGGTGGTCGAGCCCATGCAGCGGATCGTGCCTGACGCCAGCGCCGGCTTCAGCAGATTCGACGCATCCATCGCGCCGCCGGAAGTAGCGCCTGCGCCGATGACAGTGTGGATTTCGTCGATGAACAGGATCGCATTCGGATGCGCTTCCAGTTCCTTGATGACCTGCTTCAGGCGCTCTTCGAAATCGCCGCGATAGCGCGTGCCTGCGAGCAGCGTACCCATGTCGAGCGAGAACACGGTGGACGCTGCCAAGACCTCCGGCACTTCGCTATCGACGATGCGCTTGGCGAGACCTTCCGCGATCGCGGTCTTTCCGACGCCGGCTTCGCCGACGAACAACGGATTGTTCTTCTGACGGCGGCACAGCACCTGAATGGCGCGGTTGATTTCCGCGTGGCGGCCAATCACGGGGTCGATCTTGCCGTCGCGCGCCTTCTTGTTGAGGTTGACGCAATAGGTATCGAGTGCCTCGCCCTTCTTCTTGGAATCGTCGTTGCCCTTGGCGTCAGCTTCTTCATCGACGCCGCGCACCGGCCGCGCCTCGGATACGCCGGGACGTTTCGCGATGCCATGGCTGATGTAGTTCACCGCGTCGTAGCGCGTCATGTCCTGCTCCTGCAGGAAATACGCCGCATGGCTTTCGCGCTCCGCGAAGATCGCGATCAGCACGTTGGCGCCGGTAACCTCTTCGCGGCCGGACGACTGCACGTGGATGACCGCGCGCTGCACGACGCGCTGGAATCCAGCCGTCGGCTTGGCATCGTCGGAGCCTTCGGCGACGAGATTTTCGAATTCGGTTTCGAGGTAGTTGACGAGGCTGCCGCGCAACTTGTCGAGGTCGACGCTGCATGCACGCATCACGGCGGCGGCATCGGAATCGTCGATCAGGGACAGCAGCAGATGCTCGAGCGTCGCGTACTGATGGTGGCGCTCGTTCGCGATCGCCAACGCGCGGTGCAGGGATTGTTCAAGGCTCTGAGAGAAAGTCGGCATTCGCGTCCCTTATGGCCCCCGCCACTTCACTGATCGTCTGTATTGATCGTCTGTCGTCTTGGTCCAGTTGATCAATTCTCGTCGCCTCACCCGGTTCCCACGCCGAACGAGACTCAAATGCTACTTCTTTTCCATCACGCATTGCAAAGGATGCTGATGTTTTCGCGCAAAGTCCATCACCTGCGTCACCTTGGTTTCCGCGATCTCATACGTAAAAACGCCACACTCGCCGATGCCGTGGTGATGCACATGCAACATGATCGTTGTCGCGGCTTCAACGTCCTTGTTGAAGAATTTCTCTAGAACATGAACGACGAACTCCATCGGAGTGTAGTCGTCGTTCAGGATCAGGACGCGGTAGAGGTTCGGGCGCTTGGTCTTCGGCTTGACCTTGGTGATGACGGACGTGCCAGGACCGCCCCGCCCCTCGTTGCCGTTGTCATCAGGTTTGCTCATGTGCGGGCGAACGCTGGCGGCTTGTTCGCCGGACACCTCAGGCGCCGCGACTGGTTCCAGATATGAAGACGAGTGCAGCATGGCTTGAGAGTTCGAAATTCCCGCAAAAAGCAACATTCCGGCGACGTGAAACGCCGTCGGATCACATTAACAATATGGGTCGCCGCGCGCCCGCCCGCAAGCATGCCGTTACCGGATGAAACCGCACCGGGTGAACCGTACGACACCCTTGCGGTAATCGCTGGTGGTTAACGCAAACGCCCAAATTTCACACCAGTTTCGTTATGGGGTGTTGAGGCGCGGTTGACAATACACACCGATTGAGAGGCCAAAACGGCCATTTTGTGGGGCATTTTACGTAGATTGGCCGAAACTTTTACCGCCCCTTCATGGCCCCCTCCTACGACATGGCAGGACCCATTTTTGGTGACCGCCATGAACATTGCATCCATTTTCAGACGTTCCCGCACCTCAGGCCCGGCTTGCGCGGCTGGCGAACCGATAAAATTCGAACGAAGCGAGAAACCCGGCCTTCACCATGAACCAGCGGCGCGTCCGCCCGCAGCCGCCTTCTTCTCAGGTGCACCCGTGATTCACCGCAGCATTTTACTACCTCTTCACGCCTGCAGCCTATCCCGCGTCCCAGAGTTTCATTCCTCTGGTGACGTCATGAACGATGCATCGATTTTCAATCGCGCCCGCGGATTGATCGCGCGCTTCCGCCACGCGCAAGGCGGCAACGTCGCCGTGCTGTTCGGCATCGCAATCTTGCCGCTCCTGGGCTTCGTCGGGGCTGCGGTCGACTATGCCCGCGTCAACAATGCCCGCACCGCCATGCAGGCAGCCCTCGATACCGCCGCCCTGATGATCTCCAGGGACGCATCGGGTCTCACCACCGAGCAAATCAGCCAGAAGGCAAAAGAGTATTTCAACGCGCTCTACAAGCACCCGGAGGCGCTGAATGTCGTCATCACGGCGACTTATACAAAGAGCGCCAACGAGGGATCCAAGGTCGTTCTGACGGGTTCGGGCACCATGAAGACCGATTTCATGAAGGTCGCCGGCTATCCGAATCTCGATTTCGGAGCGGGATCGACGACGGTCTGGGGTAACACCAGGATGCGCGTCGCCATGGCACTGGACATCACCGGATCGATGAACAACGCCGGCAAACTCGCCGCCATGAAAACGGCCGCCAAGAGTCTGGTGGACACCCTCAAGACGTCGTCGAAAACTGTCGACGATGTGTATCTGTCAATCATCCCCTTCAATGTGATGGTCAATGTCGGCAACACCAACAAGAACGCGACCTGGCTTGACTGGGACAAAAGTTATGGCAGTTGCAGCCAGTCGTCCAAGACGACGAAGAGTTCGTGTGTCGCAGCCGGCAAGGTATGGACCGCCAGCAATCTCAACAACTGGAAAGGTTGCGTGACGGATCGCACCCAATCTTATGACACGACGAAGGACGCCCCGACCACCGCCACCCCAGGGACGCTGTTTCTTGGCGAGAGTTACAACGACTGCGCTTCGTCGATCCTGCCGATGACGTCGGTGTTTAGCGCGAACGAATCTGACGGCTCGTCGGACGACAACACCATCAAGGGCAAGATTAATAACCTCGTCGCGGACGGCTACACCAACCAGGGCATCGGCATGCACTGGGCGTGGATGATGCTGCAATCGACAGATCCGTTTCCGACGCCTGCCAAGGATGCGAACTACAAGTATACCGATGCGATCATCCTGCTGTCGGATGGAGAGAACACGCAAAATCGCTGGTACTCGTCGGCATCGCAGATCGATGCGCGGCAGAAAATTCTCTGCGACAATATCAAGAACAGGGCCAACGGAACGACCTTGGTCTACACCATTCAGGTCGACACCGATGGCGGCGCGGAATCCGCGGTTCTGAAATACTGCGCCGACCCCGGTAATTTCTACTCATCGACCACCGCGAGCGGCATCGCAGCCGCGTTCGATTCAATCGGAAACTCGCTGACCAAACTGCGCATCGCCAAGTAACGAGCGGCGGATTGTCCACCGCAATAAAAAAGCCCGGCGTTGAGCCGGGCTTTTCTGTTTGGTCGAGAGCCTTGAATTAGTGAGAGGTCGCCTTCGCGACGGCGTTCTCGAAAGGCTTGAACGCCTGCTTGGCGAGGCCGGTGTAAAGCTCGCCGATCTTCTGCGACTCGGCCACGAACGTCTCGTATGACGTCTTGGCGTATTCGGTCTGCAGTTCGATGGCCTTTTCGATCGACTTCACGCCCGACAGCTTCTCAACGAAGCTCTTGGTGTCTTCGAACGACTTCTTGGCGTAGTCGCCGTAGGCAGTCGCAATCGACTGAAGGCCGCTCGAGAAGGTGTTGGCGGATGCAACCGCGGCGTCGAACTGCTCTTTGCCGTACTGCTGAAACTCTTCAACCTTGACCATTTACCGGTATCCTTTTCCCAGACTGTTGACCTGCACGCGCCGGAGAGAGGCCCGGCTCCCTAACCACGACTTTGGTAGTAGTGCAGCGCACAATAAAAGTCAAGAATCTTGTGCGTCGCACAATCGTCTTAAATCTGAGACAAAACTCGCGAACGCCGGAAACCCTTGCTTAACCCTTTCGAAACCGTCGCGACCTAATTTGATTCCCTGCGCTTTTCGCGTTCGCGGATGAATACGAAAAGCTGCGCGGTTCCAATGCCTTAGCCAGATCGCGAACGATCAGGCACCGGCCCTTCGGAGCCGCAGCTTCGCATGGACGACGTGGCCCGAAGATTGGCCGCGGCCGGACCAAATTTGGCCTCAGAACGAGGCGAATAACTGGGAATCGGACGGGGAAATTCATGCTTGGGGTCAAATCGTCAGCGTCTCTGCGCGCGCTCCGCCTTTGCCTTCTTGGCGTCGCCACCATCTCCGTGGCGGTCACCTTCACGATCGACACCGCAGACGCCCGGCGGCGTCACAAGCATCGCCACGCCGCGGCATCGAGCTACAGCCCCTCTTTCTCCTCCATCATCGTAGACGCCAATTCCGGCAGCACGCTCCAGGCCACCAGCGCCGACAGCCTGCGCCACCCCGCCTCGCTCACCAAGATCATGACGCTCTACATGCTGTTCGAACGGCTGGAGAGCGGCAAGATGAAGCTCGATACGCCGCTGGACGTGTCGGTCCATGCATCGCAGCAGGCGCCGACCAAGCTCGGTTTGCGCCCCGGTCAGACGATCCGCGTCGAAGACGCGATCAAGGGCCTCGTGACCCGTTCCGCCAATGACGCAGCCGCAGTGATCGCCGAAGCCATCAGCGGCGACGAGGACGATTTCGGCAAGGCGATGACGCGCAAGGCGCGCGCGCTTGGCATGAGCAAGACCGTTTACAAGAACGCTTCAGGCCTTCCAGACAGCGAGCAGGTCACCACCGCGCGCGATCAGGCCACGCTCGGCCGCGCCATTCAGGATCGCTTCCCGAAATACTATCGCTACTTCGCCACCGAGGCGTTCAACTACAAGGGACGCTCGATCCGCAACCACAACAAGCTGCTCGGCCGCGTCGAAGGCGTTGACGGCATCAAGACCGGTTACACCCGCGCCTCCGGCTTCAACCTCGTCACATCGATGAAGCGCGGCAATCGTTATGTGGTTGGCGTCGTGATGGGCGGACGCAGCGGCGGTTCGCGCGACGCCATCATGCGTAACCTGCTCGCCGAACATCTCGATGAAGCAGCAACCCGGCGCACCGTCGCTGCAATCACCGAACGCGGCGGCGACACCAAGATCGCCAGCGCAGACGATACCGATGAGACCGAGGCAAAGCGTCCCGCCCCGATGGTTCAGTCGCAAGGCGCGATCAAGGTTGCTTCCACCGCGCCGGAACCCGTTCCGCTTCCCGCGCCGCGCGCAGTGGCGGCAGCTCCAGCTCCTGCGAAACCCGTTGCTGAAGCGCAGGACAAGCCCGCGCCCGCTCCGCTCACCAGCGGCGTGATTTCATCGCCTCTGTCCATTATTCCCGGATCGGCAGAGCCGATGACGCCGGTACGCGTCAAGACGGTTCAGGTCCGCATGGGACAGACCAAGGTGGCTTCCGCAACGCCGAACGCACCTGCGCCGGTGGCGACCAATGCCATTCCCGCGCCGCGCAACGCGGATGTCGCGGAAACGTCGAAGGCCGTCGTCGCCAAGGCCGAGGTCAAGACGGACGCTCCGGCTGCATCAAAAGCCGAACGCCGTGCAGAGCCGTGGCCGGCGACGTTCACGCAGACACGCAGTGATTTCCCCGCCCCGCTTCCCGCCCAGCCCAACACCAGCAACGGCATCGGACAGGGCATTATCGGTTCAGTTCCCGCCTCGTCATCGGCACCGCAAGCGCAGACGATGGCCTATGCCGATCCCGCACGCGGCGCACCGCCCACCACCCTGGGCGCGCAGGCCGTCGCCCTTCAGACATCAGCAGTGCCGCAACAGCAGCCCGCTCCCCAGCCGGTCCAGCAAGCCGCCTTGCCGCCAGCCCAGCCGACGCAGACCATCCAGCACAATGGCGCGATCAAGACTGTCGCCCGCTCCGGCTGGATCATTCAGGTCGGCGCTCTTGAGAGTGAGAACGAAGCCCGTCAGCGCCTCCACGCGGCACGCGGCAGCGCAAGCAAGCTCCTCAGCGACGCAGAACAGTTCACCGAGACGGTGTCGAAGGGCAACAAGACGCTCTACCGCGCACGCTTTGCCGGTCTCAATCAGGATTCCGCCGAAGCCGCATGCCGCACGCTGAAGCGTTCCGACATTTCGTGCATCGCCATCAGGAACTGATCGCAAGCCGATCCAGTTCCGGATGAAACAAAGCCCGCGGTTCAGCCGCGGGCTTTTTCCTTGCGAGTGCGCCCACCCTGCGTGCGTTTCGCTCCGCGACCACGAGGTAACTTTTTGAGGCGGGGCCCGCGCATGCAACCATTTTTCAAGACTTGGTCTCTAAAACATTAACTGCAGGATCGATCACGCCGGACAACGGCGGGCGTCCGCAGGGGCATTCAATACAGAGACGGAAAGGCTGCTCGCAGTTTGTAGCGTGATGTTGCGTGCTGGAGTCAGCGATGATTGCGAAGAAGAGTGTCCTTGGCCTCGTTCACACGGGCAGCGAGGTACGTCGAGCCCCCCTGGTCGGGATGAAGTTTCTTCATGAGCCCACGGTGCGCCCGGCTGATCTCATCGCGCCCCGCGCCCGGCTTCAGGCCAAGGATCTGATAGGCCTCCTCCGCCGTCATTTTTCCGCTCGGCGCCGCACGGCGATCCTCGCCTCCACTCCGGCCTGCCCCCTCGCCCTGCGCGTGCTCACGCCAGGCGGGAAACCGGCGATCCAGATAGCTTTCCAGAAGAGCCCAGCTCTCGGCATCGAACCCCCGCGCCAGAGCAATGAGCTCATCGAGCGTGAAGTCGTCCAGTACGCGCCCCGCTTCGGGGCCGGCGGTAATAAGCCCCTCAAGCGCCCCGGTGTCGTGGTCGAGCGTCATCTCTATAAACTGGGATCGTACCTTGGACTTCTGCCCGTTTGATTTCCACGCACTGGGACCGTAGTTGCCCCAGGCTGAACCGAGCTGGGCGCCGAACGGCGACCAGCCCAGTAGACCGGCACCGAAAATTCCGAGCGGGATCGCCACCGCAAGCTCGCCTCTTGCGCCGATAAACAGCGCCGCGGCCAGAGTCACAATGCCTCCGCCGCCGCGAACGACTTTCGCAAGCCACTTCGGATCGGCGCCCTTAACGATATTGAGGGCGACGTAGAGCAGCGCGACGGCGACGATGCCTGCAATCAGGGTCGGCATGGTTCAATCAATCTTTTCGTTCAAACACGGCTTCGCGCGCGAGGTGCGGCGAGACCGGCATATGCTTCATGTATGTGTCTAGCGTGCTTTGAGGAACGCGCACATCTGCGAATTATTGCCGCTAGCGCGGGGCATGCCCGGCGGACCACCCGTGAGCACAGCCAGCGCCTCCGCTATTTCATCTGCCCGAGCAACGCCGCCGCCCCGGAGGCATTCTTCGCCAGCCGCAGCAGTGCATCGCGTCCGCCGGCCGCGTAGGCCGCCGCCGCGCGGAGAAGTTCGCGCAACTGCGCCGCCGAACCCATGTCGAAGCGGCACCACGCGCCGCCGGTCAACCGCGCGATCTCGCGAAACGCCGCCTCCGCCACCGGATCATTGCCCTCCTGGAACATGAAACACGGCACTTTCAGCAGGCCGAGTTCGCCCGCGGTGACGCACAGTGCGTCCACGTTCTCTTCCATCGCGTCGCCGACGAACACGATGGCACGCACGCCCGACGCGATAGCCTCACGCCGCGCGTCCGAGAGCACGCGGCCCAGCTGCGTCTGCCCGCCCTGGCAGTCGATCTTGGCCATCAGCCTGGCGAGATGCGCGGTATCGGAAATCCATTGGCTGGCGCGGCATTCATTCAGACCGCGATAGTAGACAAGACGAACCGAGAGGCCGCCGATACTGCCCGCCTCGCGGAACATATCCGCCTGAAGCTGGCACGCCATGTCCCACGTCGGCTGACGGCTCATCGTGGCATCGAGGGCGAAGACCAGCCGGCCGGAGCCTCCCTTGCCCGGTGTCATCGCACGCGCTTTGGCGACGAACGCCGCAATGTCCGCGGCGGACGTCTGCGTGTCCGGCACAGTGCGGGCGCGGCCTGCGACAGGCTGCTCGCCGGTTTTTGGAATGGTCGGATCGCGCGTCATCTGAGCTCGCGGTTGAGTGCGAGTCTTATGTGGAGCGCGAAGGACAGTTGGTCAATTCATTGACCGCCGAAACCTGCCGGCGAAGGCCGTCCCTACTCGATCGGCACCGCGAGCCGTCCTATGAGTTGCGCCACCTCGCGCAGCCGGCGATCGTCATGTTCGGCAACGGCACGTGCCAGACGCGACAGACATTCGTCGTCACTGACGGCGGGCGGTAGCCGCGAATCTGCCGACGGCGCGAGCGCGGGAGACCGGGGGAAGCTGCTGATGCCCATGACTGTCACCTCATTGATTGGGTGCTCAAACAAGCAGAAGTCATGCCACCAGTGAATTATGGCGGTTTGAGACAAGTCGATAGCTATGGAGAGCTCTCACGCGAATGTGCGACAGCCGGAAACAGGTCCGGCGTGAACATCTGCGGTCAAGAGCTAGGGGGTAGGAGCGAACCGGAACTGCGCCACCGAGTCGGACTTCGGCGCCAACGCCGACGGGCCGGGCTTCGGCACCACGATCTTCTTGGTATCGACCGGCGCGAGCTTGCTCTCGCCTTCCAGGAACTTGTCGAGGACGCCCTGAATCGATGTCTTCACATTGTCAGGTCCGCGATCGCTCATGTCGGTATGCTGGAAGCCAGTGTTGACCACCGTGATACCCGACTGCTCGCACGTATCGTCATCCGGCACGACGCCAGGATCGGCCTTGAACCGGGGGTCCTTCGAACGGAACGAGAGAATCTTGAACTTGCCCTCGGTGAGGAACGGCACGCGAAGATTGTCGAGCGTGACGATCTTCTTCACGTTCTCCGGATGCATCTTGGCGTAGTACATCGAGATGTCGCCGCCATTGGAGTGTCCAACCAGAGTCAGATGATCGTAGTCCGCGTTAGGCTGGATCTTCTGGACCTGCTTTACGGCAAACTCGATGTTCTCCACGCCGCGCTGATAGACCGGCAGGCGTCCGACGTACAGTTCACCGACCTTGGTGACCAAGGGCGCATCGCTGGCCAGATCATGCTGAATGCTCGCGACAAAGTAGCCGCGAGCAGCGAGCACGTTGGCGAGGAACGAGTACTCGGTGAATTTTACGGTATTGCCGTGATTGACGATCGCGACGGGCAGCGTGAGCATGCCGGCGTTGGCCTGCATCTCCTTGTCGCGGCGCACGGCGATCGCGACTTCAATCGGGCGATCACGCGTTGAATCGTAGAACGTCAGCGTCTCGTGACGGATCGCCCATTTGCTCGCAGTGAAGTATGCGACGACAACGATCGCAAACAGACCAAGCAGGATAAAAATTCCGCGCTTCATCTCGCCCTCGAAATTGCCAGGCCGGTCCGAACCCCTCCAGACCGCCCTGTCACAACACAGTGTTTTAGAATCCTTCGTCCTTGTCTAGTTAGATGATGACAGGTTGGCGACAAACCAAGCTTAATTTCCCGTCATGTGTCTGACATAGACCAGCTTTTTGTGCGATGCATCAAATGTGCCATTGGACCGAAAACAGGTCGTTTGGTCTATGGCGCGTGAAGAACCAAGCGCCAAACTCCCGATAAGTTCAGATTTTTCATCAAAGTTTGTCCATCAGCGATGGAACCGGCAGCTGGAACTGCGACGAAACCAGGCTGGAACAGCCCTGAAATTAAGCTGTGAGCCCGTGATTTTCCAGTGGACGGTCGACCTGGGCGAACCATTCGGCCCGGGTCGCGGCCCGGCGGCGGCCCCGCTCATCGATCGGGAGCTTCAGGTGGCGTAGCAGGCTGGTCACCTCTTCGCGGGCGGTCACGTGGGCCATGTTCGGGCGGGTGCCCAGCGTGGCCTCGTCCAGGTCGTCGAGCGCGGTCAGGCCGCGCGGGAAGAACTCACGGTAGACCACCCGTTCGGCAAAGCCATCGACCGGCCTGAAACCGAGCCGGAACGAGAGTTGGTCGAGCCCTTCGGCGATGAGCTGCTTGTTGCGGGAGCCCAGCATCGACAGGCGATTTCGCACGACGATCCAGTCGGTGGTCGCGCCATCAAGATCGCGGCGCTGCTTGCGCGCCACCTTCACCATGGTCGCGTAGTGGCTTTCGCCGATCACGGAGTAAGTCGCCGGATCGACCGAGCCGAGCACGTCGAAGTCGAGAAAGCTGTCGTTTATCGGCGTTACCAGCGTATCCGCCATCGAATGCGCCAGACGCATCAGATAGCTGTCGGTGCCAGGCGTATCGATCACGATGAAGTCGTAGGTCCGCTCCACCGCGCTGACCGCCGCCGAGAACTGCTCGAACTCCGACATCTCGTTGTCGTCGATCTGCATGCTGGAGCCCAGAGCAACACAGCAATGGTGCGGCACCTCAAGAGACAGCCCGGTGCGTTGGGCCCAGGCCCGGCGATTCTCGATGTAGCGGGTGAAGCTCTTCTGGCGGGAGTCGAGATCAATGGTGGCTACGCGCTGCCCGGCCTTCAGCAGCGCGACCGCAACGTGAAGCGCAGTGGTGGACTTGCCCGACCCACCCTTCTCGTTGCCGAGCACGACGACATGCGCCGACCCGGACTGCCCCTGACTCGTCTGCAATAGCATGCAAATCCCCTGTGGATATCTTCAGCCAAGCCCAGAAAGAATCAAGTGAAATTCCGATGGGCTCCGCGTTCATGATGAATCCGCCGGCCGATGATGCAGAAGGCCACGCGTGGTCGTTGGCGTGCACCGTCACCTTTGTTAAGACTGCGGCCCACCTGACGATCACCCGTTGCAGACACCGGTACGAATGACCCGCACCCCCATCATCGCCCGCACGCTTTCATCCCTTCACCGCGCCCGCGCTGAACTTTGCAAGCGCAACGCCACCCTCGCGCTCGTTCCGACCATGGGAGCGCTCCATGACGGTCATGTGTCGCTGGTTCGGCTCGCGAAAAAGCGGGCACGCAAAGTCGCCGTATCGATTTTCGTGAATCCCACGCAGTTCGCGGCCCATGAAGACCTCGGCTCATATCCCCGCACATGGAAGGAAGACATCGCGCGTCTTACGGCAGAGGGTGTCGATCTGGTCTGGAATCCGGATGTGAAGACGATGTATCCGGACGGGTTCGCGACCCGCGTTGCGCCCGAAGGCCCCGCGCTTGCCGGACTTGAGGATCAATTCCGCCCGCACTTCTTCGGCGGCGTGGCAACCGTTGTCGCGAAGCTGTTCACGCAGGTGCGCCCGGACATGGCGTTCTTCGGCGAGAAGGACTTTCAGCAACTCAAGGTGGTCACGCGCATGGCGCGCGATCTCGACCTCGGCGTCAAGGTGATCGGCGGCGCGATCATCCGCGAGCGCGATGGCCTCGCGATGTCGTCACGTAACGTCTATCTCTCGCCGGATGAACGCAGGGCGGCGCCGGTGCTGCATCAAACGCTCAAAGCTACCGCGAAGCGGATGCGCACCGGTGACGACTTCAGTGTCGCGCTGGCCGATGGCGCAGACCTCATTCGGCAGGCTGGATTTGCGCTTGATTATCTCGAGGCGCGGCACGCCGAGACACTTGCGCCGATCTCATCGTTGAACGATGGACCGGTCCGGCTGCTGGTGGCGGCAAAAATCGGAACGACGCGGCTGATCGACAACATCAAGGCTTAGGGCGCGATCCAGCCGAAGCGAGCCTGCAATCAAAGAAGCCCGAGTTCGCGCAGTTCGCGGCGCAGCGGCTCAGGCATCGCGGCCACGCTGGCAGCGGCCTTGCCGAGGTCGGGTGGCGCAGTCTTCGGATCGAGATAGCGCCAGCCCTGGAACGGCCGCATCGGCCGCGGCGACACCGCAATCAGCTTGGGCTCCATCACGAGGCGGCATCGCCCGATGCCGTCCTTGTCGCGAAACGGTTCGATGCCGAGGATTTTCTCGCGCGCGGCGATCTCGCCCTTGATGACCCAATAGATCGATCCGCCGTCGAGAAGCTCGTCAACGCGCTTGGGTGACATCCGCGTTACATGGATATGGCGCGGCGGCTGGCCCTTCGCCTTGGCCTGCTTCACACGTTCGGCGATCCAGCCCCTGAGATCCTTGATGGACGTGGCACCGACGCTGAGCTTGACGAGATGAAGCGGCATATTCGGGATCGCCAGCGCGATGCCTCAGCATCACGCTTCAAATGGAGGAAGAGCGATCAGTTATCATCGGTCGCTGCGGGAGGCGCAAGCTGCACGGGCGCTTGTGCACGCGATTTCTGTGACTGTGACTGCGGCTGTGGCGCGGGCTTTTTCGCCGCTGTCGGTGCCGGCTGAGGATTGATCACCGCAGCAGGCGCGCTACGCGGAGGCGGCGAGGCACCGGGTTCCGATGGACGCCGTTCGGCCTGGGAGCCTTGGGCAGCCGGCTCAGGCGTCATGATGTTGATCGGAGGGATCGACGCCGCACTTGGAAAATCGCCCGACACAGGCTTCCCCGGCGGCGGCACGGTGCCCAGCGCCGTGATGGGGGCAATCGCCGAACCGGCGGCCAGGGCTGGCGGAGCATTCCACGACGCGGCGTAGCGGGTAACAAACCCGTCGTAGAGATTTTCGCTCATGTTGGACGAGATTTGTCCCGAATTGGTGAGCGACTGGAAGAACGGGCAAGATGCCGTCAGCGTGCAGCCTTCGCGTGCCTTGAGCACCTGGGCGACCAGCCCGTAACGATCGCGCTCGATGGTCCGCCGCAGCGCGTTGAGTTCCGGCGTCATCGCCTTGTTGGCCGCGCCGGCATTGCCGAAGGCGGCGAGCCGTGTGACCTGGGCTGCGGTGTAGGAGACCCCTGCGGCGACTGAATCGGCCGATGCGAACAACACCTTCTCGCAGGCTGCCTCGACGCTCTCGCCGGCAAGCCCGTCAAGACAGGCCAGCGCCGGAAGCGACGCATTCGATTGTCCGGCAGACTTGATGTCGCCGGAGCCGCCGCTGCTTCCAGCCGCGCGCATCATGGTGGTGACTGCGATGCCGATCGCCAGCAGCGTGATAACAGTCAGCGCGCCGTTCGCGACCGATCGCTCGGCGCGAAACAGCGTGACAAAGAGGACGATCGCAAAGAAACCCGCTGCGGCGATGGTGAGCCACATCGGCAGGTTCGCAGATTGCCAAAAATTCTCGATCGATGATGCCCAGGCGCGGTCCATGCGAGGTCCCCTTCACAACGAACCAGACCAAGCGCCGCAACCGCGGCGAAATTCCGTCGCGGAAATACGTTAGGCGTCGGCGAGCTGACTTTCCTTCGCCACGCGCTCGAAGGCTTCGGTCGAACTCTTGATGCGGTACTGACAGTCGTCACCGTCTGTCGGCAGCAGGCGGATCACTTCGTAGGTCCCGCTCGCAGCTGGCCGAGCCACGTTGCTTGCCGTGAAATAGACAGTCTCTCCAACGATGTATTTGTGCTTCAACACCCACTCCATCACGCGATACGCGCATTTTGGCGGCCTGCCGGTGTCCCGGCAAAGCCAGTTTGACGCCCGCCGAAGGTATAGCATGCCGCGCCTTCATTTGGCCAGACAAACCAGCACAGGGATGATGGCAAAATAACTATTATATTCCAATGGCTTAAAGATGTTTTTGAGGCCTTGTGCAGGCATCAAGGCAGGGTTCAGCCGGGTGCAACACCGCAATTCCGCTTCGCGGTACCTCCGAACAATTTCCCGGCAAGTTCAGTATGTTAGCCCGGCAACCTCAAACCGTGTGCGGCAGCGTACCGTTCGGGCTCGCCTGATCGACGGCAGGCGGCAAAACCTGAGCCAGAACCGTCGAAAGCTGGTCCACCGGGATGCCGAAGCGCGTGGCCAACTGCCTGACGGTACCGTTCCCCAAAACGTCCTGAAGCTGTTGTGCACTGATCGGCAGGTTGCTGCCGGTGCCGATCCAGGATTTCACCTGATCGCCGAATCCGCCCTGCTGCAGTTTCGCGACAATGGCGGACAGCCCGCCCTCGCTTCCACTGCCGAGCACCTCGCTCAGCACGGTCGGAATAACGGCCGGGTCCAGGTCCTTCGCCGCCCTCGCGGCCATGACGCTGGTCAGCATATCCAGAATTCCCATGGAACAGTCCTCGGCTCAGTCGATCTCGAATTTCTCGATGACCAGTGTTTCGGCCAGCGCGCTGCTGGTCCATTCCTGAAAAGCAGCGTTCGCCAGCATCGTGTCCATGTAAGCACGAACCGGCGGCGTCACATCGATAGCGTAGGTCCGGAAGCGATGTATGACCGGCGCGAACATCGCATCCGCTCCGCTGAACGCGCCGAACAGATACGGCCCCTGCCCGCCGTATTGCGCCCTGCATTCGGTCCAGATCTGCTGGATGCGCACAATGTTCGCCTTGGCATCGTCCGAAAGCTTTTTCGGACCGACCGGGCGATGAATGTTCATGCCGCATTCGTTGCGCAGCGCCATGAAGCTCGAATGCATTTCCGCAGAGACCGAGCGCGCGTGCGCGCGAGCGGCGACGTCCTGCGGCCACAGGCGCACGTCCGGAAATCGCTCGGCGGCGTACTCGATGATCGCAAGCGAATCCCACACCGTAACCTTGCCATCGACCAGCGCCGGCACCTTGCCCGACAGGGTCACATCGAGAATGCGCTGCTTGTCGGCATCACCGGTGTAGAGCGGAATGACGACCTCATCGAAGGCGATTCCAGCCCCTTTCAGCGCCAGCCACGGCCGCATCGACCACGAGGAATAGTTCTTGTTCCCGATAACGAGCGTCAAAGCCATTGCAAAGCCTTTGCTGAATCTCCCTGCGGCGCGGACCTTGCCATGACCGGCGCGCCGCAGGCAACCGGCCCCTCAAAACCGCTTCGCACCCGTCAGCTTCCTGTTCTATCGTGGTGGCCATCATCGGAAGGCATCGAGTCGTGAACCTGTTCGCAACTGCCGACATCGTGGCGATCGCATTCTTCGTACTGTCCTGGATGGTCTACGCGATCACACTTGAGCGCACAGGGCATGGACGCAACAGCCTGAACGCCCGCATGAGCATCTACCGCGAGGTCTGGGTGCGGCGAATCCTCGACCGCGAAACGCGGATGGTCGACATGCAGATCATGACATCGTTGCAGAACGGCACGGCATTCTTTGCGTCCACGACCCTGCTGGCCATCGGCGGCGGATTGACGCTGCTGCGATCGACCGAGGAAGCCATGTCGGTGCTCGCCACCCTGCCGTTCGGCATACGAAGTTCCCCTGCTTTGTGGGAAGTCAAATGCGTCGGACTTGTCGTGATCTTCGTCTATGCGTTCTTCAAGTTCTCCTGGTCCTATCGCCTGTTCAACTACGTCGCCATCCTGCTTGGAGCGATGCCGTTCTCGGACAAGCGCGACACGCCCGAAGCACAGTCGCATGTCATGCGAACCACGAAACTGTTCCAGTCGGCAGGCCGACACTTCAATCGCGGCCAGCGGGCCTTCCTGTTCGCGCTGGGTTATCTCGGCTGGTTCATCAGCCCCTGGGTGCTGATCGCCACCACATTGGCCATCGTGATCGTGATGTGGCGCCGGCAGTTCGATTCCGACGCTTATCGGGCCATGTCGAAATAGGCTGCTTGCCGCGCGGACGGCGATGCGTCATGGCATGGGCATGAACAAACCCGATTCGAAGATCGCCGATGGCGGATCGCTGGACGACGCCATCCTTTCGGTGCTGGCCCGCGCCGGCGCCAAGACCCTCAGCGCGCCCGAGATCGCCCATGCGATCGCGGCCGGGGACGATTGGCATGGGTTGCTGGTGCCGATCCGCAGGTCCGCCGTGGCGCTCGCGCAGGCCGGCCGCCTCGTGATCTACCGCAAGGGCAAGCCCACCGACCCGAATGATTTTCGCGGGGTCTATCGCCTCGGCCTGCCGCGGCACGATTAAAGTCTATGGGCATGATCTTGTCCGAAAATCGGTGCCACCCTCGGGTCAAGCCCGAGGGCATGCTTTTCGGGATCATGCCTAGTTAATTTTGCGCGGCCCCGGAAACAGCTCGCTGCTGCGCCCCGTCGCCCAGTAGGCGATCAGCCCCACCCACTCGTGAACGGCGACGTCGGTGCGGGCCAGTCCCGCACTTAGCGCAGTGAACGGCATCAAAGAATCGCTCCAGCCGCGCGTGCGCCAGTCCACCGGATAGGCCTCGACATCGAAACCAGCTTTCCGGAATGCTCCGATGGAACGCGGCATGTGGAATGCCGAGGTCACGAGCAGCCAGCGTTCGCCCGGCTTGGGTGAAACCAGCGTCCGCGTGAACGTCGCATTCTCCGCAGTCGTGCGGGATTCGCTTTCCAGCACAATGCGCGCGCGCGCCGTTCCGAAGTCCTCCAGCAGATCACCGGCAATCGGCGCTTCCGGCACCGGCTCCTCGATCAGGTTGGCGCTGCCGCCGCTGAACACGATGCGGGCTTGCGGATAG
>JAUSAX010000035.1 GCA_030652315.1 Afipia sp. | reverse complement strand
ATCTTCGCCGCTGCCCCCGGCCTGACCGGGAAGACCATTCACTTCTTCGGCTGGGACGTCGATGCGCTGACGCTGATCTGCCTGCTGCTGTTCATGGGCGCGATGGGCAAGTCCGCGCAGTTCCTGCTGCACACCTGGTTGCCGGACGCCATGGAAGGCCCGACGCCGGTGTCCGCGCTGATCCACGCCGCGACGATGGTCACCGCCGGCGTGTTCATGGTGGCGCGTCTATCGCCGCTGTTCGAACTCGCTCCGAACGCGCAAGCTGCTGTGATGCTGGTCGGCGCGACCACTGCGCTTTTCGCGGCCACCATCGGTCTCGTGCAGAACGACATCAAGCGCATCGTTGCGTATTCGACCTGTTCACAGCTTGGCTACATGTTCGTGGCGATGGGCGCGGGCGCGTACTCGGTCGGCATGTTCCACCTGTTCACGCACGCGTTCTTCAAGGCACTCCTGTTCCTCGGCGCCGGTTCGGTCATCCACGCGATGCATCACGAGCAGGACATCCGCGCCATGGGCGGCCTCAAGGACAAGATCCCGTTCACCTACATCACGATGGTGGTCGGCACGCTGGCGCTGACGGGCTTCCCGCTGACAGCGGGTTATTTCTCCAAGGACGCGATCATCGAGTCCGCCTTCGTCGCGCAGAATCCGTTCGCGCTTTACGGCTTCCTTTGTACCGTGATCGCCGCGGGCCTGACGTCGTTCTATTCATGGCGCCTGATCTTCAAGACGTTCCATGGCGAGCCGCACGACAAGAAGCACTATGAGGCCGCGCACGAGAGCCCCTATACGATGCTGATCCCGCTCGGCGTGTTGGCCGCGGGCTCTATCCTCGCGGGCTTCCCGTTCAAGGAACTGTTCGCCGGGCACGGGATCGGGGAGTTCTTCCGCGAGTCGCTGAAGAACCACCCGAAGATCATCGACGAGATGCATCACATCCCGGCGATGATTGCGTTCCTGCCGACAGTGATGATGGTGGTCGGTTTCATCGTCTCGTGGCTGTTCTACATCCGCAAGCCCTATCTGCCGGTCGAACTCGCGAACCAGCATCCGGGCATGTATCGGTTCCTACTCAACAAGTGGTACTTCGACGAGTTGTACGATTTCATCTTCGTGCGTCCGACGAAGTGGCTCGGCCGCTTTCTCTGGAAGAAGGGCGACGGTTTCGTTATCGACGGCTTCGGGCCTGACGGCGTGTCGGCGCGCGTGCTTGATGTGACGCGCAACGTGGTCCGCCTGCAAACCGGCTATCTCTATCATTACGCCTTCGCGATGCTGATCGGCGCAGCCGGTCTCATCACGTGGTTCATATTCGGTCTCGGGGGCCAATAATGACGACCTGGCCCATCCTTTCCGTTGTCACGTTCCTTCCGGTTGTCGGCGCGATCCTGATTTATCTCAGCCGCGGCGATGACGAGGCGGCACGCGGCAATGCGCGCTGGATCGCGCTGTGGACCACGATCATCACGTTCGCGGTCTCGGTCGTTCTGGTGATGCGGTACGATCCGTCGAATCCGGGCTTCCAGTTCGTCGAGAAGACGACCTGGCTGGCCAACGGCATCGGCTACCACATGGGCGTGGACGGCATTTCGCTGCCGTTCGTGATCCTGACCACCGCGCTGATGCCGTTCTGCATTCTCGCGAGCTGGAAGTCGGTGACGCTGCGCGTGCGCGAATACATGATGGCGTTTCTGTTCCTCGAAACGCTGATGGTCGGCACGTTCTCCGCGCTCGATCTCGTGCTGTTCTACCTGTTCTTCGAAGGCGGCCTCATTCCGATGTTCCTGATCATCGGCGTGTGGGGTGGACCGCGCCGGGTCTATGCCAGCTTCAAGTTCTTCCTCTATACGCTGCTCGGCTCGGTGCTGATGCTGCTCGCCATCATGGCGCTGTATCTCAACGCCGGGACCACGGACATCCCGACGCTGATGAACACCGCTGTGCCGCGCAGTCTGCAGACATGGGCGTGGCTGGCGTTCTTCGCCTCGTTCGCGGTGAAGATGCCGATGTGGCCGGTCCATACCTGGCTGCCGGATGCGCACGTCGAGGCGCCGACCGCAGGCTCCGTCGTGCTGGCCGCGATCCTGCTGAAGATGGGCGGCTACGGCTTCCTGCGCTTCTCGCTGCCGATGTTCCCGCTCGCATCGTATGACTTCGCGCCGCTGGTCTTCACGTTGTCCGCAATCGCGATCGTCTATACGTCGCTGGTCGCGCTGATGCAGGAAGATATCAAGAAACTGATTGCTTACTCGTCCGTGGCCCACATGGGCTTCGTCACCATGGGCATCTTTGCCGGCACCACGCAGGGCGTCGCAGGCGGTGTGTTCCAGATGGTGTCGCACGGCATCGTGTCGGGCGCGCTGTTCCTCTGCGTTGGCGTTGTCTACGACCGGCTGCATACCCGCGAGATCGCGGCCTATGGCGGGCTCGTGAACCGGATGCCGCTTTATGCTCTCGTATTCATGGTGTTCACCATGGCCAATGTCGGCTTGCCGGGCACTTCGGGCTTCGTCGGCGAATTCCTGACCCTGATCGGCACCTTCAAGGTCAGCATCCCGACCGCGACTGTCGCAGCGCTGGGCGTCATTCTCTCGGCGGGCTACGCACTGTGGCTTTATCGCAAGGTGGTGTTCGGCGTGATGGACAAGCCGGCGCTTGCAGGCATCAAGGATCTGACGCTGCGGGAAGGGATTATTCTCGCCCCGCTGGTGTTCCTCACCATTCTCTTTGGCGTGTATCCGCAGCCGCTGCTCAATATGTCGGCGGCGTCGGTGCAGCAGCTTGTCACCAATTACAACACTGCCATCACCGCCGTGAAAGCGGCGGGGCTGGTTCAGTAGTGCGTATTCCGCAAAAGTGGGCACCGGTTTTGCGATCAGAATACGCACAAACGAATAGCTAGACGGGACAGAACGTTATGACTTTCGCAGGATATTCGCTGCTCCCTGTGCTGCCGGAGCTGGTGCTTGCGGCCGGTGCCATGGCGCTGCTGATGCTGGGCGCGTTTCGCAGCGGGCAGACGACGTCGCTCGTGACCGGTCTTGCGGTTGTTCTCCTTGTTCTCACGGGCGCGCTGGTGGTTTGGCTGCCCGGCGGCAAGCTCACGACCTTTGGCGGCAGCTTCATCGTCGATGACTACGCGCGGTTTCTGAAGATCCTGGCGTTGATCGGTTCCAGCGTGACGCTGATCCTGTCGCGCGCGTATCTCGCCGAACAGGCGAAGATCTTCGAATATGCAATTCTGGTGATGCTCTCCACCGTCGGCATGATGGTGCTGATCTCCGCCGCCGATCTGATCATGCTCTATCTCGGCCTCGAGCTGATGAGCCTTGCGCTTTACGTCGTCGCCGCCAGCCATCGTGACGACACCAAGTCCACCGAGGCCGGCCTGAAGTATTTCGTTCTCGGAGCGTTGTCGTCGGGCATGCTGCTTTACGGCGCGTCGCTGATTTACGGCTTTACCGGCACGGTCAGCTTCGCCGGAATTGCAGCGGAAGCGAAGGGCGGCAATATCGGCCTGCTGTTCGGGCTGGTGTTCCTGCTTGTGGGCCTTTGCTTCAAGGTGTCCGCCGTTCCGTTCCATATGTGGACGCCGGACGTTTACGAAGGCGCGCCGACGCCGGTGACCGCGTTCTTCGCGTCGGCGCCCAAGGTCGCCGCACTCGCGGTGTTCACGCGCGTGGCGCTCACCGCGTTCCCCGGCATCGTGCCGCAGTGGCAGCAGATCATCGTGTTCGTCTCCATCGCCTCAATGGCGCTGGGATCGTTCGCGGCTATCGGCCAGAAGAACATCAAGCGCCTGATGGCGTATTCGTCCATCGGTCACATGGGCTTTGCGCTCGTCGGTCTTGCCGCCGGTACGGAGCAAGGCGTGCAGGGTGTGCTGGTCTACATCGCGATCTATGTCGCCATGACGCTCGGCACCTTCGCCATCATCCTTGCGATGAAGCGCAACGGTCAGGCGGTCGAGACGATCAGCGATTTCTCAGGATTGTCGCGGACCAATCCGATGCTGGCGTTCTTCTTCGCGATGTTCCTGTTCTCGCTGGCGGGTATTCCGCCGCTCGCCGGGTTCTTCGCGAAGTTCTATGTGTTCCTCGCCGCGATCAAGGCCGGACTGTTCACGCTGGCGGTGATCGGTGTGGTGACCAGCGTGGTCGGCGCGTTCTACTATCTCACCATCATCAAGGTGATGTACTTCGATGAGCCGAAGGAAGCGATGGAGCCGATGCACGTCGAGCTTCGGGTGGTGCTGGCCGTCGCCGGTATCTTCAACCTGCTGTTCTTCGTCTACCCCGCACCGCTGGTGAACGCGGCCACCGTCGCAGCGAAGTCGCTGTTTTAATGGCGTTCGCGCTCGGTCCACGGGCCAGAGCCCAGAACTATCGTCTCGCGGCGTTCGACAGTATCGGCTCGACCAATGCCGAAGCGCTGGAGCGGGCGCGGGCAGGCGAGCGCGGCCCGCTCTGGCTGGTGACGGACCAGCAAACCGCTGGACGCGGACGCCGGCAGCGCGCATGGGTATCTCCACGCGGCAATCTCGCTGCCACCATTCTTGAGACGGTTGACGCTCAACCTCCTGTCGCGGCGACGCTGGGGTTCGCCGCAGGTCTCGCGCTTGAATCGGCGTTGCAGGCAGTCAGCGTGGAATATCGCATGCGATCGGGCGGGGCGGCCAAGGGCAAGTTTCTTCTGAAATGGCCGAACGACGTTCTGGCGGACGGTGAAAAGCTGTCCGGCATTCTGCTTGAAGCAGAAACCATTGGCGGCGGTCTTTGCGTCGCCGTCGGGATGGGGACCAATGTGGTGTCCGCGCCCGAAGGAACGCCCTATCCGGCGACATCGCTGGCGGCACTGGGGATCACGGCCAGCGCAGGCGACCTGTTCATGGCTCTGTCGGATTCATGGGCCGAGTTCCGCGGGATCTGGGACAACGGCAGGGGCTTTTCCGAGATTCGCCGCTTGTGGCTGGAGCGCGCGGCGGGTTTAGGTGAAGCCGTCTCGATTCAGTCGAACGGAGCACCTGTCGAGGGTATCTTCGAGACCATCGACGACACCGGCTGTTTGATCGTCGCGGGCCGCGACGGCAAGCGCACGCCCATCGCCGCTGGCGATGTTCATTTTGGATCGGCCAAATCGTCTGGAGCTACCTGATGTCGCGACCTGACGAACTGACGTTTGCACCGCTGGGAGGTGTCGGCGAGATCGGCATGAACCTGTCGATTTACGGCCTCGGCAACCGGCACCAGCGAAGCTGGCTCGCCATTGATCTCGGCGTGTCGTTCGGCAACGAGGAACACCTGCCGGGCATCGATGTCATCATGCCGGACATCCGCTTTTTGGTGAAGGAGCGGAAGAATCTGGTCGGGCTGGTTCTGACTCACGCCCATGAGGATCATTTCGGTGCGATCATCGATCTGTGGCCTCAGTTGAAGTGCCCGATCTACGCCACCCAGTTCAGCGCTGCGTTGTTCGAGGCCAAATGCGCCAGCGAGCGCAACCCGCCGAAGATCCCGGTCACCGTGGTGCCATCGGGCGGTACCATCGACGTCGGCCCCTTCAGCGTGGAATTCGTTCCGGTCGCGCATTCGATTCCCGAATCCCATGCGCTTGCGATCCGCACCACCGCCGGCACGGTGCTGCATACCGGCGACTGGAAGATCGATCCGACACCGATCATCGGCAAGCCGACCGACGAGAAGCGGCTACGTGAAATCGGCGACGAAGGCGTGATGGCGCTGGTCGGGGATTCGACCAACGCGGTACGCGAAGGCCGTTCGCCATCCGAGCAGGAAGTGGCGAAGAACATCACCGAACTCGTGAAGGCCGCGCGCGGACGCGTTGCGGTCACGACATTCGCGTCCAACGTGGCGCGGTTGCGCGCCGTGGCAGACGCTGCAAAAGCCGCCGACCGCGAGGTCGTTGTGGTCGGACGCGCGATGGAGCGTGTGGTGCAGGTCGCCCGCGAGACCGGCTATCTCGATGGCGTGCAGGCGTTTCGCGGCGCAGACATGTATGGACATTTTCCGCCGGACAAGGTGCTGGCGCTGTGCACGGGCAGCCAGGGCGAGCCACGCGCGGCATTGGCTCGCATCGCCAACGACGATCATCCGCAGGTGACGCTGAACCAGGGTGACACCGTGATCTTCTCGTCGCGCACCATTCCCGGCAACGAGAAGGCGGTTGGCGCGATCATCAACGGGCTCGTGACGCAGGGCATCGAGGTCATCACGGACCGGACCCACATGGTCCATGTTTCGGGCCATCCGCGGCGCGACGAACTGCGCGACATGATTTCGTGGGTTCGCCCGCAACTGCTCATTCCTGTGCACGGGGAGGCGCTGCATCTGTCGGAGCATGCCAAGCTCGCGCGCGCCTGCGGCGTGCCCAAGGTGCTGATCTGCAAGAACGGCGATCTGGTGCGACTGGGGCCGGGCGATCCGACGATCATCGAGGAACTGCCGAACGGGCGTATCTTCAAGGACGGCAACATCCTTGAAACCGAGAAGGCCCGCGCTGTCGTGGAACGTCGGCGGTTGGCGTTTGCGGGTTGCGCATTCGTCGCCATCGCCGTGACCGAGAAAGGCGACCTCGCCGACGATCCCGAGGTTGATCTGGTCGGTATTCCGGAAAAGAATAAGGAAGGCGAGGTGATCGCGGACGAGGTTTTCGATATTGTCGTCTCGACGGTCGAGAACCTGCCGCGTGCGCGCCGCCGCGATCCCGATGCGATTGCCGAATCCGTGCGGCGCGCGGTGCGCTCCGAAATCAACGAGCAGTGGGGCAAGAAGACGCTTTGCGTCGTTCACGTGCTGATGGTTTGATTCCCGTTCGACATCTTGAGGAGTGAAGTATGCTGGGCCGGCTCAATCATGTGGCGATTGCAGTGAAGGACGCTGAAAAGGCCGCCGAAATCTATGGCAAGGCGTTCGGCGCGGAAATTTCCGGCGCGGTGCCGTTGCCCGAACACGGCGTCATCACGGTGTTCGCGACGCTGCCCAACACCAAGATCGAATTCATCCAGCCGCTCGGCGACGACTCGCCGATCGCGAAATTTGTCGAGCGCAATCCGGACGGCGGCATCCATCACATCTGCTACGAGGTGCCGGAGATCATCGCCGCGCGCGATACGCTGATCGCGGAGGGCGCTCGTGTGCTGGGCGATGGCAATCCAAAGATCGGCGCACACGGCAAGCCGGTGCTGTTTCTGCACCCCAAGGATTTCTCCGGCGCGCTTGTCGAAATCGAACAGTCCTGAAGGGCGTCAGATAGATGGTCTATTCGATCTCAACCGCGTTCGCGATCTACTTTGTGTTGTGGTGGGTCGTGCTGTTTGCCGTGCTGCCGTTCGGCGTGCGCAGCCAGATGGAGAACGGTGAGGAGATTGCCGGCACCGATCCCGGCGCTCCGAGTGTGCCGCGCATGGCGCGCAAGCTGCTGTGGACCACGGTGATCTCGGCGGTGATCTTCGCTGCGGGAATGTGGGCCTTCAGAGCTGGCTATCTCAATATCGAACGCCTGACCCAATTGATGGGCATTCCGCTCTAGGTGGTTCGGAAGTCCGCGAGGCGAACTCCGGATTCGAAACACCGATTACACCTGCGATATATTTCATCTGCATTGCGCCGCGCTTGCACCGATATGTGATCGCGCGCTCGCCTTCGAACATTGCGGAAGAAAAAAGAGCAGGGCCAAGGCCCTGCTCTAAAAATTGTGTCGACCCTATTTTCCCCGAAAAGGTTGGATTTATCCTTGATTAGACGGGGCGACGCTGCTTGTGCGCGTCAGGGGCTCCTCCCGAGACTTGGACCACCAGACGATGCGGCGATTAGCCGTATCGCGCTGACGCGTTTTTGTAGCCGAACGTTTCTTGAATGTCACGTTATTCAGCACTAAATGTCCATTTTTGCGGCAGTGCACCATTTGCAAATTCGGGCTGAAAACAAGGCTTTTGACGGCGTTTTGGCCTCGTGCAAGTTGAGTGTTCGAAAAATGGTGGGCGACTACCATCTGACCTTCATGCCTGCATAGATTGCGCGGCCTGTGCCGGGTTCGAACAGCGGCGATGCGGCGTTCGCGAGTCGCGTGATGCTGGTGCTTGCGATGTACGCCGTGTTCGCGATGTTCCGTGCTTCGAGATACATCGAATACTTGCCGTCATCGACGCCGGCCTTCAGTCCCCAGATTGCGTAGGCTGCCGTGGTGAATGTGTTGAAGTTATCCACGTAGTAAGCCTGCGGCACCCATTCGACATTCGGCCCGATGTAGAATCCGTTCGCGTGCCTGTAGAGCGCCTCAGCGCGCAGGAAGTGACGCGGCGCGCCGGGAAGCTGGTTGTTGCCGAACGTGGGATCGTTGTCGAAGCGGAAGTCGTTGTAGGTGTAGGCGAGGTTGATCCACACCTTGTCCGCGTCGGGTGTGAAGATGTTCCTGAACACCGCGGCGCCTAGGCCGGCCTCGATACCCTGATGGATCGTGCGGTCGGCGTTGACCACGTTGCACTGTCCGGGCGCGCCGAACATGCATTGCAACTCATTCTTGATCTCGGCGCGGTAGCCGGTGAGTTCCCACGTCAAATCTGCACGCCTGCCGCGCGTGCCGATCTCGTAGGTGGTCGCGGTCTGTGGCTGGATCAAATAAAACGGAATCGCCGGAGCGGCTGAGCTCTCGCCGAAACTCGGCACCTCGGCGCTGCGCGAGATGTTCGCAAAGGCCTGCCAGGTGGGATCGATGTCCCACAACAACCCGCCCTTGGGACTCCAGAGATTGAACTCTGTCGAGCCGCTCGACGTGGCTCCGAACCGGGCGGTGCGATCGCGCGTCGCATACAGGAATTGCGTGCCGCCGATCGCCGCGACGTTCGGCAGGAAGTAGAATGAATTCTCCACGTAGGCGGACGTGTTCTTCGACTTGTCGAGCGACGACGACAGCAGCGCGCCCTTGTAGCCGCCGATGTTTTGATACTGCTTGTTGTCGATCTCGCCGTTGACGACGTTGACGCCCGCGACCAGCCGGTTGCGGAAGCCGCCAATGATCCGGTCATCCGTTGCCTTGGCAAAGCCGCCGTAGTCTTTGTACTGGTAGTCCAGCCACTGGAAGATCGGGTGCATCAGGTGGCGGTCCACCGCGAATGCACCGAACTCGACCGTGGTGGCGTCGAACCGGATTGTCGTCTTGTTGGCGATCCGCCCGCTGTCGATATTGCGTTGCTGGTCGTTGATGACGTTGCCGGCTGCTGCCGTCTCGGGAGAGGTGAGGGCCGATGCTCGTGTCACCGAGCCCGGGATGCGCTGCCGGATGTCGTTGGCATTGATGTAGAAACGCGTCTCGAAATCCGGCGAGAACTGATAGCCGATGTTGCCGCTGGCGCGGGTGCTGTGACCGTAACTGTGATCGCGGAAGCCCTCAGCCTGCTGGTTCGACGCCGTGAAGAAGCCATCCCATGGCCCGTTCGCGCCACCGACACTGCCTTGAAAGCGACGATAGCCGAACGACCCCATGTCGACGCCGGCGCTGTTGACGCCAGCATCGCGGCCGGTCGGCGTCACGAAGTTGATCGCACCGCCAAGCGAGTTCGCGCCGAACTGCAGCGCGTTCGCGCCCTTGTAGACTTCGATGTACTTGTAGGCGGTCGGGTCGATTTCCTGGAAGTCGCCGTAGCCATCGGACGTATTGATCGGAATGCCGTCCATGTAGAGCTGAATGCCGCGCAGATGGAAATTACGCGATAGGCTTGAGCCGCGAATGGAGAGGCGGGTGTCGTCCCCCCATTTCGGCTGCGCGAAGACGCCCGGCACATAGCCGAGGACGTCCTTGATGGTGCTGGCGACGGAGTTGTTCTTGTAATCTTCCGCCGAGACGATGGCGACGCCGCCGGGGGTCTGCTGAATGTCCTGACGGGCCTGATCGGCTGTCTTCACCCCGAGTGGTCCGGGCGTGGCCGGGAGCGAGGCAACCGGTGCGGTCGAGTCCGGGGCAGGTTGCGCGTTGGCCGGTCTCGCTACGCGGTTTCTGACCGGTGGAGCTTGCCTTTCGGCCTCCACGTTGACGGTCGGAAGGCTTTGCGGCGCGGTCTGCGCATAAGCGAAAGGAATGACGGCAAGGATGGATGCAGACGCCAGCAAAATGCTGCGCGTCCGTATGGAAACGGAAATCATGGGTGTAGTCCCACCAGTGAGATTGACGATTGAACGGATGCGCCGGAGCGCGGGTCGTCAGCTCAGGTGGGGAGGGCCGCGAGGCTGGTGATCGCTTTCCGCGAAGCGGACAACGACGTGATCGTGGGCTGCGGGTTCGAACAGGACGCGCAGCGCGATACGGATGGCCAGCGCCGGGGTCTGCGGCGGCTGGTCGGCCATCGCCACGGCGCTGGACAGGCACAACGGGCAGCGAACAACCGGCTTGCCGGGGTCGGTGTTGCCGTCGGCGTCAGGGATTGCCGAACTGCCGTTGAGGCAGAGTTCGTGGAAGGCGTTGGCTTTGGACGGAGAGACCGTGGCCAGCAGGGCGCTGGTCAGCATCACGTTGAAGACAAGCGCATAGGCCGCGACAAACGCAGCCCATCGTCCTATCGATCTGATCCGTGTTGCAGTCATCTTGACCCCATCAGGCTGTTACCATGGGTTGCGGGAACCGCAAATCCCCTGGATGACACACCCATGCTTCCTCTTGTGTTTTGCCATTTGATCCGCTTTCACTGAAAAGGTTCCCAAGTTTCTCCGCCGATTCCCGGATCAAATCGAAACCCTGAGTGTTCCCATGCGATTGTCGCGTTTTTTTCTGCCAATTCTCAAAGAGACGCCCAAGGAAGCGGAGATCGTGTCGCATCGCCTGATGCTGCGCGCCGGCATGATGCGGCAGGAGGCTGCGGGCATCTATGCGTGGCTGCCGCTCGGCTTCCGGGTGCTGAAGAAGATCGAGCAGATCGTTCGTGAGGAGCAGAACCGCGCCGGCGCCATCGAACTGTTGATGCCGACGTTGCAGCTTGCCGATTTATGGCGCGAGAGCGGACGTTACGACGCCTATGGTCCGGAGATGCTGCGCATCCAGGATCGCCACAAGCGCGAGTTGCTTTACGGTCCGACCAACGAGGAAATGATCACGGAAATCTTCCGGGCCTACGTGAAGTCTTACCGGAGCCTTCCGCTCAACCTCTATCATATCCAATGGAAATTCCGCGACGAGCAGCGTCCGCGTTTCGGCGTGATGCGCGGCCGCGAATTCCTGATGAAGGATGCTTACTCGTTCGACGTCGATGAGGCAGCGGCGCGGCTGTCCTACAATCGCATGTTCGTGGCGTATCTGCGCACCTTCGCCCGTATGGGCCTGAAGGCGATCCCGATGCGCGCCGAGACCGGGCCGATCGGCGGCGATCTCAGCCATGAATTCATCGTGCTGGCGGAGACCGGTGAATCCGGCGTGTTCTGCAACAGGGACGTGCTCGATCTGCCGGTGCCGGGTTCGGACGTGGATTACAACGGCGACCTCACCCCGATCATCAAGCAGTGGACAGATCTCTATGCCGCTACTGAGGATGTTCACGACAACGCGCGCTACGAGAACGAAGTGCCGGTCGACAAGCGGGTGCAGACCCGCGGCATCGAGGTCGGGCAGATCTTCTATTTCGGCACCAAGTATTCGGACACCATGAAAGCCATGGTGTCCGGTCCTGATGGCGCGGAGAAGCCGGTTCACGGCGGCTCTTACGGCGTCGGCGTGTCGCGCCTCGTGGGGGCGATCATCGAGGCCTGCCACGATGAAAACGGCATCAAGTGGCCGGAGGAAGTAGCACCCTTCCGGATCGCCGTTCTCAACCTGAAGCAGGACAGCGCCGAAACTGGAGCCGCCTGCGAAAAGCTCTACGCCGCGTTGAACGCCAAGGGCGTCGATGTTCTCTACGACGATACCGACCAGCGGCCGGGCGGCAAGTTCGCCACCGCTGACCTGATCGGCATTCCGTGGCAGATCCTGATCGGCCCGAAGGGACTTGCCGAGGGCAAGGTTGAAATCAAGCGCCGCAGCGACGGATCGCGCGAGTTCATGAGCCTGGATGAGGCGATCAACCGCTTCACCGCTTGAGTCATACACGGATTTATCTTCAGTGCGGTCGCGGTCGCGGTAGCTCGCGACTAGAATTAGCCCGATTCGTATGAAAATCCGGACTATGGAACAGACATGAGCGAGCCAGTTCGGACCCCACCCTTTGCGCCATTCGAATGGATGCTGTCGTCCCGCTACCTGCGGGCGCGGCGCAAAGAGGGCTTCATTTCGGTCATCGCCGGCTTTTCGTTTCTCGGCATCATGCTGGGCGTCGCAACGCTCATCATCGTGATGGCGGTGATGAACGGCTTCCGCAAGGAACTGCTCGACAAGATTCTCGGCCTTAACGGCCATGTCGTTGTTCAGCCGCTGGAATCGCCGCTGACCGACTGGAAGGAAGTGGCCGAGCGGATCAGCAAGGTTCAGGGAATCCGCCTGGCTGCGCCGGTGGTCGACGGGCAGGCATTGGCGTCGTCGCCGTTCAATGCCTCGGGCGTCTTCGTGCGCGGCATCCGTGCGCAGGACCTGAACAGCGTCACGTCGATTGCCAAGAACATCAAGCAGGGCACGCTGGAAGGATTCGACGAGGGGCAGGGCGTCGCGATCGGCCGCCGGCTCGCGGATCAGCTGTCGCTGCGCGCGGGGGACAGCATCACGCTGGTTGCGCCGCGTGGTGCGGTGACCCCGATGGGAACAACGCCGCGCATCAAGCCTTACAAGGTTGCAGCCGTCTTCGAGATCGGGATGTCCGAATACGATGCATCGTTCGTGTTCATGCCGCTGCCCGAAGCACAGGCCTATTTCAACCGCGCCAACGATGTCACCGCCATCGAGGTCTATACCGTCAACCCTGACAAGATCGATGTCTACCGCAAGTCGGTGACCGAAGCCGCGCAGCGGCCGATCTTCCTGGTGGACTGGCGGCAGCGCAATTCCACGTTCTTCAATGCGCTGCAGGTTGAGCGTAACGTCATGTTCCTGATCCTGACGCTGATCGTGCTGGTGGCGGCGCTGAACATAGTCTCCGGCCTTATCATGCTGGTGAAGGACAAGGGCAGCGACATCGCGATCCTGCGCACCATGGGGGCGTCGCAGGGCTCGGTGATGCGGGTATTCCTGATCACCGGCGCCGCCATCGGCGTGGTCGGCACGCTGGTTGGCTTCCTGCTCGGCCTGCTTGTCTGCCTCAACATCGAAACGATCCGTCAGTTCATCTCATGGATGACCAACACCGAATTGTTTTCGCCCGAACTCTATTTCCTGTCCAAGCTTCCGGCTGAAGTCGATGTCGGAGAAACCACGGCGGTCGTAATCATGGCGCTGACGTTATCGTTTCTGGCGACGCTGTACCCGTCCTGGCGCGCGGCGCGTCTCGATCCCATCGAAGCTCTCAGGTACGGATGAACGCACCGATGGAGCAGGGGGAAAATGGCGTTCCGGTCGTCTATCTGCACGACGTCCGCAGGCGTTACAAACAAGGCGAAGCAACGCTGACCATTCTCGATGGCGCCAGTCTGGCGCTGTGGGAAGGGCAATCCGTTGCTCTGGTCGCGCCGTCGGGCAGCGGAAAGTCGACGCTGCTTCATATCGCGGGTCTGCTGGAGCAGGCCGACGAGGGCGAGGTCTATGTCGGGGGCACTGCGACGTCGGGACTGTCCGATATCGAGCGCACCCAGATCAGGCGCACCGATATCGGTTTCGTCTACCAGTCGCATCGGCTGTTGCCGGAGTTCTCGGCGCTCGAGAACGTGATGATGCCACAGATGATCCGCGGCCTGCCGAAGAAGGAAACGATCAAGCGGTCACAGGAAATCCTGGCCTATCTTGGCCTTGCGGAGCGTGTGACGCACCGGCCTGCTGAGTTATCCGGTGGTGAGCAGCAGCGCGTGGCGATCGCGCGCGCGGTGGCCAATGCGCCGCGTGTCCTGTTCGCGGATGAACCGACCGGAAATCTCGATCCGCATACTGCGGATCATGTGTTCAACGCCCTGACCCAGCTGGTGAGAGCGACACGCGTCGCGATGCTGATCGCGACGCATAATATGGACCTGGCTGCCCGGATGGACCGCCGCGTCTCGCTCCAGGACGGTCACGTCGTGGAACTCGACTGACGCCCGCTGCAGCGGCTCAGTAGGCCGAGCGCTGCGTGCGGCGGCGCGGCTGATAAACCGGCTCTTCGCTATAAGCGTAATACGGATTGGCGTAGCAGCCTGCGTACGTGCCCGAAGCGCGGGCCTGGCACTGCTGATAGGTCGAATAGCTGCAGTCGCCCTGGCCGGTCGCGATGTCCCGGCCCTGAAGGCAGAACGGGTAGTCCCGGGCTTCCGCCGGAGCGGACTGGACGGCGAAGCCGGTGCCGAGCACCGCGAGGGCCAAAAGTAGATTGCGCATTGTATTCTCCTGCCGGGGCTGCGCCCGGATTGCTCAAGGTGCTGGAGCCAGACCGTTTTTAACGTGCTCCGTCAACTCACGTTCCTGCGTAGCTGTTGATGGATTTGCGAAAGTCACGGGCCGTTTACGTTTTGTTAGCACTGGCGAGGGGCCGGAATTTCCGACGCTTGACTCCAGGAACAAATAAGGAACAATGTTCCTATTACGTTCTCATAGAGTCGGTAGAGCGTCGATTAGGGAGTTCGGTCATGTTGAAGACATTCGTTGAAGAAGCTGCTGCGCTGACCTCGCTTGTGCTGTTCGTCGGAATGATCGCGATCTGGGCGCAAGTCATTCCGCAGATGTAGTGCCTGACCGGCCTCGGGAACAACCCGAGGCTGGGGAAAACGATGATGGACCCGCGATACACCGATGGGTCCGCGTCATCCGCGTGGACACCTGTTGTACAAGGCACCACCATCGACACTCATGAGTCGCCCTGTCGTCGCAGGCGGTTCATCGCGCCGATGAATCTCCGCGAAGGTTGCCAAGGTCCGCATGTCCAAGACTGTTTCACCGAAGTCGTCCGCCTCGGACCCCGGGTTCGTCCATCTGCACGTGCATTCGGCCTATTCGCTGCTGCAAGGGTCGATGACCATCGGCAAGCTGGCTGAACTCGCCAAGGCCGACCATCAGCCTGCACTGGCCCTGACCGACAACGACAACATGTTCGGCGCGCTGGAGTTTTCCGACAAGCTCGCCGGTTACGGCATCCAGCCCATCACCGGCTGCGCGATGTCGGTCGATTTCGGCGATCAGGACCCCGCCGCCCGCAACGCGCTCGCACCGGCACGGCTCGTCCTGCTTGCGACCAATGAGGACGGCTATCGCAGCCTGATGAAGCTGAACTCCCGCGCGTTTCAGGACACGCCGGCCAATCAGTCGCCCCATATCAAGATCGAGTGGCTGGACGGCGAGACCAGCGGGTTGATCGCGCTGACCGGCGGACCGGACGGAGTGATCGCGCAGGCCATCAGCGCCGAGCAGCCGGCTTTGGCGCAGGCCCGTTGCGACAGGCTGGCGAAACTGTTCGGAGACCGGCTCTACATCGAATTGCAGCGCCACGGACTTGAGAGCGAACGCCGCGTTGAGCCCGCGCTGATCGACATGGCCTATGCCATGGGCCTGCCGTTGGTCGCGACCAACCAGCCGTATTTCGCCACCGCCGATGACTACGAGGCGCACGACGCGCTGCTCTGCATCGCGGGCGGACGTCTGGTGTCGGAAACTGACCGCGATCAGCTGACGCCGGACCATCGCTTCAAGACGCGCGCCGAAATGGCCGTGCTGTTCGCCGATCTGCCGGAAGCGCTGGCGTCGACCGTCGAGATCGCGAAGCGCTGCGCGTACCGGCCGCGGACGCGCAAGCCGATCCTGCCGCGGTTCACGGTGGGAAGTGACAACACCGGCGATGCGGAAGCCGAGGAGGGTGGGGAGTTGCGCCGTCAGGCCGCCGAAGGTCTTGCGGGGCGTCTGGCGCTGCATGGTCTTGCACCGGGCATGACCGAGGAGGACTACAGCAAGCGTCTCGCCTTCGAGCTCGATGTCATCACCCGCATGAATTATTCGGGCTACTTCCTGATCGTGTCCGACTTCATCAAGTGGGCGAAGGGGCAGGGCATTCCGGTCGGTCCGGGCCGTGGTTCGGGCGCAGGCTCGCTGGTCGCCTATGCGCTCACCATTACCGATCTTGATCCGATCCGGTTCGGCCTGCTGTTCGAGCGCTTCCTCAATCCGGAACGTGTGTCGATGCCGGACTTCGACATCGACTTCTGTCAGGACCGCCGCATCGAGGTGATCCGTTACGTGCAGGACCGCTACGGCCGCGAGCAGGTCGGACAGATCATCACCTTCGGAACGCTGCAGGCGCGGGGCGTGCTGCGCGACGTCGGCCGCGTGCTGCAGATGCCTTACGGGCAGGTGGACCGGCTCACCAAGCTGGTGCCGCAGAATCCGGCGGCGCCGGTGACTCTGGCGAAGGCCATCGAGAGCGAGCCGAAGCTGCAGGCCTTCCGTGACGAGGATCCGGTGGTGGCGCGCGCGTTCGACATCGCGCAACGCCTCGAGGGCCTGACGCGTCATGCCTCGACCCACGCGGCGGGCATCGTGATCGGCGACCGGCCGCTCAGCGAGCTGGTGCCGATGTACCGCGATCCGAAATCGGACATGCCGGTCACCCAGTTCAACATGAAGTGGGTAGAGCCCGCCGGACTGGTGAAGTTCGACTTCCTCGGCCTGAAAACGCTGACCGTGCTCGATGTTGCGGTGAAACTGTTGAAGCAGCGCGGCGTCGAGGTCGATCTCGCAATGCTGCCGCTCGACGACAAGCAGAGTTACGAGATGCTAGCGCGCGGCGAAGTGGTCGGCGTGTTCCAGGTTGAAAGTCAGGGCATGCGGCGCGCGCTGGTCGACATGCGTCCCGACCGTTTCGAGGACATCATCGCGCTGGTCGCGCTGTATCGCCCGGGCCCGATGGCGAACATTCCGACGTACTGCGCGCGCAAGCACGGCGACGAGGAACCCGAATACCTGCATCCGATGCTGGAGCCGATCCTGAAGGAAACCTTCGGGGTCATCATCTATCAGGAACAGGTGATGCAGATCGCACAGGTGATGGCGGGCTACTCGCTCGGCGACGCCGACCTGCTGCGCCGCGCGATGGGCAAGAAGATCCGCGCGGAGATGGAAAAGCAGCGCGCGATCTTTGTCGCGGGCGCTGTGAAAAACAACGTGACCAAGGGGCAGGCGGAGACGATCTTCGAACTGCTCGCGAAGTTCGCCGACTACGGCTTCAACAAGAGCCACGCGGCGGCCTACGCGCTGGTCTCCTACCAGACCGCCTACATGAAGTCGCACTATCCGGTGGAGTTCATCGCGGCGTCGATGACGCTCGACATGAACAACACCGACAAGCTGTCGGAATTCCGCGCCGAGACGCAACGGCTGGGCTTCAAGGTCGAAGCGCCGTCGGTCAATCGCTCGGGCGCGACGTTCGAGGTCAGGGAACAGACGATCTATTACGCGCTCGCTGCGCTCAAGGGCGTCGGCGGGCAGGCGGTCGAACTTCTCGTTGAAGCGCGTGGCGATACCGCCTTCACGTCGTTGGCCGATTTCGCCTCGCGGGTGAATCCGCGCGCCATCAACAAGCGCGTGGTCGAAAGTCTGGCTGCCGCAGGCGCTTTCGATACCATCGATTCAAACCGTGCGCGGGTGTTTGCGGGAGCCGACGTCATCGTCGCGGCCTGTCAGCGCGGGCATCAAGCCACGACGTCGGGTCAGGACGACATGTTCGGCGGCATGGCGGATGCGCCGAGCATCGTGCTTCCCAATGTGGAACCGTGGCTGCCGGCGGATCGCCTGCGCCGCGAATACGACGCCATCGGCTTCTTCCTGTCGGGGCATCCGCTGGACGATTATGCAACAGCGCTGAAACGCCTGCGCGTGCAGTCGTGGAGCGAGTTTTCCCGTGCGGTGAAGACCGGCGCGACCGCAGGCCGGGTCGCCGCGACGGTGGTGTCGCGGATGGAGCGCCGCACCAAGACCGGCAACAAGATGGGCATCATCGGGCTGTCCGATCCGACCGGACATTTCGAGGCCGTGCTGTTTTCGGAAGGGCTGGCGCAGTACCGCGACGTGCTGGAGCCCGGAACGGCCGTGCTGATGCAGATCGGTGCGGAATTGCAGGGCGAGGACGTGCGCGCCCGCATACTTCACGCGGAACCGCTCGACGATGCCGCCGCCAAGACCCAGAAGGGACTGCGGATATTCGTGCGGGACGACAAGCCGTTGGAGTCGATCGCCAAGCGGCTGGAAGGTCATCAGGCCGCGTCTGCTGGCAACAAAATCCAGCCCGTCAGGTCTGCGGGGCCGGCGGCCGGCGACGGCGAAGTCACGCTGGTGATGATGCTCGACCTCGAAACCGAGGTGGAGCTGAAGCTTCCGGGCCGGTTCAAGGTGTCGCCCCAGATCGCCGGTGCGATCAAGGCGGTCTCCGGTGTGGTGGACGTTCAGACGGTGTAGCGGCTTACCGCTGGAGGTTGCCGCCTTATTCCGACTATCTTTCGTTCAAACACTGTTCAGGTGGTCTAACGTCCACTGGGCGGGATGGGCTGAACGGAGACACGTTTCATGCGCGGGATGATCAGGTTCTTGAACGTCGCGGCCGTGCTGGTTTTAGCCGCCGCAACCGCCCCGCTTCACGCGCAAACTCCGCCGCCCGCGCAAGGCCAGCAAAGCCGCATCGCGCTGGTCATCGGCAACGGCAACTATCAGGGGTCGCCGCTGGCGACCGCAGCCAACGACGCGGGCCTGATTGCCCAGACATTGCAGGCCGCCGGTTTCGATGTGGTCGGCGCGCGTGACCTCGACGGCGAGACGCTGCGCCAGACGTTCCGCGATTTCATCCAGAAGGCGCAGAAAGCGGGGCCGAACACTGTCGCGATGGTTTATCTCGCGGGCTACGGCCTGCAGCTCGCGGGCGAGAACTACTTCGTACCCGTCGATGCAGTCATGGCGCGCGACACCGACGTTCCGGTCGAAGGCCTGCGCATCGGGGATTACATTCGCCAGCTGTCGTCGCTGCCGCTGAAAGCCAACATCGTCGTGGTCGATGCTGCGTACAATCATCCGTTCGCGAAGGAAGGCCAGCCGCTCGCGGGCGGTCTCGCACTGATCGAGCCGGAACCAAAAGGGCTGATCGCGTTCAACGCAGCCCCCGGAACGGTCGCGCCGAATCCGACCGGCAACTACGGGCCTTACGCGCAGGCGCTGGCGGAAATGATCCGCACCGGCGGCATTTCGCTTCCCGAGGTTTTCAACCGCACGAAGCTGCGCGTCAACGACGTGACCAAGGGCGCTGAGGTGCCATGGGATGCGCAGAAGCTTGAGGGCGACTTCGTGTTCTTCGAGCGCGCGCCGGATGCGCCGCCGCTTCAGGCCGATCAGGCCGCAGCCGCGCGATCCAAACCGATCCGCGATCTCGATGCGAAGGATGCCTATATCGCGGCGCTCGAACGCGACACGATTGCCGACTATGAGGCGTTCCTTGCCGCCTATCCTGACGATCCGATGGCGAAGCGGGTGAGGGCGATTATCGCCGCGCGCCGCGAAGCGATCACATGGCGGCAGACCTACCGCGCCAACACCCAGCAGGCCTACTGGTCCTATCTGAAGCGCTATCCGAAGGGACCGCATGCGGCCGACGCGCGCCGCCGGCTCGCCAACATCGCTGCGGCGCTGGAGCCGCCGCCGGCGTTCGATGAGTACGCTTACGACGTGCCGCCACCGCTCGACTATGAGTTCGAGTTCGTCGATCGTCCCTACCTGATGTTCGATGATCCGGTGTTTGGATTCGCGCCGCCGCCGCCGGTGCCGGTGTTCTTCCTGCCGCCGCCGCCGGATGATTTCATCGTGCTCGATCCGCCGATTTACTACGACGACGTGTTCTATCTGCCGCAGCCGATCTTCATTCCGATCCCGATCTTCATCCGTCCGCCGATCTATGTGCGGCCGCCGGTGAACCGTTTCCTGTTCGCCAACATTCACAACAGGAACGTCATCAACACCGTCATCAATCGGCGTCCGCCGGACGGCGTCGTTCGGCCCGGAAGACCCGGCGGCCAGTTTGGGCCGGGCGGTCAGTTCAGGCCGGGACGACCGGGTGGACCGGGCGGCGTCGCGACAACCCGACCCGCGTTTGCGCCGGGCTTGCCGCCGTCGGCCACGCGCAGGGCAAACCTGATCCGTCAGGGCAAGGTGACGCCTCCGCCGGGCGTTCTTCCGGTTGCCGCCGGTGGCGGCCGTCCGGGAGCGCCGGGACTGGGACGACCGGGACAGGGGCAGCGGCCCGACGGTGTCCAGCCGGGCAATCTTCGGCCGGGCAATGTGCTGCCGGGGCAAACTCCGGGTGCCGGACAGGATGGACGGCCCCGACCGGGAGCCCGCCCGCTGCCGAGCACCTTGCCTGCTCCCGGCGTGACGGGACCGCAACCGGGTCAAGATGGGCGTCCGCAAGATGGACGTCCTGGGCGATTCGACCGGAGGCCCGGCGGAAGACCCGATTCCGCGTCGCCATCCGTGCAGCCGGGGACTGTCGCGCCGTCTGGGCCTGCAGCTAGACCGGGCCGCCCGGAGCGGCCCCAGAGACCGACAGCTGCGCCAAGGCCTGAGGGTGCACCACGACCTCAGCCGCAAGTCCAGCGGCCCCAGTTCCAGCGGCCGACTGCACCGCCTCAGCGTCCGCAGATGGCGCCAAGGCCGCAGCCGCAGTTCCAGCGGCCCGCTGCGCCACCGCAGCGACCCCAGATGGCGCCGCGACCGCAGCCTCAGTTCCAGCGGCCTTCGGCACCACCTCCACGGCCCCAGATGGCACCAAGACCCCAGATGGCCCCGCGTCCGGCGGCACCACCGCCACGGGCGGCTCCTCCGCCAAGGCCCGCACCGGCCGCAAGGCCTGTCAGGCCTCCGGGTTGAGAGGAGTGCGCAGGGCACGTGCCTCGCTGAAATCGGCAGCTTCCGGGCCGCAAAATCAGCCGGATTTGCTTGCTTAACCACAGTGGCGTGGGTATAAGCCGCGCATCTCACACGGAAGCATGGCTCTAAAAAGCCGTCCGGTGGCAGCCGGGCCAAGTACTTTTGTCATTCGTGACTTTTGTCGTTGGCTTGTCTTGCTCACACGCTTCCGGAGGAACCAACCGGAGAACACAACTATGGCGCTTCCTGAATTTTCTATGCGTCAGCTTCTTGAAGCTGGCGTGCACTTTGGTCACCAGTCCCACCGTTGGAATCCGAAGATGGCGAATTACATCTTCGGTGCCCGCAATAACATTCACATCATCGATCTCGCTCAGACCGTGCCGCTGCTTCACCGCGCGCTGCAGGCTGTCAGCGACACCGTCGCCAAGGGCGGCCGCGTGCTGTTCGTCGGCACTAAGCGCCAGGCACAGGACGGCGTGGCGGAAGCCGCGAAGCGCTCCGCGCAGTACTTCGTCAATTCGCGCTGGCTCGGCGGCACGCTGACCAACTGGAAAACCATTTCCGGTTCGATCAAGCGCCTTCGTCATCTCGATGAGATGCTCGGTGCGGGCGAAGCCTCGCAGTACACCAAGAAAGAGCGACTCACGCTGACGCGTGAGCGTGACAAGCTCGACCGCTCGCTCGGCGGCATCAAGGACATGGGCGGCTTGCCCGACCTGATCTTCGTGATCGACACCAACAAGGAAGACATCGCGATCCAGGAGGCCCAGCGCCTTAACATCCCGGTAGCCGCGATCGTCGATACCAATTGCGATCCGAAGGGCATCACCTACGTGGTTCCCGGCAACGACGACGCCGGCCGTGCGATCTCGCTGTATTGCGATCTCATCGCGCGCGCGGTGATCGACGGCATTTCACGTGCCCAGGGCGGCGCGGGCATCGACATCGGTGCAATGGCCAATCCGACGCCGGCAGCCGTCGCGCCTGCGAAGTCGGAAGGCTTCCAGGGCCTTGCCGGTCCGCGTGGCGTTGCCGACGACCTCAAGAAGCTCACCGGCGTGTCCGGCGCGATCGAGAAGAAGTTCAACGACCTTGGCATCTTCCACTACTGGCAGCTTGCCGAACTCGATCACGATACCGCCCACAAGATCGGCGAAGAAGTCGGTCTTCCGGCGCGTGCCGACGGCTGGGTCGCCCAGTCGAAGGCGCTGACCGCGGAAGCGGAATAAGCCTCTTAACGTATCGCGCGGCCGGTTCATTCCGGCCGCGACTTTCCCCGACGGCGCGTATTGGTTCTGCGACCAGATTACGCGCAAGCTTATATGTAAATCCTGCGCGTCGAATCCGGCTTGCCAGCACACGCTGCGCCGCACGGCCCGCACAGGCAAAGGACATCCCACGATGGCAACGATCACTGCAGCGATGGTCAAGGATCTGCGCGAGAAGACCGGCGTAGGCATGATGGACTGCAAGCAGGCGCTGAACGAGACCAGCGGCGACATGGAAGCGGCCATCGACTGGCTGCGCAAGAAGGGCCTTTCGAAGGCTGCCAAGAAGGCCGGCCGCGTCGCTGCGGAAGGTCTGATCGCTGCCATCACCGCGGGCACCAAGGGCGTCGTCGTCGAGGTCAACTCCGAAACCGACTTCGTCGCGCGCAACGAACAGTTTCAGGGCCTCGTGAAGATGGTCGGCCAGGTCGCGCTCAAGACCGGCACCGACGTCGAGAAGATCAAGGCTGCCAAGGTTGGCGACATTACCGTCGAGCGGGCGATCGCAGATGCAATCGCCACCATCGGCGAAAACATGACGCTGCGCCGCGCGGCCGAACTTTCGGTCAGCGATGGCGTGATCGCGAGCTACATCCACAACGCCGTGTTCGACGGCCTCGGCAAGATGGGCGTGCTCGTTGCGCTCGAATCGACCGGTGCGAAGGATGAACTGGCAACTCTCGGCCGTCAGATCGCGATGCACGTCGCTGCCGCCAATCCGCAGGCTCTCGATTCCGCAAGCCTCGATCCCGAGGTTGTGCGCCGCGAGAAGGACGTGATGGCCGACAAGTATCGTCAGCAGGGCAAGCCGGACGCGATGATCGCGAAGATCGTCGAATCGGGCCTGAAGACCTACTACAAGGAAGTGACCCTGCTCGAGCAGGCGTTCATTCACGACAACGCCAAGACCGTGGCGCAGGCTGTGAAGGATGCTGAGGGTAAAGTCGGCGCGCCTATCAAGGTGACCGGCTTTGTGCGCTATGCTCTGGGCGAGGGAATCGAGAAGCAGGAATCCGATTTCGCCGCTGAAGTCGCCGCCGCTGCCGGGCAGGGGTAACGAGACGACGCGCGCCGATCGGAGTTCTGAGCGCAT
>JAUSAX010000012.1 GCA_030652315.1 Afipia sp. | reverse complement strand
TTTGCCCGCGCCGGTTTCGCCGGTCAGCACCGCGAGACCACGGGAGAACTCGATATCGAGCCGCTCGATCAGGACGATGTCACGGATCGACAGACGCGCCAGCATGCGAGCTAAATTCCTAGCCGAGGCCCATTTTCTTGAAGGCCCTGGAGATATAGGAGCCCTTGTTTTCGCTGGGCTCGACTCCGCCGGACTTTACCAGATTATAGGCGTCCTTGTACCAGCGGCTGTCAGGAAAATTGTGGCCGAGCACGGCGGCGGCGGTCTGCGCCTCGCCGACGATGCCGATCGCCATATAGGCCTCGGTGAGACGGGCCAGCGCTTCTTCGACGTGGCGCGTGGTCTGGTACTGCGTCACCACCACCTTGAAGCGGTTGATGGCGGCCGTGTAGTCCTTCTTTTCCATGTACCAGCGGCCAACGGTCATTTCCTTGCCGGCGAGCTGGTCGCGGGCAGCTTCGATCTTCCGCTTGGCGCTGGTGGCGTATTCCGAGGTCGGATACTTGCGGATCACTTCCTCAAGCGCGGCAATGGACTTTTCGGTGCGGCCCTGGTCGCGCGACACGTCAGGAATCTGGTCGAAATTCGAGGCCGCGATCAGATACTGCGCATAGGCGGCGTCCGGGCTGCCGGGGTGCAACGCGACGTAGCGGTTGGCGGAGGAAATGCACTCGTCATAATCGCCATTCTCGTAAGCCGCATAGGCTGACATCAGCAGCGATTTGCGCGCCCATTCGGAATATGGATGCTGGCGATCCACTTCCTCGAACTTCTTCATCGCCGACTTGCGGTCACCCTTCTTGTTCATCAGGTACAAGCCCTCGTTGTAGAGCTTGTCCGCCGGTTCATCGACGAAGGTTTCTTCCTTGGTGAAATACTTGTCCCACAGCGCGCCGGTGCCGCAACCGCTGAGCGGCACAGCCAGGACGATCAGCCCGAACGCAAGGCGCGCCTGACGGCCGATGCGGCTCATGACGGACGGGTCGGAAGTGTTGCGCAGTTCGAGCGTCATACGTTTGGCCGACCTGAGTGTGAAATCCCGACGCGGGTTTGGGTTGCTGACACGCCTGCTGCCGTCATCGCGGCACGAACAATCCCGAGGCTCGTCCAGCGCGCCTATGTAACTGAAAAACGGACCTTAACCAACCGGATAGGCGGACAATTCGCCGGGATTAAGGCGGGTGGCCGCGGTCCAACAATGCCTTGGTTTAGCGACGAATTGGTTAAACCGGGAGTTCCGGAAAGCCCGCGAACGGCAGGCGCTCAGGACACGTCCGGCGCGAAGGCCACGGCGACCATACCGCCCGCAACATCGGCGTGGCCGCGTGCGCGGCGGGCAATAACCGGGCGTTCGAGCACCGGCTCGGTGGCTTCCACCACCCGCCAGGCATGGCGGTCGGCCATCAGGGCGGTGAGCACGGCATGGTTGAGCTTGTGGCCGCCCCGCACCGAGCGATAGAGGCCGATCAGCGGCAGTCCGGCCAACGCCAGATCGCCCACCACGTCGAGAACCTTGTGACGGACACACTCGTCGGCATAGCGCAGGCCTTCGGTGTTCAGAACGCGGGTCTCGTCGAACACCACAGAATTCTCGAGCGATGCACCGAGCGCATAACCGGCGCTCCAGAGCTTGGTGACATCGCCCATGTAGCCGAAGGTGCGGGCGCGGGAGATGTCGCGGCGGAAGCTGTCGGCGTCGAGATCGAACGCGTAGGCCTGACGGCCAATCGGCGAATTGGCGAAATCGATTTCGAGTTCGGCGCGGAAACCGCCGGCATACGGGCGCAGTTCGCCGAATGATTCGCCGAGCTCAACCTGCACCGGCTTCAGAACTTCAATGAAACGGCGGGCGGCGTTCTGCTGCACGATACCCGCCTGATCGATCGCATCCACGAAGGGAGCGGCGCTGCCGTCCATGATCGGCACTTCGGGTCCATCGACTTCGATGGTGGCGTTATCGACGCCCATGCCGCGCAGCGCGGCCAGAACGTGTTCAGCGGTAGAAACGAACGGGCCCTGATGGTCGCCCAGAACGGTTGCAAAATCGGTGGCGATAACGGAGGCCGCGATGGCGGCAACTTCACGATCGGCGCGGGTGAAGACGAAACCTGAATTGATGTCGGCTGGTCCGATCGTAACGCTGACCGGAGATCCAGAATGAACGCCGATGCCCGTCACGGTGACTTGCGACCGGAGCGTTGTCTGCCGACTCGATTTCATTCCCGATTGCCCAAAGTTTTAGTCATCCCAAGTCGCTGTAACCAAACTGGTTTCGCCTGTTGAACCGGCGCTGCGACCAAGGATCATCCCCAAAGTGCGAGAACCTTAACCCCTGCACGCGAGAGCGCTACTCACGGTTGTTTACAGATTGTTACCCCAAACTTGCCGTATTCGCGCCGCCGGTCCGGCCCATTTAGGCAGCGGTCGGCACCCTCCAGGCAATCTCAGGCCCACCGCAGCTCGCAGATTTTACCAGCAAAAACAAATATTTAATTTACGGCTCGAACCGCGCGAGCAGCTCTCAGCAAAAATGCCCCGGCTTTTGGCCGGGGCATTGGGCATTCAGAGTTTGTAACAAACTTCAGGTGGCCTGACGCCGCAAAAAGGCGGGGATATCCAGATGGTCCTCTCCACCGTTCTGGGGCGCGACCGGGGCCGGACGGCCGTGCGAATCAAGGCCCTGAGGCGCCGGGCGGCGAGCGTATTCAGATACCGGGGAACCGGAACCACCGAACTCGGCGGGAACCGGACGCTGCGCCTTGCGCTCAGGCAGCGGCGGCATCGTCGGCATCGCCGGACCGGAGGCGCGGGCTGCGATTGGCGGCTCGGTGTCCTCGTCGCGGCGGCCAAGGCCGACATTGGCCAGACGCTGCAGCAGCGAGGCGCGCTTCTGCGGCGGATGCTCCTCGGCGGTTTCGCCGCGAGCCTGCCGGATCTGATTCTGGGCAGGCACCGGCAATTCCTCGAACTGCGGCATGCGCGGCGCACGAAGCGGCATGCGCTCGGCAGGCTGCGGGATGAAGGATGCCGGCGGAGCGGCTTCCTGCAGGTTCATCGGCTCCTCGTGATCCGGGAACAGCGATGGCTTCGGCGGGATCGGACGCACGCTGACGTCGCCATAAGCGGCGGGCTGCATCGGAGCCGGGGCCGACGGCGACACGGCTTCGGCGATCGCCGCAAGCGCGGCGCGATCGATCTGGTCGGCGGTGGCGCGCACAGGCGCCGGCGCGGCAGCGGTCGTAGCCTGCTTCTGCTGCTGTGCCCGCTCCGCCATGCGCTGGTTGTCGGCACGCAGACGTGCGGTCAGTTCGGCGAGGCGGCTTTCCGGCGCACCGCCGCTCGTGACCTGCGGAGGAGCCGTCGAGCGGCTGGCAGCCACGGTGTCGATGCCGGTGGCGACCACCGAGACGCGGATAACACCGTCGAGGCTCTCGTCGAACGTCGCACCGACGATGATGTTGGCGTCGTTGTCGACCTCTTCACGAATCCGGGTGGCGGCTTCGTCGACTTCGAACAGCGTGAGGTCCTTGCCGCCGGTGATCGAGATCAGCAGGCCGCGCGCACCGCGCATCGACGAATCGTCGATCAGCGGGTTGGCGATCGCAGCTTCCGCCGCGGTCAGTGCACGCTTCTCGCCGGTGGCCTCGCCGGTACCCATCATCGCCTTGCCCATTTCGCGCATCACGGCGCGGACGTCGGCGAAGTCGAGGTTGATGAGGCCTTCCTTGACCATCAGGTCGGTGATGCAGGCAACGCCCGAATAGAGCACCTGGTCGGCCATCGCGAAGGCGTCTGCGAACGTCGTTTTCTCGTTGGCGACGCGGAACAGGTTCTGGTTCGGGATGATCAGCAGCGTGTCGACCACCTTCTGAAGCTCGGCGATGCCGGCCTCTGCGGTGCGCATGCGGCGCTGGCCTTCGAAGTGGAACGGCTTGGTGACGACGCCGACGGTGAGGATGCCCATCTCACGCGCGGTCGCGGCGATCACGGGGCCTGCACCGGTGCCGGTGCCGCCGCCCATGCCCGCGGTGACGAACACCATGTTCGCGCCGGAGAGATGGTCCTTGATCTCGTCGATCACTTCCTGGGCGGCCGCGGCGCCCACGTCCGGCTGCGAACCCGCACCGAGACCCTGGGTGACCTGGGTGCCCATCTGCACGATGCGTTCGGCCTTGGACATGGTCAGGGCCTGCGCGTCGGTGTTGGCGACAACAAAATCGACGCCCTGCAAGCCGGCGGTGATCATGTTGTTGACGGCATTGCCGCCCGCGCCGCCGACGCCGAACACTGTGATGCGGGGCCTCAGCTCGCGAACATCCGGGGGTGTGAGATTGATGGTCATGGTTGCCTCTCGATTATGCGCGCGCGTGGGGGCTTAGGCTGCACGCCAAAGCGGTTGATGGAATGGTCCGATCCGGTGTTGAGATCATCAGAAGCCCTCTCGAAGCCATCTGCCGACCTTTCCGAAATAGCCGTTGGTCCCTGTCATGACCTGCCGCGTGTGCCGCGGTTCGACGTGTTCTAGGTGTGCGAATTGCGGATAGACCAGAAGGCCGGTCGGCACCGCGAAGGATGCGCTCTTGGCCTCGTTGGGCAGCCGGGCGAAGCCGAGCGGACGCCCGATGCGCACCTCACGGCTCAGAATGCGGCTGGCGAGTTCGGGAATGCCGGTGAGCTGCGACGCGCCGCCGGTCAACACAACTCGCGCCCGCGGCTCTGCCGCAAAGGGGGAATCCGCGAGCCGGTCCCTGACCATTTCAAAAATCTCCTCGACCCGCGGCTTCACGATGTTGGCAATCGTGGCGCGGGAAACAATCTGCGGCTCGTCCCGGTCGTGATCTCCGGCCGTTGGCACACTCATGACTTCGCGCGCGTCAGAACCGCCGGTCAGCACGGTGCCATATAACGTCTTGATTCGCTCGGCATCCGCAATGCACGCGCCTAAACCGCGCGCCAAATCCATCGTGACGTGTTGTCCGCCAACCGCAAAACCGCTGGCGTGAACACACTGCCCGGCCGAATAGGTCGCGATCGTCGTGGTGCCCGCGCCCATCTCGACCACAGCCGCGCCGAGATCGGCTTCATCGTCGGTCAGGACCGATAATCCGGACGCATAAGGCGCGGCAGCCATCGCTTCGACGTTGAGATGGCAGCGCTCGACCACCAGCATCAGGTTCTTCGCCGCCGTTGCGTCGGCGGTGATGACGTTCATGTCGATTCCGAAGTGGCGCGCGACCATTCCGCTGGGGTCACGGACACCTTTCACGCCGTCCAGCGAATAGCTGGCCGGCAGGACATGGAGCACGGTGCGCCCTCGCGGCGTTGCGTGATGCATGCCGGCGCTGATGACGCGGCTCATGTCGGCGGGGGTCACCCCTCCGCCGCGCAATTCCGAGGAGGCCTCGACCATATCGCCCTGCAGGCGGCCGGCCGATACCGACAGCAATACCGATTCGACGCGGACCTTGGCCATCCGCTCCGCCAGCGCCACCGCCTGGCGCACAGCCTGCTCGCATTCATTGAGATCGACCACCGCGCCGGCTTTGACCCCGCGCGACTGGATATGGCTCAGCCCGATCAATTCAACGGCATGGGTGCGACCGCGCAGCGCATCGCTCGGCGGGCATGGCTTCAGCCGCGCGATCAGACAGGCAATCTTGCTGGTGCCGATATCGAGCGCGGCGACGAGCGCCGTCTTGTTCGGCGGCATCTGCCGGGTCTTCGGGGTCTGAACGCCATCGAGACTGGTCATGCGTTTCCAGCCTTCTTCGGTTTCTTGTCCTTGAGCAGGTCGTTGCGCGCCTTTGCCGCATCCTCCGACAGGCGCACGGTCAGCCGATCCGGCAGCCGCATGTCGATGGCGGTGATGTCGCGCGAGAACAGACCGGTCTCCTTGTCCATCTTCGACAGGGTCGCCAGCGCCTTCTCGACCTCGAATTCCGGAAGCCGGACATCGACGCCGTCGGCCAGCCGCAGATTCCAGCGGCGCTCGCCGACGAACACGATGGCCTTCACCTGGGAGCGGACCTGCGGGTATTGCCCCAGCAGGCTCAGGAAATCCTTGGCGCGGGTTTCAGCGCCCTTGCCCACCACCAGCGGCAGCGACACGAAGCGTCGCGCAACGTATGGCTCAAGCACCGTGCCGTCAGCCGCGATCACGGACACGCGGCCGTTTTCCTGCCACAGCGCGAACGGCAAACGCTCGGTGATATCGATCTGCAACCGGCCCGGATAAAGCTTCTGCACCGTCGCGTCGGAGATCCAGGGATCGGCCTTCAGCTTGTCGCGCGCGGAGGCAGCATCGAGAAACAGCAGCGACGAGCGGCCATTGACGCCGCCGACCGCGAGAATTTCATCCTGCGTGAGCTGCTTGCGGCCGGAAATCGCGACGCTGGTGATTCGGAAACCGAACGCATTGGCCGCAGCGTTGCGGGTATCGCTCAGCGCGCCGAGAACGTCATCGGAGTGTCCGCCCTTCGTCACGCCCAGCAGGAGCGCGCCGATCAGCACCACGGCGGTCGCGGCTAGCCCGAAGCCGCGCGGACGCCGGCGTTCTAGCACGGCGATCCAGTGCGGCTCTTCATAGCGGGAAACGGAGGTGACGTTGGTGCGGCGTGCGGAGGCCTGCCCGCGGGCGCGCGGGCGCTGGGTCGCGGAAGCGACCCTTGCCTGAGGATTAGACTGGGACCTCGTCCGGCTTAACGACCGAGAGAGGCGTCCTCCACCATCCATTGCACCAACTCGTCAAATGTTACGCCTGCATGCGCAGCAAGCTCTGGAACAAGTGACGTCTCGGTCATGCCGGGTTGGGTGTTCACCTCGAGGCAGGACAATCCCCCAATACCCTCGATGCGGTCGTCGTAACGGAAATCCGCACGGCTTACGCCCCGGCAGCCAAGCGCCACATGCGCCGCCAGCGTTAACCTTCGGACTTCCTGGTAAACAAAAGGTAAAATAGATGCAGGCAGGATGTGTTTTGATGCGCCCGGAGAGTACTTTGCCTCGTAATCGTAGAATTTGATTAAAGGTACGATCTCGATGACCCCGGTCGGCTCGCCGTTGATGACGGCGCAGGTCAGTTCCTTCCCGGCGACGTATTTTTCGACCAAAAGCTGGTCGCCGTGAGGCCAGTCCTCGCGGAAAAGCTCCTGCGGCGGATGGGCGTGGGCCTCGGTGACGATGAAGACCCCGACGCTGGAGCCGTCCGCCACCGGTTTGATGACATAAGGCGGCGCCATGACATGCCCCTTCGCCACCTCAGTGCGGGTCAGCGTCAGCCCTTCCGGCACCGGCACCCCCGCCGTCGCCATCACCGTCTTGGCGAGATCCTTCTGCATCGCCAGCGACGACGCCAGCACGCCGGAATGCGAATAGGGAATCCCGAGCGTTTCGAGCACGCCCTGAATCGTGCCGTCCTCGCCCGGCCGGCCGTGCAGCATCACCAATGCCACATCAGGCTTCAGCGTATCGAGCACGGTCGCGATGTCGCGCTTCACATCGATGCGCGTGACCCGGTAGCCCTTGCGCTCCAGAGCATCGGCGCAAGCCTTGCCCGAGCGCAGCGAGACTTCGCGCTCGGACGACCATCCGCCCATCAGCACCGCGACGTGTTTGAACTCACTCATGATCTCTCCCAATTCGCCCTACCTACGCTGATTTGAGCCGATGACCAAGCCGCCGCGATTCAGATAGTGTCGCAGCCATACCGAATCCGGCGTCACAACATTCCCAAAAAAGAAGGCCATTTCCATGATCAGAGCCTGGCTCGACATGTCCCCCGCTGGAATTTTCCTCGTCCTGATCGGGCTGTATTTCGGCATGACGCTGCTGTTGGCGTGGATCACCTTCTGCCGTCCGTTTGCCCGTCCCGTGCAATCCCTGACAGGCGTTGTCGCGCCCTTCTTCAGCGGGCCCGCGATCCTGTTCGCGCTGCTGACCGGCTTCCTCGCCGCCGATGTGGCCGAGCGCGGGCGGCAGGCCTATCGCGTGGTCCATGCCGAGGCCGGCGAACTGCGCAACATCCATACGCTCAGCGTCGCGTCGGTCTCGGACATGCGCACCATCCGCACCGCGCTGAAGACCTACGTGACCTCGGTGGTCGCGGACGAATGGCCGGCGATGGACGCGATGCGCCAGTCGCCATCCACCGCCGCCGCCTATGACAACCTGCTGCGCGAGGTCAGCATTCCGTCGATCGCAAAAGAGTCCGGGCCGGCCGTGCAGTCCGCGCTGCTCGCCGCAGCGCTTCGCGTCGGTACAGCGCGCAATGATCGTCTCGCGCTGTCGTCGGATCATACCAACGATCTGAAATGGCTCGTGGTGATCGCGCTCGGCCTGATTACGCAGGTTGCGATCGCCCTCGTTCATCTCGAGAAGCCGCGCGCCTTCTTCGCATCGCTGATGGTGTTCTCGACCGCGGCCGTCGTAACCCTCGGCATTCTTGCGCTTCAGGAATATCCGTTCGACGGCGCATTTCAGGTGTCGCCGGGGCCGATCAAGGTGCTTCAGTCATTGAGCGAGTGAGGGTGCGGGAAGGCTGAAATCATTTTTCAATGTCATCCCCGCGAAAGCGGGGATCCATAACCACCAAATTCTCGTTCAAGAAAAAAGGCTGACATCCCTCCCTAACACAGGACACAGGGAGTATGGGTCCCCGCCTTCGCGGGGACGACATGGGGCGTATGCCGGCACTCCGCCAACAACTACGCCACCCCGATCCGCTTGATCTCCCAATGCAGATCGATGCCCGAATTTTCCATTACCCGCGCGCGCACGGTCTCGCCCAGCGTTTCGATGTCGTGCCCGGTCGCATCGCCGGTGTTGATCAGAAAATTGCAGTGCATCTCCGACACTTGGGCGCCGCCGACGCGAAAGCCGCGCATCCCTGCTGCGTCGATCAGTTTCCATGCGCTGTGGCCTGGCGGGTTCTTGAACGTCGATCCACCGGTCTTTTCGCGGATCGGCTGTGCGGTTTCGCGATGGTTTTGCACCTCGGCCATACGGGCGCGGATCGTCTCGGGATCGGTGACGCGTCCCCGATACAATGCGGAGGTGAAAATCACCGACATATCGACGCCGGAATTGCGATAAACGAATTTCATCTCGGCGTTGGAGAAGGTGACCTTCTCGCCCGTACGCGTGACGCCCCTCGCCTCCACCAGCACGTCCTTAGTCTCGCCGCCGTTGGCGCCCGCGTTCATGCGCAGCGCGCCGCCGATTGAGCCGGGAATCCCGAAGTAGAATTCGAGCCCGCCGATGTTGGCGGCAGCGGCGGCTTCCGCCACGCGCTTGTCGAGCGCGGCGGTGCCCGCACGAACGGAATCGTCCTCGGCTTTGGTTTCGCCGAAGCCGCGCGGCGACAAACGAATGACAACGCCGCTGACACCGCCGTCGCGCACGATCAGGTTCGAACCAACGCCCACCGTGTAGACAGGAATGTCCTGCGGCAACTTCGAGAGAAAGTAGGCAAGATCGTCTTCGTCCGCCGGCGTGAACAGGATCTGCGCCGGACCGCCGACGCGAAACCACGTCAGGGGCGCGAGCGATTCATTCGCCAGCAATCGCCCACGCAGATCGGGCATCGCGGATTTCAGATCGGCGCTGATGTCGGAGAAGGCCACGCTATTTTTCCAACGCCTTCAACTCGCCGGGCAATGCGTAGGCCCACTGCGTGATATTGCCGGCACCGAGGAGAACAACGAAATCATCCGGCTTTGCGATATCGCGCACCAGCGGCGCAAGCTTCTCGGGGCCTTCAAGCGGAACCACCTCGCGGTGTCCGTGGGCGCGCAGGCCAAGTACGAATGAATCGCGATCGATGCCCGGGATCGGATCTTCGCCGGCCGCATAGATGTCCGAGACGACGACAGTATCCGCATCATTGAAGCAGGTGCAGAATTCCTCGAACAGCGACTGTAAACGCGTATAGCGATGCGGCTGCACCACGGCGATGACCTTGCCCTTGGTCGAGTCCCGCGCCGCCTTGAGCACGGCGGCGATCTCCACCGGATGATGACCGTAATCATCGATGACGGTGACGCCGTTCCATTCTCCCGTCTTGGTGAAGCGCCGCTTCACGCCGCCAAATCCGGCAAGCGCCTTGCGGATCGCCTCATCCGAAATGCCGATCTCGTGCGCCACGGCGATCGCGGCCGTCGCGTTGAGCGCGTTGTGCCGTCCCGGCATCGGCAGCACCAGATCGGAAATCTCGTAGGCGACGTCGGTTTTGCGGTGACGGAACGCAACCTTGAACTTCGAACCGCCGCTGTACGGAACAAGGTCAACAAGTCGCGCGTCGGCCTGCGGATTCTCGCCGTACGTTATGATGCGGCGGTCCTCGATCTTGCCGACCAGCGCCTGCACTACCGGATGATCGATGCACATCACCGCGAAGCCGTAAAACGGCACGCCCTCAACGAAATCCTTGAATGCTTCCTGCACGGCATCGAACGTCTTGAAGTGATCGAGATGCTCGGGATCGACATTGGTGACGATGGCAACATCCACCGGCAGCTTGAGGAACGTGCCGTCGCTCTCATCAGCTTCCACCACCATCCAGTCGCCGGCACCGAGCCGCGCATTGGTGCCGTAGGCATTGATGATGCCGCCGTTGATGACGGTGGGGTCCATATTGCCCGCATCCAGCAAGGTCGCGACCATCGAGGTCGTCGTGGTCTTGCCGTGGGTGCCGGCGATGGCGATGCAGCTTTTCAGCCGCATCAGTTCGGCCAGCATTTCCGCGCGACGCACCACCGGAATGCGCAAACCGCGGGCGGCGATCAGTTCCGGATTGTCGCGCTTGATCGCGGTCGAGACCACCATCACGTCCGCGCCGTTCACGTTCTCGGCCTTGTGGCCGATGCTGATCTTGATGCCCTTGTCGCGCAGCCGGGTGACGTTCGCGTTCTCCGAGGCGTCCGAGCCCTGCACGGTGTAGCCGAGATTGCACAGCACCTCGGCGATGCCGCTCATGCCGATGCCGCCGATACCGACGAAGTGAATGGGTCCGATCTCGCGCGGCAGTCTCATAAAATTCTTCCGGTCATTGGGGATGCGCGGCCCGGCCCGGGCATCCATGACGTCCTTCAAACAGACGAAGCTGGCCGGGACAAGCCCGGCCAGCTCAGAAAAATAGCACGATTCTTTTCAAATCAGGCCAAAGGAGCCCGATCCCGCCAGTTACTCGGCGGCTTCGGGGCAAGCAGCCGCGGGAACCAGCCTGGCCTGCCGCGAATCGAGCCACTGGTTGAACAGCGCGAGCGCCAGCGCCGCCAGCGGCGCCAGTCCGGCGATCCAGGGAATCGCACCCAGCCCCGGTCCGTGATCGATCACCGCGCCGCCGAGCCACGCGCCGATGGCGTTGCCGAGATTGAACGCCGCGATGTTGAAACTGGACGCAAGCGACTGTCCCGCACCGGACGCTTTCTCCAGCACCCACATCTGCAACGGCGGCACGGTGGCAAATCCCGCAGCACCCAGCAGGCCGACGAACACCACCATAGCGACCTGATTATGCGTGGCGAAGGTCATCAGCATGAGCACGACGGCGAGGAAGAACAGCGTGCCGAACAATGACGGGATCAACCATTTATCCGCGAGCTTTCCGCCGAGCAGATTGCCGCCGACAAGGCCCGCGCCGAACACCAGGAGAATCGGCGAAACGGCGGCGTCCGAGAAGCCGGTGAGTTTAGTCAGCATCGGGGCGATATAGGTGAAGAGCGCGAACACGCCGACCCAGCTCAGCACCGTGGTCAACAGGCCGACCAGCACCGAGCGCCGGCCCAGCACGGCAAGATCGTCGCGCAGCGTAGAGGGGTCAGGCGCAGCCTTATCTTTCGGCACGAATGCAGCAATGATCGCGAAGGCGACAACGCCGACCGCCGTCACCGCCCAGAACGTCGAACGCCAGCCGAAGCCCTGCCCCAGCCACGTTCCGAACGGCACGCCGAGAATGTTCGCGACCGTGAGGCCGGTGAACATCACGGCAATCGCAGAAGCTTTCTTGTTGGGCGCGACGAGCGTGGTGGCAACCACCGAGCCGACGCCGAAGAACGTGCCGTGCGCGAACGCGGTCAGCACGCGTGCCGCCATCAGCGTCCAGTAGTCGGGCGCAAGGGCGCACGCGGCGTTGCCGACGGTAAAGACGGCCATCAGCGCGAGCAGAACTGTTTTGCGTGGCCAGCGCGCGGTCGCGATGGTCATGACCGGTGCGCCCACCACCACGCCGAGGGCGTAGCCGGAAATCAGCAGGCCTGCTGACGGGATGGACACACCGAGATCGGCGCCGACCTGGATCAACAGGCCCATAATGACGAATTCGGTGACGCCGATTCCGAAAGCGCCGGCGGTGAGCGCGTAGAGTGCGAGTGGCATGGTGCAGTCCTCAGGCGAATCCGGCCAACCGCCGGTATTCCCGAGAAGTGGACGCAAAGCCATTCGTGAACTAGACTAGCATAAGTAACAATATTTGTGAATTGAAGTCACAATGGCACGGCAGGACATCAATCGCTCCGGCGAGATGGAAGTGTTCGCCCGCGTGGTCGAGCTGGGCGGATTTTCCGCGGCGGCGCGGGCGTTCCGCATGAGCCCGTCGGCGGTCAGCAAACTGGTGGCGCGGCTGGAAGCACGGCTCGGCGTCCGCCTCATCAACCGCTCGACCCGAAAGCTGCAACTGACGCCGGAAGGCACCGCCTATTACGATCGCAGCGTCCGCATCCTCGACGATATCAACGCGGCGGAACACGAAGCTGCCATCGGCGCGATTCCGCGCGGCCGGGTGCGCGTGAACACCAGCGTGCCGTTCGGGCTGCACTGGCTGCTGCCGCTGCTGCCCGGATTTCTCAAGCTGCATCCCGGCGTCAGCATCGACGTGTCGCTGACCGATACCGTGGTGGACCTGATGGAAGAGCGCGCCGACATCGCGATCCGCGTCGGCCCCCTGCGAGAGTCCCGTTTGCTTGCGCGCAAACTCGGCGAAAGCCGCATGGTTGTGGTCGCGGCACCCGCCTATCTCGCAGAGCACGGAACGCCGCGCACGCCGGCCGATCTTGCCAAACACAACATGCTCGGCTTCTGCTTTGCAAAGCAGATCGACGGCTGGCCGTTTCGTGACAGCAGCGGCGGCATCGTCTCCGTGCCGCCGGCCGGCAACGCGCTGGTCTCTGACGGCGAAGCCATGCAGCGGCTGACGATTGCGGGAGCGGGTCTGTCGCGGCTCGCCCGCTTTCATGTCGATGCGGATATCAAAGCAGGGCGTCTGGTGCCGGTGCTCGAAGACGTCAATCCCGGCGATCTCGAACCGATCCACGCCGTGTTCGTCGGTCACGGTGGACAATTGCCCGCCCGCGTGCGCGCATTCCTCGATTATCTCGTGGAGAATGTGCGGCTGTGAGGTGTCTGCGGTCTGATTTAATCGTCATGGCCGGGCTTGTCCCGGCCAACCACGTCTTGCTTGCACAAAGAATGAAGGCGTGGCTGCCCGCGACAAGCGTGGGCATGACGGCTGATAAATCTCGAGGCTAGATCCCCGCGACCTTGACCATCAGGTCGGCGAGCCGCTCCGCGGCATCGAGCTTGCCGACGGTGCGCGCGCCGGTGGACATCGCGGTCAACCGCGCCGGATCGGCGGCGAGCGCGGAAATTTCCGCTGCAAGGCGATCAGGCGTGAACTCGGTCTGGGGAATGCGGATCGCGCCACCGGCTTTCTCCAGCACGCCCGCATTGGCGTGCTGGTCCTGATCGATGGCACCGGGCAACGGCACCAGAATCGAGGGACGTCCGATCGCTCCGAGTTCTGCCACGGTCCCCGCCCCCGAACGCGACACGACGAGATGCGTCGCCGCGAGCCGTGCCGGCAAGTCTGTAAAGAACGGCGCAAGCTCCGCCTCGATCTTGAGCCGGTCATAAATCGCGCGCACGCGCGCCATGTCCTCGTCGCGCACCTGCTGAACCAGACTGATCCTGCGCCACAACGCCGGCTCCAGCCGCTCGATCGCGCCCGGCACGATGTCGGCCATCACCCGCGCGCCCTGACTGCCGCCGACCACCAACAACCGCAGCGGCCCCTCGGCGTCCGGAGGAACATACGGCACGACCGCAGCAGCGAGAATCGCGGGCCGCATCGGCGTGCCGGTGACCGTCGTCTTGCCGGCGAGCGCGGGATCGCGGTCCAGCACGCCCGGCAGCGACGTCGCAATTGCGCTGACCCGCGTCGATAGCAAGCGATTGGCGCGGCCAAGCACGGCATTGGAATCGTGAATGGCCGTCGGAATCCCGAGCAGCTTCGCCGCGATCAAGGGCGGCAGCGTCGGATAGCCGCCGAAGCCGACCACAGCCTTCGGCTTCCGCCGCAACAGCAAGGCGAGCGACATCGCGCCACCAGCGGCGAGCAGTGTGCCGGTCCGCGCCAACGCCCACGGCGTGCGTCCGCGCACGGTTTCGCTCGGCACCACATCCATCATGTCGCGCGTGAACATCCCGCCATAACGCAGCGCGCGGGAATCCGTCATCAGGCGCACGCGCACGCCGCGCTTCATCAGCGCGACGCCCAATGCCTCAGCGGGAAACAGGTGTCCTCCCGTTCCGCCCGCCGCCAGCATGATGAGAGGTTTGTCAGGCATGCTTTCGAGTTCCGGCGTACTACTCATTTATTTGCGCGTATTCTGATCGCAAAACCGGTGCCCACTTTTGCGGAATACGCGCTACGCGAAGCTGTTCGCGGCATTGGCGGCGCTGATGGATTCCATTTCGACGCGCGGGCGCTGCCGCGTCAAGGCCAGCAGCATGCCGACGCCGTAAGCCAGCGAGATCATCGACGATCCGCCGTAGGAAATGAACGGCAACGTCATGCCCTTCGCCGGCATCAGATGCAGGTTCACCGCCATGTTGATCGAGGCCTGAATGCCGAACATGATCGCAAGGCCTGCAGCCGCAAAACGCGCGAACAGATCCTCGCTGGCATAGGCGCGCGACAACGCGCGGATAACGATGAAGGCGAATAGCGCGAGCAGCACGAGACACAGGATAATTCCGAACTCCTCGGCCGCCACCGCGAACACGAAGTCAGTGTGGCTGTCTGGCAGAATGCGCTTCACGGTGCCTTCGCCCGGCCCCTGCCCGAACCAGCCGCCATGGGTGAAAGCTTCCATCGCGGTATCGACCTGAAAGGTATCGCCCGACGACGGGTCCATGAAGCGTTTAATGCGACCCGCGACGTGCGGCACCATCATGTAGGCGCCGAACAATCCGACCGCGCCCGCACCCATCAGGCCAAACACCCAGATCATCCGCATGCCGGCGATGAAGAACAGCGCGCCCCATACCATCAGCAGCAGCATGGTCTGGCCGAAGTCAGGCTCCAGCACCAGCAGCGTGACAGTCATCAGCAGAAGCCCGAGCGCCATCGACGTCGCAGGCATTTCGGGCCGCTTGGCGGATTCCGCGAACAGCCACGCCACCAGCACCACGAACGCAGGCTTGAGGGATTCGGAGGCCTGAATGTTGAGGCCCAGGATGGTGATCCAGCGCTTCGCGCCCTTGACCTCCGGTCCGAACAGCAGCGTCGCCACGACCAGTACGATACTGATCGTAAACACGATCAGCGCGCTGCGGCGCACCTGCCGCGGCGACAGGAACGAGACGCCGAGCATCACGATCAGCGACGGCATCAGAAAGAAAACATGCCGGTTGAAGAAGTGAAACGGATCAAGGCCGATGCGCGCCGCCACCGGCGGACTCGCGGCCAGCGACAGGATGACGCCGCCGAGCATCAGCGTGATGAATGCCGCCAAAAGCAGCCGATCCACCGTCCACCACCATTCGCTCAGGGGCGTGCGTTGCTCACGGGAGATCATGTGCGTGTCCTGCGCAAAAGATTAACGGGGTATTACTCGCCCATCATGGTTTCCGGAGGGTTAAAGATGGACGGATACGAGAAAAAATCTCGTCAAAGTGTCGGATTGTCCGAGTTCAAAGGCACGTTCCTCGCCGCAGTCGCTATGCGCTCCCTCGCCCCGCTCTTGCGGGGAGAGGGTTGGGGTGAGGGGCAACTTCGTTCTTGAATTGGAGATCTATCCCCCTCACCCGACCGCTACGCGGCCGACCTCTCCCCGCAGGCGGGGAGAGGTAAGGGAAACTCAAGGCGGCGTCAGGCCACCCGGCAGCGCGTTGGCGACGTTCCGGAAGCGGTCGCCACGCTTCTCGAAATTCGGAAACTGGTCGAACGACGCGCAGGCCGGCGACAGCAGCACAACAGGCTCGCTCAGGCCGGACGCCTCGGCATCGCGCGCAGCGTGCGGCACCGCGTCTTCCAGCGTCTTGCTGATCTCATGCGGAACATCGCCGAGCGTCGCGGCGAATTCCTGTGCGGCCTCGCCGATCAGATAGGCCTTGCGGATGCGCGGGAAGAACTCGCGCAAGCTCTCGATGCCGCCCGTCTTGGGCTTTCCGCCCGCGATCCAGAAAATGTCCTTGAACGACGACAGCGCGCGTGCCGCGGCGTCTGCGTTGGTGCCCTTCGAATCGTTGATGAACAGCACGCGGCCGTTTCGCCCGATCTGCTCCATACGGTGCGCAAGGCCGGGAAAGCTGCGCAGCCCCTGCTGCAACATCTCGCTGCTGACCCCAAGTGCCAGCACTGCAGCGGATCCGCAGGCCGCATTCTGAGCATTGTGCAGGCCGCGTAGAGAACCGATCTCGGCTACGCTGGCGATCCGCGACCGCGCGCCGCCATCGACACGAACGATGGTGTCGCCTTCGAGACAAATGCCGTCGGCCACCGGATGCTTGACCGAAACGCGAACCACGTTCTTGCCCGCCTGCGCCACACGGTCGGCGATCGCCGCGCACCAGCGATCGTCAACGCCGATGATGGCGGTGCCGCTCTGCTGCACGCCCGCGACCAGACGCTCCTTCACCGCCGCATAGTGTTCGATGGTGCCGTGACGGTCGATGTGATCCTCGGTGACGTTGAGCAGGATGCCGACGGACGGATCGAGCGAGGGCGTGAGATCGATCTGGTACGATGACATCTCGATCACATGGACGCGGCCCTTCGCGGGCGGCGCCAGTGAGAGGATCGCGGTGCCGATGTTGCCGCCCATCTGGGTGTCGTAGCCGGCCTCGCGCATCAGATGCGCCACCAGCGCCGTGGTGGTGGACTTGCCGTTGGTGCCGGTGATGGCGACGAACGGCGCATCCGGTGCATGACGTTTGCGCTCGCGGCAGAACAGTTCGATATCGCCGATCACCTCGACGCCCGCATCCTTCGCGGCCAGCACGGTCCAGTGCGGTTGCGGATGGGTCAGCGGCACGCCCGGCGTCAGCACCAGCGCCGCGAAGTTCGCCCAGGAAACCGTGCGCAGATCGGCGGTAATGAAACCGGCTCTTGCCGCTTCCGCGAGCTTTGCCGGCGTGTCATCGCTGGCTATGACTTCCGCGCCGCCGGCCTTCAAGGCATGACAGCTCGCAAGCCCCGATCCGCCGAGGCCGAACACTGCAACGGTCTTGCCCGCGAAGGAGGTGACGGGAGTCACGAGCGAATTTCGTCATGGCCGGGCTTGTCCCGGCCATCCACGCCTTTCACGATTGCGACATGAGCGACGGCGGCTACATCTACATCCTGACCAATCGGCCGAACGGCGTCCTGTATGTCGGCGTAACTAATGACCTCGTGCGCAGAGTATTTGAGCATCGTTCGGGCTATATCGACGGATTCACAAAACGGCATAGTTTGAAGCGCCTGGTTTATTTCGAGCGATATGAGGATATTCGCACTGCCATTCAGCGAGAACATAATATCAAACATTGGCCACGCTCATGGAAAGTCAGGAAGATAATGGTCAGTAATCCCGACTGGAACGATCTCTACGAAACACTACTCTGAAGACGTGGATGGCCGGGACAAGCCCGGCCATGACGATAACTCATTGTCACGGCACAACCATCACCGCAGCTTCAGCGTGGAAAGACCAGCCAGCGCCAGCATCACCGAGATGATCCAGAACCGGATCACGATCTGCGGTTCGGTCCAGCCCTTCTGCTCGTAGTGATGGTGGATCGGCGCCATACGGAAGAACCGCTTGCCGGTGAGCTTGAACGACGCGACCTGCACGATCACGGACAGCGCCTCGACCACGAACAGGCCGCCGATCACCGCCAGCACGATTTCATGCTTGGTCGCGACAGCAATCGCGCCGAGCATGCCGCCGAGCGCGAGCGATCCGGTGTCGCCCATGAAGATCGAGGCCGGCGGCGCGTTGAACCAGAGGAATCCCAAACCTGCGCCGAGCACCGCGCCGCACAGGACCGCGAGTTCGCCGGTGCCGGGGACGTAGCGGATTTGCAGATATTCCGAGAACACGGCGTTGCCGACCAGATAGGCAATCATGCCGAAGCTCGCTGCGGCGATCATCACCGGCACGATGGCGAGGCCATCGAGGCCGTCGGTGAGGTTCACTGCGTTGCCGGCGCCGACGATGATGAACATGCCGAACATCACGTAGAACCAGCCGATATTGAGCATGAAATCCTTGACGAAGGGGATCGACAGCGCCGTGACCGACGCGCTGCGGCCGAACCAGACGATGCAGGCGCAGGCGATCAAGGCGATCAGTGCTTCGACCGCGAGGCGCGAGCGCCCGGAGAATCCCTTGTCGGTCTGCTTGGAAACTTTCAGGTAGTCGTCATAGAATCCGACGAAGCCGAAGCCGAGCGTGACCAGCAGCACGATCCAGACATAGGCGTTGCGCAGGTTGGCCCACAGCAGCGTCGCGACGATCAGGCCCGAGAGGATCATCAGGCCGCCCATGGTGGGCGTGCCCTTCTTGGTCACCAGATGCGTCGGCGGACCGTCGGCGCGGATCGGCTGGCCCTTGCCCTGCGCGAGGCGAAGTTGGTCGATGATCCATGGTCCGAACAGGAAGACGACCAGCGCGCCAGTGACCATCGCACCACCGGTGCGGAACGTGATGTAGCGGAATACATTGATGCCGGGGATGGTGCCGGCGAATTCAGTGAGCCAATAAAACATTTCCAATTGCCTTATGGTGCGACGCCGTCGAGCGTGGCTTTTTCCGGAAAGCGCTTTTGCAGTGCCATCACAATCAATTTCATACGCGAACCAAGCGAACCCTTGACCATAATGGCGTCGCCGGCGCCGATAGCAGAAATGACCTGCGGCTCGAGTGCAGCCGAGTTATCGGCATAGCCGCCCTTCTTCGTCGAAGGAAGGGCTTCCCACAGGTTGTGCATCAACGGACCACAGCAAAAAACCGCGTCGATCCCGTTCGCCTTGATGGCTTCGGCAAGCCCGCGATGCAGATCGGAACCGGTTGCGCCGAGTTCCAGCATGTCGCCCAGCACTGCGATGCGCCGCCCGCGCGGACCGACGGTCGCCTGACCGAGCACCGTGATCGCTGCCGCCATCGAAGCCGGATTGGCGTTGTAGCTTTCATCGATCAGCGTTGCCGTGCCTTCGCTCAAAGCCAGTTGCTGCCGCACGCCGCGTCCCGTCGCCGGTTGTAGCTGTCCCAGCGCCAGCGCCGACAGCGCGAGATCCGCACCGGTGAGCGACGCCGCCGCCAGCACGGCGAGCGAGTTCATCACCATGTGGCGTCCGGGCATCCCGATCTTGTAGGTGATGTCCTGATCGAGAATGCTCGCGCGCACCGCCGAACATGCCGCATGCAGCGACACATCGATCAGCCGCGCATCGGCTTTTTCGTCACTGCCGAACGAGACGATGCGTTCGATCCCGGCCTTCGTCGCGCTCTTGCTCAGGCGCGCGAACTGCGCGTTGTCGCGGTTGAGCACCACGGCTCCGCCGGGCTCGACGCCGGCAAAGATTTCAGCCTTGGCGTCGGCAATCGCCTCGATCCCGGAGAAAAATTCCAGATGCACCGGCTCGACCGTGGTGATGATCGCCACATGCGGCCGCACCATCTTCACCAGCGGCTCGATCTCGCCGGCATGGTTCATGCCGATCTCGAAGATCGCGAATCTGACAGTCGCCGGGCAACGCGCGAGCGTCAGCGGCACGCCCCAGTGATTGTTGAACGAGGCGACTGACGCATGGGTCTCGCCCTGACCGCTGAGCACCGCGCGCAGCGCTTCCTTGGTCGAGGTCTTGCCGACCGACCCGGTCACCGCAATCACCTTTGCGCCGAGACGCGCCCGCGACGCTCGCCCGAGATCGACAAGACCCGCCAGCACATCGTCGACCACCAGCAGCCGCGCATCGTCCGCGAATCTATCCGCATGGGTTTTCGCGACGACGGCGAGCGCGGCGCCGTTGTTCAGCGCGACCTCGACGAAATCGTGACCGTCATGCACGTCGCCCTTGATCGCGAAATAAGCCTCGCCCGGCGTCAGCGTGCGGCTGTCGATGGAAATGCCGATGACATCATTCGGCAGCGCGCCGCGCCTTGCGGCACGCATCGCCTCTGCCATCGCTGCACTGGTCCACAATGCCGTGCTCATGCCGCATGCTCCGCCAATGCCGCCGTGGCGGCTTCGTGATCGCTGAACGGCAACACCCTATCTCCCACAATCTGTCCGGTCTCGTGGCCCTTGCCTGCGATCAGCAGCGCATCGCCTTTCTGCAAGCCCGCAATGGCGGCACGAATCGCCTCGGCACGATCCGCGATATCTGTGGCGCCTTTTGCAGCCGCCATGATCGCGGCGCGGATCGAGGCGGGATTTTCAGAGCGGGGATTGTCGTCGGTCACAATCACCGTGTCCGCATTCTCAGCGGCAATCGCGCCCATCAGCGGACGCTTGCCGGCGTCACGATCACCGCCCGCGCCGAACACCACGACGAGTTTGCGCTTGGTGTAGGGGCGCAGCGCTTCCAGCGCCTTCGCCAGCGCGTCCGGCTTGTGCGCGTAGTCCACGAACACCGGCGCGCCGTTGCGCTCGCCGACCAGTTCGAGCCGGCCCGGGGCACCTTCGAGATGTTCGAGCGCCGCGAAGGCGCGCGCCGCATCGCCGCCCGTCGCGATCACGAGTCCTGCCGCAACCAGCGCGTTCTCGATCTGGAATTCTCCGACCAGCGGCAGCCGCACCTGATAGCGCTTGCCGCCGTACTCGAACGTCAGCTTCTGCGCGAAGCCGTCCACTGCCGCATCGAGCAGCTTGATCCCCTCGCCGTTGCGTCCGACCGTTATGATCCGCAGCTTGCGGATGCGCGCGGCCTCGATCACCGCCAGCGAGTGTTCGTGATCGGCCGCGATGACGGCAGCGCCGCCATCGACAACCAGATCGGTGAACAGCCGCAGCTTGGCCGCGAGATAGTGCTCGACCGTCGGATGATAGTCCATGTGGTCGCGCGAGAGATTCGTGAATCCGCCGGCGCTGACGCGCACGCCGTCAAGCCGATGCTGGTCGAGGCCGTGCGACGATGCCTCGAACGCCAGATGTGTCACGCCCTCACCCGCGATCTCGTCGAGCGAGCGATGCAGCGCAATCGGATCGGGCGTGGTCAGCGAGCCATAGACGGTGCGCTTCGGCGAAACCAGTCCGATGGTGCCGATGCTCGCGGCCGCATAACCAAGGCGCTGCCAGATCTGCCGTGTGAACACCGCAACCGAGGTCTTGCCGCTGGTGCCGGTGACGGCGGCAATGGTGGCGGGCTGGCGTGCATAAAACCGCGCGGCGGCCAGCGCCAGCGCACGGCGCGGGTTGGGCACCGCGATGAACGGAACGCGATCGTCGTTTTCGGGAATGCGGTCGCTGACGACCGCAGCAGCGCCGGAGGCAATCGCCTGATCGATGAAGCGCGCGCCGTCGGTCTTGACCCCGGCCAGCGCGAAAAACACGTCGCCCGGCTTCACCACACGGCTGTCCACGGCGAGGCCAGCGACCGCAACATCGGCATGTTGCGCGCCGATCACGGCGTCCCCGCTGAAAAGGTCGCGTAGTTTCATTTCACCCCGGTACATCTAAGCATGCGCGTATTCTAGCCGCAAAACCGGTGCCCACTTTTGCGGAATACGCGCAGCCGTGCGGTTACCGGCTTTCCTTCGATGCCGCAAGAATAAGGCGCTCGGACGGCGGCAAATCGAACCGCGGCGTCATCCCCAATAGCGGGGCAATTCGCTCGATCACCTTGCCGCCGGTCGGCACGGCGTTCCAGCCCGAAGTAATAAAGCCGTGGGTTTCCGGCAGCCCCTTCGGCTCATCCAGCATGATCAGGAGCTGATACTGCGGATTGTCGGCAGGCATGATCGCGGTGAAGGAATTCAGCACCTGTTTCTTGGAATACCGGCCGTTGACGACCTTTTCGGAGGTGCCGGTCTTGCCGCCGACATAATAGCCCTTGACGTCGGCCTTGCGCGCCGTGCCTTTTTCCGCGTTCAGCCGCATCAGGTACCGCATGCTGTTACTGGTTTCAGGCTTGACCACCTGCTTGGCGACTTGCATCGCATCCTCGCGCGACCGCTTCAGGAATGTCGGCGGAATAAGATAGCCGCCATTGATCAGCGCATTAATGCCCATCACCGCCTGCAGCGGCGCGACCGCCATACCGTGACCGAACGCAATGGTAATGGTGTTCAGTTCGCCCCATCGCTTCGGCACCAGCGGCTCGGCGCTCTCCGGCAATTCGGTGCGCAGCCGCGTGAGCTGGCCAAGTTTGCGCAGAAACGCCTTATGCGCTTCGACGCCCATCGACAGCGCGATGCGTGCGGAGGCGACGTTGGAGGATTCAGTGAACACCTCCCACATCGGAACCGAGCGACCAAGATTGTGGGTGTCGTTGATCCTGAACTTGCCGTACACCAGCGGTGCGCGCGCGTCGTAGAGTGTGTTGATGGTGGCGCGGCCGGAATCGAGCGCCATGGCGAGCGTCAGCGATTTGAACGTCGATCCCATTTCGTAGACGCCGGTGGTCAGGCGGTTGATGCGGGTCGGATCGTTGGCCTCGCGCGGATTGTTGGGATCGTAGTCGGGCACCGAGACCATCGCGATGATCTCGCCGGTGTTCACGTTCGAGACCAGACCCGCGGCCGCCTTCGCCGAGTACTTATCCTTGGCCTTCAGCAGTTCATCGCGCAGCGCATGTTCGACGCGCAGATCGACTGCGAGCTGAACCGGCTCCTGCTGCCTGTCGGTCGCGAATCCGGCTCGATGCAGATCGGCAAGTCCGTTCGAATCGAGCCACTTCTCGATGCCCGCGATCCCCTGGTTGTCGATGTTCACGTGGCCGATCAGATGCGACACGATGGAGCCGCTCGGATAGACACGCTTGTTCTCGCGCAGGAAGCCGATGCCCGGAATGCCGAGACGGTAGATGTCTTTTTGCTGCTGCGCCGTGATTTCGCGCTTCAGCCAGACGAAGCCCTTGCGCGACGACAGCCGGTCGCGCACCTCGCCGGCATCCACATCGGGAAGCGTCGCGGTCAGCAGCTCGATGGCCTCGTCCTTGTCGATGATGCGGCGAGGCTCGCCGAACAGCGATGGCGTCTTGACGTCGGTGGCCAGGATCATTCCGTTGCGATCCAGAATGTCAGGCCGGGCGGTGGCGATGGCATCCTGCGACGCCGTGCGCCGCGCGCCGTGGCCGTCGCCGCCGACCGCAAACATCACGAGGCGGCCAGCGATTACTGCGTAGACCAATGAGAACGCAATAATCGCAAGGCCGACGCGCGCGCGTGCCTTGGCCGAGCGATCGACATTGCGCCCGTAAAGCAGCGTGCGGATCAGCCGCTGACGCCAGGGCTCTGCAGGTCGCGTGGTGTTGGGCGCCTGATCCGTCATTGCGCGCCCTCCGGCTTTGGAATCGAACCGGTGAGCGTTTCGTCCTGCGACGCGGCGGCGGCAAGCGCCTCCAGATCGACGCTTTCGATGATGGTGCCGATCGGATCGGGATCGCCCGGCTTGACGAAGCTCGGCGGACGCGGCGGCAGATTTTTCAGCGAATCGTATTGAATCGCTTCGATCGGGCGCAGCGAGAGGTGGCGCGAGGCCAGTTCCTGCATCCGCTTCGGCGATTCCAGCTTGGCCCATTCAGCCTTCAGGCTCGCAATCGAATCGCGCTGCTGGCGGATGTCCGCGCGCAGTTTCAGAACGCGTTCGGTCCGCACGGTCGATTCCATCTTGATGCGGTAAACATAGGCCGCGGCGAAGACCAGCGCGCAGATGACGAAGAGGTGGACGATGCGCATGTCAGCCTCCCCTCATCACGTCGGCCAGTTGCGGCCAGTCGAACGATGTCGTCTCGGATTGCGCGGGGGCATCGGTGCGCGCAGCGGCCCGCAGTTTCGCCGAACGCGCGCGCGGGTTGGCCGCGACCTCCTCGTCGCCTGCCACGACGGGACGCTTGGTGAGAATCTCGAAGCTCGGCAGGGCCTGCTTGACGTCCGGCAGATGCCGCGAGCCGCCGCCGCGCTTGCCGCGCTCGTTGAGGAAATTCTTGACGATGCGATCCTCGAGCGAGTGGAACGACACCACCGCGAGGCGCCCGCCGGGTTTCAGCGTCTTTTCGGCAGCCACAAGCGCCGCATGCAGTTCGTCCAGCTCTTCGTTGACGAAGATGCGCAGCGCCTGGAACGTGCGGGTGGCCGGATGAATCTCGTTCGGCTTGGAGCGCACCACGCGCGACACGATGTCGGCCAGCGCGCGCGTCGTGGTGATCGGCGCTTCTTTTCTTGCCGCGACGATGGCGCGGGCCACGCCGCGCGAATGCCGCTCCTCGCCGAATATGTAGATGATGTTGGCCAGATCGGTTTCGGATGCGCTCGCCACAACGTCGGCCACGGTCGGTCCGTCGTGGCCCATCCGCATGTCGAGCGGGCCGTTGAAGCGGAACGAGAAGCCGCGCTCGGACTGATCGAGCTGCATCGACGAGACGCCGACATCCATCACGATGCCATCGACCGCGCTGAGACCCTGCCCCGCGCAGACATCGGCCAGATTGGAAAAGCGATCCTCAACCAGCGTCAGCCGCCCAGCGGACGACTCGACAAGCTCGAAGCCACCGGCAATGGCAGTGCGGTCGCGGTCGATGCCGATCACGCGCGTGCCGGGAACTTTCAGGATCGCGCGGCTGTAGCCGCCGGCACCGAAGGTGGCATCGACGTAGACGCCGCCGTCATGCGGCGCGAGCGCCTCGACGGCCTCGCGGCCGAGAACCGGAACATGGCGCACAGGTGCATCGTCGGGCGACATTTCAAACGCCTGCCGGTGAAAGACGGCCGCATGCCGGCCTGAACATCCGGGCCGATCCGCAAGGTCCCGTCCGAACAGCCCGAGATTGGCCCGTTCCGGCGCCCAGATTGACCTGAACGCGGAGGCGCTGGCGATGACGCGCCGCAAATTTGAGGTTCCGCATGGGATTTTCTGGCCAGCCATGGGGTTTGTCGCGGGGCTTTTTGCGCATCGATGAACCGCAGTCGCCCCATTCCGGCGCGACTCTACACCCTTCAGTAGCGGCAGTTATCGTTAAGGAATGGTTGACGCGGAAGATCGCCTTTAAGGAAGGTGTCTTTCGGCCGTGCCGGTCAGCAACCCGGCCATGCGGAATGTTCTGGGGGCAAGGACCGGTGATGGAACCCGCGCGGATTGCGCAGGGAGCGCATTGCCGTCACTAGTTTGCTACCGCCCTTCTCTCGCCCTGTTTCGAGTACCTGTATGCCGCGAGGATCGTTTGAGTCTGCTGGATTTGGTTCGAAGCGTCAGCGTCCCGATTTTCCACCTGGGGGAACCTGCTGAAATGCCGAACTTCGTGCCGGATTCGTCCGTCGTCTCGAACGTCACGCCGTCGCCAAACTACGGCGACCGCAAGGGTGTGCTGTCGCCGAACATGATCGTGCTGCACTATACCGGGATGGCCGATACGGCGAGCGCGATCGTGCGGCTGTGCACGACGGGCACCGAAGTCTCCGCACATTATGTCGTGCTCGAAGACGGCAATATCATCCAGTGCGTGCGCGAGGCGGATCGCGCCTGGCATGCCGGCGCGTCCTCCTGGGGCACTGAAGCCGACATCAACTCCGTTTCCATCGGCATCGAGATCGTCAACCCCGGCCATGATCTCGGCTACACCGATTTCCCGCTGCGCCAGACCGCGGCCGTGATCGCGCTGTGCAAGGGCATCATGATCCGCCGCGAGATTCCAAAGCATCGCATTCTCGGACATTCGGATGTCGCGCCCGGACGCAAGAAAGATCCCGGCGAGAAATTCCCGTGGCGGCTGCTGGCGGATTCCGGCGTCGGTCTGTGGGTCGAGCCCGCGCCGATCGTGCGCGGCGTGCAGACCATGCTCGGCGCATCCGGCGACGACGTTCTCGCCCTGCAAAAGCTGCTGGCGAGCTTCGGTTACGGCGTGCCGCTGAACGGACTCTACGACGCCAACACCATGGATGTGGTCGCCGCCTTCCAGCGGCACTTCCGGCCCGAGCGCGTGGATGGCATTGCCGACACCTCGACATTGACCACGCTTGAGAATCTGCTCGCGCTGATGCCGAAAGAAGCGCTCCTCACCTCTTGACCTCCCGCGCCCGCGCGCCCATCACTGCGGCGTCAGTCGGCTGGACGGCCGCCCCGGCAAGGATCGAAAGGTCGCCGGGGAGGAAAGTCCGGGCTCCATCGACATACGGTGCCGGATAACACCCGGCGGGGGCGACCCCAGGGAAAGTGCCACAGAGAACGAACCGCCTGATCTTCGGATCAGGTAAGGGTGAAAAGGTGCGGTAAGAGCGCACCGCATCTCCGGCAACGGAGATGGCATGGCAAACCCCACCGGGAGCAAAACCGAATAGGGACGGCACAGTGGAAAGTTCGCTCTCGAGCGATAACTCCGCGGGGCGATGTCAGGCCCGCTGTCCGGGTAGGTTGCTCGAGGCGCAAGGCAACTTGCGTCCCAGAGGAATGGCCGTCACGTCTGCGTGGTGCAAACCATTCAGGCCCTACAGAACCCGGCTTACAGGCCGGCTGATATTGATCGCATGATCCGGAAAAGTGGAAACCGGTTTTCCGATAAGATCATGCTCAAGAATGAGGGGTTCGGCGCTAACACGCCGGACCCCTCGCCATTTCGTGACAGTTCGCGCGGCTGACCGAATAGCAGTGGACTTGATGACCGGAATAAATCGGCGCAAGCTTGCCGAGGGGCTGACAAGTCACGATCTGGTAAAGGGGCGCGTACCATGGCAGCCACATCGATGGGCCGGGTGATTTTTCTGTCTCTGGCGCTTGTTGCGGTATGTGGTGCCGCGCTTGTCTTCGGCATCAGACACACACAGCGCGAACCGCCGGTTGAAGCCAAAGTTGAAACCAGAACTGTGATCGCCGCGCCGGCGATTGCGCCGCCCGCACCGGGCGCGCGAGATGAGGGCTCGGCCGCACTTGCAACGGCACAAGCCGAAGCAAACGCCGTGACGGGCGCGCTCGCCGAACCGCCCCGCTCGCCGGACGCAGATAAATCCGCGCCCGCCTTCGACATTGCCCGCATTGAACGAACGGGTGACGCAGTCATCGCCGGCAGGGCCGCGCCCGGCGCGACCGTGGAGTTGCTGCGCAACGGCGAGGCGCTTGATCGAGCGGTCGCAGATCAATCCGGACAATTCGTCATGCCCCCTTCCCGGCTTCCTCCTGGGAGCTACGAGCTGACATTGAGATCCAGACAACCGGACGGCAAGCAGGCAACATCGCAACAAAGAGTGGCGGTCGCGCTGGACGCGGCGGAGTCGAGTTCCAGCGCCGCGGTTCGATCGCGCCCCGAAGTACCGTCCAGCATTCCGGAGACGGCTGTGGCAAACCGTTCCGTGCCGGATCAAGCCGCTGGGTCTTCTCAAGCGCCCCCTCGGTCAGCCGGAGGCTCACCGTCCGCCGTGGTCGTATCGCGCGGCGACAGCCTCTGGCACATCAGCCGCGCCACCTACGGCTCGGGCATGCGATACCCGCTCGTTTTAAAAGCGAACCGGGACCGAATCCGAGATCCAGATCTTATTTATCCCGGGCAGACCTTTGTCCTTCCCAAGGAAGCGCGTTGAAACGCGCGCACTGCAAACCCGGCTTGGAGACTGGCCGATTTATCTGCGTGTGATCCGGCAAAGGATCGCGCGGCTAGCTGGCCTTGGCCATGGTCTCGCCGGGGAGAGAGCTTTTCCAGAGCCAGATCGTCAGCGAGCCTGACCGCCCTCTGATCTTGGTGTCCACAGGTCCACTGAGAAAACCCGACGCCGACAGCGCGTTGTCGGCACCGGCCGCGCGGAGCATCTCCGCGCTCATCGCAAGCTCGGCGCCCTGTCGCGCCGCGACTTCCATCAAGCGGCTCGCGACGTTGACGGTATCGCCGGTCGCCGTGATGTGCTGATAGCTTCTGCCGCCCAATCGGGACGCAACGATCATCCCGAAATGCGCGCCGACCTTGAAGCCGAGCCGCACCGCGATCGACGGCGGCAGCGACGCCAGCCATTTTTGAGTGCCGGTGCAGAGACTGACGCAGCAACGCACCGCACTGGCAGAATCATTGGACCCAGGCTCGGGCAAACCGAACAGGATCATCGCGCCGTCGCCCATGAAGCTGGTGATCACGCCGCCGGCTGTGACGACTTCCTTGTCGATCAAGGCATGAAACGACTTCAGCAATTCGCGGATCTCGTCCGCGTCCATGGTCTCGCTCAGCGCCGTGAAACCGGACAGATCGATAAACACAATCGCTGCATTCTGGTGGACGGGCTCCGAGAGAAAATCGGGATGACGGGTCAGCCAGTCGCGCACGACTGGAGCCTGAAATTGTTGAAGGAGGCTGTTCCTCATCGCGAAATACTGCGCACGCCGTCGTCCCTGCTGGAGTTGCACAGCGCCAAACAGCATGACCGGAGGAATTGCTGCGGCCATCGGCAGCGCAGCGCTCAGCCAGACCCCATACGAGAACGCGGCGACGTTCAATCCGAGCCAGGCCAGAAAAACGACCGCCATCAAGATCAGCGCGACGACGCTGCGACGCCACGCCAGAAGGCCGACCAGAATCATGGGCAGCACGGCTGCAAACCCGACATCGGCAAGCCGCACGTTCCGGTTACGGACTATTCCGTCGCCGGCGATCAAATGCGTAATGGCGGTGGCAATCACTTCGACGCCGGGCAGCACCGAATCGAAGGGTGTCGGGAAAACGTCCCCTCCGCCGGTGACGGTTGCGCCGATCACCGCTATCCGGTCGCCGATCGTCTTGCTGTCTATCTGTCCGTTCAGTACCAAAGCGGCGCTGAACGTCGGGATGGTGCCGCGAGGACCATAGAAGCTTAGCGGGAGAGCGTGACTGATATCTGTCGGGATCGACTTGCCCGCGAGTGTCAGCCGGTCCGGCTCCACACCGGGATTCTCCGCAGCGGCCACAGCCGCAACGCGCAACGGCAGCGACGCTTCAATGCGATTGCCCTGCCTGAAAAGCATGGGAAAGAAACGAGGCGTTCCGCTCTGATCGGTCGCGACATTGACCACACCGACCGCTGCGCGATCAGCGAACCGCTGCAGCGGCAACAGGAACCGGTCGGCGCTCGGCACACCTGGAAGCGGACCGTCATCCCCGGATGCAATCCACTGCTTGCCCTGCGTAAAAACAGCAGCGGCAGCAATCACGCTCGGGCTTTGATCGAGTGCCTGCTCCAGCGCCTGATCGCCGTTCTCCGGTCCCGGATCGACAAGAAGCAGATCGATCACGATCACCTTGGGTTTGAAGCGCGCAAGCCCATCGACGATTCTCGCCAAAGCCGCGCGCGGGAGAGGATAGCCGCCCTCGTTCCGCACCACGTCATCGTCGATGGCAATGATCTTCACCAGATCGGGCGGGTTGATCTTTCCGCGAACCAGCGTTCGAAGATCCGTCATCGTCGCTTCGAAACGATCGAGGAACCATGCGTCGCCGCGCAAATGGAAAAGACCGAGCCCGAGTCCCCACAATCCCGCGAGAGCAAGTGCCGCCAAGGTCGGGAGCCGCAGTCGCTTCATCGGCGTTTATTGTCCGAAGCGCGCCATGAGTGCCTGAACACGCGCGGGCGCCCAACGCTTGACGGTCAGCGGACCGGTGCCGGCCTCCACATCAACTCCGTCACCGGCACCGAGCACGACGGCACGCCCGGAATCCGGCCGCCGCACCGCGACGCGCCCCCGCGCGACGAATACGGATGTCTTGCTTCCGTCTGCATCCACCGCCCATTTCGTGCCGCGCACCGCCGCGATGGCTTGCGGCGTTATGACCTGAAAGCCGGCCTTGCCGAGACTGCCCTTGGGCGCATCGAGCAGTAACGCGCGGCTGCTCAGACGCGCCGCGTCGGCCTTTCCGTTCCCATCGCGATCGAGGAGCGAATACTGACCACCGCTCTCCGCGGTAATGGTCAGGCCTCCGGCGCAGCGCAGAACCTGTCGCCCGGTAAATGCCGCCTGATCCAGCACGCAGCCCGCGCTGACCGGCTGCGCCGCAACGCTGCCCACACACATCGCGCTGATGAAGATAGCGCTCGCCAGACAGCGAAGCGCCTTGCTCACCTTGTTCATGACAATGCCTCCTTGCACCTGATCTGAGAACACCAGGAAACGGCAATTCCAATTTCGAGATTGAATGCAGCAAGTGGCCTTATGCGGGAACCTAAGCACGAATCTCCGTTGCGGAGACAGAAATTGCGCCGTCGGGCTTCGTGTTGAATGCAATCACATCCCCAAGGTGGCCATGAAACCGCATCTGCCGTGTGAAGCGGTTCACACTCGGGGTTGCTCCTGAAGCGGACCTCGTAGTGCCGGATGCATGGCTCGGTCCGCGGGAAGTCCTGTTCAGGATTCCCTTCCCATTACGCAGCCGGCAGGTTCCAGTTCCCTCAACTTTGAACCTTCCGTGGACCCTTCATTTTACCTGACACCGCTAGGAAGCGACGATCAGCCCATGAACGCTGGGCATTTGATGAATCGCGGATCGAATGAATTTTTCACCGCTGCAGTTGTTCCGCGAGCGCCGCCTCCCGGAGAGCATCTATGTCGAACTGATCGGCAACCTGTTCAGCGCCACGCCGCTGATTGTCGTCTTTGCGATCAGCCAGTGCGTGGTCGGCTGGGCCATCGTGGCGCGGACCGGCGATCCGTATGTACTGTCACTGACCACCATCGGCCTGCTGATTTCAGCCGAACGAATTCTGATGATCCGCCGCTATCACCGCGAGGTGACGGCAGAACCTCTCACACGTGCAACGGCCGCGGTGTGGGAAACACGATTTGCAGTACGAAGCATCGCAACGGCCATTGTCGTCAGCGCGCTCGGCGTGCGCAGCTATATGCTGCCGGACCCGACGGTTCACATGCTGATCGTCGGGGTGCTGTCGACCTACGCGGCAGGCACCATCACGCGTGTCGCCTATCGGCCACGTCTTGCGTTTACAAGTGTGCTGATAGTTTCCATTCCGCCGGCGATCGCGTGCATCATCCACGGTGGAGTGATCTACATCTGTCTTGCACTGACGACGATCATCTTTCTGTTCGGTGCGGTGGACGTCATCCAGCACGCTTACGAGACCATCGTCAGCCAGCTCACGCTCAAGCGCAGGTTCGCGGGCCTTGCACAACGCGACGCGCTGACGGGTCTGTCGAACCGGCTCGGGCTCAACGAGAATCTGGAAGCCGTCATCGCCGATGCGCAGCGCAGCGGCTACGGCCTCGCGGTCCACAGCCTCGATCTCGATCATTTCAAGGCGGCGAACGATCTTTACGGCCACCCCGCCGGTGACGCGATCCTGAAAGAGGTGGCACGGCGGTTGACGTGCCTGACGAGGGCCAGCGACCTGCTGGTGCGGCTGGGCGGCGACGAGTTCATTCTGGTGCAGACCGGCGTGGCGGAGCGCGAGCAGGCGACGGGGCTAGCGTCCCGCATCGTGGAAGACGTCAGCAGCTATTACAACATCAACGGCTACACCATCGAGATTGGCACAAGCGTCGGCATCGCGATTCTGACCGACGAACAACTGACGCCGGATGATCTGCTCATCCGCGCCGACGAAGCGCTCTATCAGGCGAAGCGATCGAGAAGCGGCTACGCCGTCTACACGGTCTCACCGCATCTCGTTCCGTCACTGATCGACGGTGACGATTTTCAGGATCACAGCGCCGTCGACCGGAAGACCGTCAACCTGCGCTAGCGCGGGTTACACCGTCATTGCGATGAGCACTTGCGACGAAGCAATCCAGTTCTTGCTTTACCAATACTGGATTGCTTCGCTTCGCTCGCAATGACGTTGTATCGGCCCTCCCTTACTCCGCCGCCGACATGCGGTCGAGCTCCAGCACCTGCCGCTCGAACAGCGAGCGATAGATGCCGCCGGGGCGCCTTGCGAGCGAGGCGTGCGTCCCCTCCTCGGCGATCCGGCCCCGGTCGAACACAATGATCCGGTCGAGGCTGCGCACCGTGGACAGCCGGTGCGCGATCACGATCGCCGTGCGGCCCTGGATCAGGCGGTCCATCGCCTCCTGAATCAAGGCCTCCGATTCCGAGTCGAGGCTTGAGGTGGCCTCGTCCAGGATCAGGATCGGCGCGTCGGCGAGGAAGGCGCGCGCCAGCGCCACACGCTGACGTTCGCCGCCCGACAGCTTCACGCCGCGCTCGCCCACCAGCGTCTCATAACGCTTCGGCAGCCGCATGATGAAGTCATGCGCGTTGGCAAGTCGCGCTGCTTCCTCGATCTGCGCCATGGTCGCGCCCGGCCGCGCGTAGCCGATGTTCTAGGCCAGCGAGCGGTGAAACAGGGTCGGTTCCTGTTGCACGATGGCGATCTGGCTGCGCAGCGATTGCTGCGTCGCCTTCGCGACATCCTGACCGTCGATCAGCACGCGTCCGCCGGTCGCGTCATACAGCCGCTGCACCAGCTTGACGAACGTCGTCTTGCCGGAGCCGGAGCGGCCGACCAGACCGACACGCTCGCCGGGCCTGATGTTGACCGCAAGCCGGTCGTACAGCGGCGTGTCGTGCCCACGATAGTGGAACGTCACATCGTCGAACACGATGCCGCCGCCTGTGACCTTCATCGGCACGGCGTCCGGCGCGTCGGCAATGCCGATGGCCTCGTCGTGGATCGCGACCAGTTCCTCCATGTCGTTCACCGAACGCTGCAGGTGGCTGATGTGCTGACCGATGTCGCCGAGATAGCCGTGAATGACGAAATAGGTCGTCACCACGTATGTGACATCGCCCACCGACGCGCGACCCGCGGCCCACAGCAGCAAGACACCGCCAATCACGACGGCGCTCATCAACACCAGCACAGCGTGCTGTGCGGTGCCGACATAGGTGTAGCGCGACCAGGTCCGGTTCGCCCGACGGTGCCATTTGCCGAGGACACCGCCGAGTCGATCGTCCTCACGTGCCTCCGCACCGAACGATTTCACCACCGCGTTGCACGTCAGCGCATCTGCCAGCGTGCCACCAACCTTGGTATCGAGCGCGTTCGACATTTGCGCGGCAGGCGCAATGTACTTCGTCGTCAGCGTAACCGTCATGGCGACATAGACCACCGTGATCAGCGCGATCCCAGCACCGAGGATCGGCCAATGCCACCCGACCAGAATGGTCGAGCCGACCAGCACCACCAGCGACGGCACCAGCGCCATCAGGATCGTGTCGTTCATCAGGTCGAGCGCCCACATCCCGCGCGTAACTTTGCGCACGGTCGAGCCCGCGAAGCTGTTGGCGTGCCAGTCCGTGGAGAAGCGCTGGATTCGCACGAAGGCGTTCTGCGCCACATCCGACATGATGCGCAGCGTAAAAGGGATGATCGCCTTCAGACCAATGAAGCGCAGAACCATCGCTACAATGCCGAGCGCGACAATGACGCCGAATGCGATACCGGCAGCACGATGTGCGGCGGCCGGATCGGTCGCAGCCAGCGCAACCGCGTCCACCAGCCGCCCGGCGAACAACGGCATGAACACGTCAGCGGCCGCCGCGGCGATCAGACCGCCGGCGACAACAGACAACCGCCCCGGCTGATTACGCCAGTGGCGGAAGACGAACGACAGCACCGCACCGATGGCGGGCGATTTCTTTCTATTAGAACCAGTCATGACATGTTTCGGCTGCGCAGGCGCAAGCCGACTCCAGAAATATGGACGACGCAGCGGCATCGCCGCGCGCAATCGTCACGTGTAAAGAATCAGGTTGTGAAAGCTGGTCAGCAGGGCCCGCGACAAAGCGAACCGGACGACCTCGGACAGGCCATCGGAGAACCGATGGCAGCCGCCAACCTTATGCGGAGGACCGCGGGGTTAACCGAGGGGGTATCCGGATGCCGAGGCGCGTACGCGCAGGACTCGCGGGGTCGCGATAAACGCAAACTTCAAATCCATGCGATCCTCCCGCGTTCGAGCAATGCGGACTCAGGGGTGAAATCCACTGATGATCTTTTGGGCAATAATTGCGGCAAATTTTGTACCGGCCGCTTAAAATCCGGCAATGTGCGCGCGGCGACACGCCGCACGCTCACAATTTCGTTGACGCCTTGACGAAATACGGCGTGCGCAAATCCGTAAACGGCATGAATTCCGCAATGACATGATCTCCGATGCGCAGATCGATCTCGCCATGCGCCATCATGCGAAAGCCTTCCGCCATATCGATCAGCAGGATCGCATACGGCACATGCGCCTTGGCTTCCGGCGTCGCCGCGCGACGAACCACTGTCACGGCATAGACCACGCCCTTGCCGTTCGCCGTGTGAGTCTGCGGCGAGGCATCGCCACACGCCGGACAGAAGGCACGGCGGAAGTACCAGAGATGACGACATGCCCCGCACGATTGATACAGGATCGCGTCGGCGCCGTCGGTCCAGCCCTTTAGTTCTGTCGCTTCGCTCATCGCACCCGCTCCAGGAACATGCTGACATGGGACGACATCACGCCACCGTCGCCGTGCAACAGCGCCAACGAGGCGTCGCGCACCTGTCGCGGCCCTGCCCTGCCCGTCATCTGCAATTGCGTTTCGACCAGATGCGCCATAGCCCCACCGCAGCCGCAATGGCCGTAGCTCAAGAGCCCGCCATGGGTATTGAGCGGCAGCGCACCCTTGATGCCGAAATCGCCGTTACGCGCACGGGCAGCAGCTTCGCCGCGCGCGGCGATGCCAAGCTCCTCGATCAGGATCGCGAGCGTAATGGTGAAGCTGTCATAGATGCCGGCATATTTGATGCTGCGCGGATCGACACCCGCCTTCTCCTGCGCGCGTGACATTGCAACCGCCGCGCCGACGTCAGAAAGGCTGCGTGCGGCTGTAACATGCTGATGCAGATGCGCCTGCCCGCAGCCCATGATGCGGACATGATGGTCGCTGGTCGGCTCGCGGCTGACAATGAAGGCCGCGCCACCGTCCGACACCGGGCAGCAATCCAGCAGCTTGAGCGGCGAGGAAATCTCGCGCGACGCCATCACATCTGCGACCGTGATCGGATCGCGGAATTGCGCGCCGGGATGCAGCATCGCGTGCTTGCGCATCAGCACGGCGAACTCCGCCATGTCGTCCTGCGTCAGGCCGTAGTCGTGCATGTACCGCGAGGCGAGCAGTCCGTAATAGGCAGGGATGGTCGGACCGAGCGGCACTTCGTACTCAGGATGACCGACCTGCGCCAGCGTGCTCATCGCCGAATCGCGCGCCTGCCCGGTGAGGCGGTTCTCGCCTGCGACCACGAGAATGGTTTTCGCAACCCCGGCCTCGACCAGCTCGTGCGCCAGCATCGCCATCGCGAGGCCTGTGGCGCCGCCGACCTGAATGGCGTGGGCATAAGACGGCTGCACGCCGAAATGTTCGGCGAACACCGTCGCCAGCATCAGGTGCGGCATGGTGGTGGAATAACCGGTCAGCAGACCGTCGATGTCGCTCCGCCTGAGGCTCGCATCCGACAGCGCGCTCTCAGCCGCCTGGCTCATGAGATCGAGTGTCGAACGGCCCTCATGCTTGCCGAAAGCCGTCAGTCCGACGCCGCTGATGAAACTCATGTGCCCGCGCTTGCCATTGCTGTGTCCGTGACTGATGTGCCACGGGCGCGGCTCGACTTCAATGCGCGTCCGGCGGCGGGCCCATCATGTTGGGCTTGTTGACGAAGAGCACCAGCACGCTCAGTGCGAGATAGAAGCATGCAAGGATGAAGAAGGCATCGCCGAAGCTCATCACCACCGCCTGCCGGTGTACGATCAGCGACAGTTGCTTCAGCGCCATCAGCGAGGCGTTGCCCGCGCCCTGGAATTTCTGGGTCAGCATGTTGAGCGTCTCGACCGCCGTCGCATTGCCCCAGGTGACCTTGTCATGCAGCCGCGAGATATGCAGGTCGGTCCGGCTGTCGAGGATGGTGTTGATGAGGGCCAGCCCCACCGCACCGCCGAGGTTGCGCGTCAGGTTGAACAGCCCTGCCGCGTTCTTCAGGCGCGAGGGCGCCAGCGTGCCGAGGGCGATGTTGTTCACCGGTACCATCGCCATCATGATGCCGACGCCGCGCAGGATCTGCGGCACCAGCAATTCGTAGAAATCATAATCGCGCGTGATCCCGGTCATCATCCAGCAACTGAGCGCGAAGATGAGCAGTCCGGCGACGATCATCAGACGCAAATCGACCTTGGTCA